>JARFXO010000001.1:0-300000 GCA_029194665.1 Nitrospira sp. | reverse complement strand
GGAAGATCGCACCAGAGGTGAGCAGTGGGTGCCGTCTTACGACACCAAAGGACTCGCTCTTCTCAGCGATGAGTTCCTCCGCATCGCGAGCAATAACGCCGTGGAAAACGGCCAGCGCATCTTCGAGTTTAAGGCCGTGCAGTCAGGGCTGTATCAGCTGATTTTTGAAAAGCGCATGGGGTGGAAATTTACTGCCGAAGATCGGCGCTTGTTCAGCATCGAGGCAGCGCCGTCATCCAGGAATTGAGCCGATGCCCGATATCGCGTTCATCAACGGCCGCTTTCTTCCTTGGGAAGAAGCGACCATTTCCATCGATGATCGGGGGTTCCAATTCGGAGATGCCGTCTACGAAGTCATTCGGACCTATCGTGGAAGCCCGTTCGAACTCGCGGCGCACCTTGCTCGATTGGACCGGAGTGCAAGAGAACTGTCGCTCCGCCAACCGTACACCAGCGACCAATGGACAGGGTGGATTCAACAAGGACTCAGCCTGGCCGGATATCGCGATGCCAAGATCTATATTCAGCTTACCAGGGGGGCGGCTCCCCGGGAGCATGGTTTCCCAGTCGAGAGTCACCCAACGGTCGTGATGACCGTCAGGGAGTTTCATCCCCTGGGACCGGAACTCCGCCGGACCGGCGTAAGCGCATGCACCAGGGAGGATCTTCGATGGGGGCGTTGTGATATCAAGAGCGTCAATCTCCTGGCCAACGTCCTAGCCCGCGAAGAAGCGAAGAAGGCCGGCGTCTTCGAAACAATCTTGGTCAGAGATGGCCTCGTCATGGAAGGTGCGCTGAGCAATGTCATGGCTGTGCAAAGCGGCGTTCTCATGACGGCCCCGGAGGGTCCGCGAATTCTATCCGGCGTCACGCGAACCGTCGTGTTACAGTTGGCGAAAAAGGACGACATCGAGGTCGAGGAACGATTCATACCGGTCGACTTCCTGTACCGAGCCGATGAGGTATTTCTGACCGGCACCACGCTCGAAGTACTTGGGGTTGTCCAGATCGATGGGAAAATCATCGGCTCCGGCCAACCGGGTCCTATCACACGAACGTTGGCTGCTCGCTGGGCGCTGTTGACCGGCTAGTACTCTTGCTTTGAACAGAGGTGCATGGTATGGTGCTCCCTCTGTAAGTGGGCTCATGCCCACTTTTTTGTTTGGATACATGGCAAAGGGAAATGGGTTGAGCATACCGGGCAATGGTCCGCAGCCGGTTGCCGACCGGTTGCGCGAAGTCATTTCGCCGATCCTATGGACGCTCGGGCTTGAGTTGGTTGATGTCCTGTGCGTGGGGCAAGGTCCTCGCTCGATCGTTCGAGTTTTGATCGATAAATCAGGTGGAGTCAGCATCGCAGACTGTGAGCAGGCACATAAGTTCCTTGGACCGGCCCTCGACGTGGCCGATCCCTTCCCCCATGCCTATACGCTTGAAGTCTCTTCCCCGGGTCTTGATCGGCCCTTCAAGGGATCTCAAGATTATCAACGGGCAATTGGAAAAGAGGTGAGCCTCAAACTTCGACAACCCCTCGAAGGCCAGTGGAGGATCACCGGCGAGCTGGTGCAAGCGGATGAGCAGGTCGTAGTCATGGCGGTGGCCGCGAGGCCGACATCACGGACGGTGAGATTGAATCGAGACTTGATTGCTGAGGCAAAACTGGTCGTGAAAATTTAAGAATGGGAGAGTCGGTGATTGTAAGCGGTAACCCGATGCAGGAGCGAGGCGTATGAACCGAGAACTGATCTCAGTGATTGACGAAATCGGGCGTCAGAAAGGAATCGACAAGGCCCGAGTCATCGGGGCCGTTGAATCCGCCCTGCAGACAGCCGCAAAGAAACGCTTCGGCCAGGCTGAAAACATCCAAGTGGAAATCGACCCAAAGACCGGGGAAATTTCCGTCGTTTCCAAGAAGATCATCGTTGAAACGGTCAGTAATCCCAAAGCAGAGATTTCTCTTCAAGAAGCTCGCCAATATGATAGTGAAGCGGAGGTCGGCGACGAAATCGGCTCGCTGATTGAAATGAACGAATTGGGGAGGATTGCCGCGCAAACAGCGAAGCAGGTCATCTTCCAGAAGGTGCGCGAGGCGGAATGGGAAGCGGTTCAAAAGGAATACTCGACGCGTCAGGGAGATCTCGTGACGGGGATCATTCTCGGAATGGAACGTCGGAATTACCTGGTGGATCTCGGAAAAACGGAAGCCATCCTGCCGATCCAAGAACAGATTCCGCGTGAAACGTACCGGCGCGGTGATCGCGTGAAGGCGATGTTGCTGGAGGTGCGTCGTACGCCGAAGGATGTACAGGTCATTCTGTCTCGTAGCCATCCGCAGTTCGTCGCGAAGCTCTTTGAACTCGAAGTGCCGGAAGTCATGGAAAAGATCATCGAAATCAGATCGGTCGTGCGCGAGCCTGGCGATCGGACAAAGATCGCCGTCACGTCACGTGAAAAGGCCGTGGATCCGGTGGGGGCCTGTGTCGGTATCAAAGGTTCACGCGTGCAAGCGGTCGTTCGGGAGTTGCGCGGCGAAAAGATCGACATCATTACCTGGACCCAGGACCCGCGGGTCTTTATTGCCGAAGCCTTGAATCCTGCGACGATTGAAAAGGTTGGGATCGACGAAGAGAAGAAGTCGGCGCTCGTGGTCGCCGCCGACTCGCAATTATCGTTGGCTATCGGCAAAAACGGTCAGAATGTCCGGCTTGCGGCACGTTTGACGGGCTGGAAGATCGATATCATCAGCGCAACGGAATACGAAAAAGAAAAAGTGGAGCGCGATAAAGAAATTAAAGCCGCGCTCGCAGAGGAAGCCGAGGCTCAGCGATTGCAGGAAGAAGCTCGGCAGGCAGCCAGAGCCGAGGAAGCAACGAGCGGATAGAATACGGAATCGTCCCATGTCTATGCGTGTATACGAACTCGCAAAGCAGTTAGGAATGGAGAATCGAGTGCTCATCCCAGAGCTCAAGAAGATGGGAGCAACGGTTTCTTCCCACAGCAGCACCCTCGACGACGAGCTCGTTCAGAGGGCGTTGGATAAACTGGCATCACGATCGAAAGGTCACGTGACAGGAATCGAAGGAGAGGCCGGTGCAAGGCCGGTGGAGCATGCGAGTCACGGTAAAGCCGCTGCGGCAAGGAGTCACGTCGTCGAAGAACCGCCCAAGCCGGACAAGCGCCGTATACTGATCAAGCGAAAAAAAGAGGATGAACCGGTCGAGGTCCTTGCATCAGCTCCGATTGTTGAGACTGAGCATCAGCCGCAACCGGCGCCCTCGATCACTGTGCCGACGCCGCTTCCAGTCGATGAGCAGCCCAGCAGTGGTGGACAAGTGGATCGCGACCTTCCAGCGGAAGAAGTTCCGGACGAGATTTCCCCACCCGTGCCGACGCCGCTCGTTGCGAAGCAGGAAGAGATACCGGCAAAGCCGACCGTCGCTCCGTCAACGATCGTGGCGCCGACTCCGGAACCGGTGACGGGCAAGAAGAAGAGCATGGCATTTGAGGCCATTGAGGCCGAAGCGCAAAAAGACAAGCTTAAGAGAGCACGAAAACCAGGCCGCCCCAGAGATGGTCAGCAACAAGATGTGAAATTCCGCGAGGATGCCGCCCGCTGGCAAGACCTTCGTGCAATTCCGCTGCAACGACGGGATGACCGATCCAAGCATGTGCACCATAGCACCCTGGCAGAAATTACCAAACCGCGCCGAAAGAGCGTGAAAGTCACCCCACGGACGACGGTCAAAGAATTCGCCGAGTTGATCGGTCAACGGCCGGCGGACATCGTCCGCAAACTGATGGACATGGGGCAAATGCTGACGCTTCACCAGCCTATGAACCTGGATGCTGCGTCGATTTTCGCAGAGGAAACCGGAGTCAAGGTTGACATATCGGTCGAAAAAGTGGGGGACGAGTTGCTGCAAGATGTTGTTGAAACGGGCGGTGATGAACGGCCGGAACCTCGACCGCCGGTCGTGACCATTATGGGACACGTCGATCACGGGAAAACGTCTCTTCTTGATGCGATTCGCCAAACGAACGTGGCGGAAGGAGAGGCCGGCGGCATTACCCAACATATCGGCGCTTATACCGTCTCGGTGCGTGGTAAACAGGTGACGTTTCTGGATACTCCCGGCCACGAGGCCTTCACGGCCATGCGAGCTCGTGGTGCCAAGGTCACGGACATCGTCATTTTGGTTGTCGCAGCAGACGACGGAGTGATGCCGCAAACCATCGAAGCGATCCACCATGCCAAGGCAGCCGGAGTGCCGCTGATCGTGGCGATGAACAAGATCGATAAACCGACCGCCAATCCTGATCGGGTAAAAAACGCCCTCTCTGAACATGGACTGATCTCCGAGGCATGGGGCGGCGATACCATTATGGTCGAGGTATCCGCCAAACAAAAAACGGGGCTCGATACGCTCCTCGAGATGATTTTGCTTCAGGCGGAGGTGCTTGAGCTCAAGGCTGATCCACACAGACAGGCCAAGGGCACCGTCATCGAAGCCAAGATTGAGCGCGGGAGAGGCCCTGTTGCGACAGTGCTGGTTCAGAGCGGAACATTACGGGTGGGAGACGCCTATGTCGTGGGAGCATTCAGCGGGCGTGTTCGAGCCCTCATTAATGATCGTGGCGAAAAAGCGCAGCAGGCAGGGCCGTCCATTCCGGTCGAAGTGATCGGGTTGCCGGGTGTTCCGTCGGCGGGAGATGTCTTCCATGTCGTCTCCAATGAAAGAGTCGCCCGGGAGATAGCCGAAGAACGAGCTCAAAAGCGACGGGCGGCGGAGTTGACCGGTCCATCGAAAGTGTCGTTGGATGATCTGTTCGCGAAGATCCAAGAAGGATCCGTGAAGGAATTGGCCATTGTCATCAAGGCCGATGTACAAGGATCGTCCGAAGCATTGGCAGGCGCGGTCGAAAAGCTGTCGACCGAGGCCGTCAAGCTTCGTGTGATTCATAATGGAGTCGGCGGAGTCATGGAATCCGATGTGCTGCTCGCCGCCGCATCACGAGCCATCATCATCGGCTTCAATATCAGGCCCGAGCCGAAGGCCACCGCGTTAGCCGAGCAGCAGGGCGTCGATATCAGGCTCTACACGATCATTTATGACGCCATTGCCGACATCAAGGCAGCGATGGAGGGATTGCTGGAGCCTACCCTGAAAGAACGTGTGCTGGGGCGAGCAGAAGTTCGGCAGGTATTTACGATTCCGAAGGTCGGAGCCGTGGCAGGGTCTTATATCATCGACGGGACGATCGCTCGGTCAAGTGCCGGGGTACGCGTGATTCGGGACAATGTGGTGGTCTATCAGGGGAAACTCGGTTCCTTGCGGCGTTTCAAGGACGATGTCCGTGAAGTGCAGCAAGGATACGAATGTGGCTTGAGCATCGAGAATTTCAACGATGTCAAAGCCGGCGATATCATCGAGGCCTATGCCATCGATAAGATCGCGGCAAAACTCTAGCTTTCTCTGAAATTTGGCTCCGACCCCTTGCCCAAAGGCCGGCACGCGTATTAAGCGAAATCATAGAGATTCTATCAAGAGCCTGCTTGAACTGAACCTTGGCCATGGTCGTGGGTGTATGCACGGTAGAATTATTCATCTCGGGGAGTCAATCGCTTAAAGACAAGCGGCAGGTCATTCATGGGCTCAAGGACAGGCTTCGAGGCAGGTTCAACCTCTCCGTCGCCGAAGTGGACGCTCAGGACCTCTGGCAGAAGGCCGTCTTTGGAATGGCTTGCGTCTCAAATGAGGGTAGTCACGCGAACCAGGTGCTTGAACAAGCGTTGAATGTGATCAAGAGCATGCCCGAAGTCGAAGTGGTCCGAACCCAATTAGAATTGCTCTAAGGATGTTGCGAAAGCCTTCCACCGTCGTTCTCGCATCGCTCAAGGTCTCAACGTACCAACCGCGTACGCCTCGACCTTTCGCTCGCTGCGGCCTTGCTGGAAGGGATTTTTCAGCATCCTCTGCGGTCTTACTCCCAAGGGTCGCACGATATTTGTGATTAGCGACGTCGGAATACCAACATGTCGAAGACGACCTATAAAAGAGCAGACCGGGTGGCCGACCAGATCAGGATGGAAGTGGCGGATATTCTCATGCGAAAAATCAAGGATCCCAGGGTTCATGATGTGACGGTCACCGATGTCGAGCTCACAGGGGATTTACGCATCGCTCATATTTTTGTCACGACCATGGAAACGGGCGAGGCTGAACGAGATGTCTTTGCCGGCCTCTCGAAAGCCAGTGGGTTTGTGCGATCGGAATTAGGTCGGCGGCTCTCGCTCCGCTACCTTCCGGATGTAATTTTCAAGAAGGATGTCAGTGGAGCTCGTGGTGACCGCATCATGAAGCTCTTGGAAGAATTGCACGGGGAGTCTGGACAACATGAGATCCAGGACTCTCCAAGCAGCGGGCAGAGGATCGCGGATTCCTAGGGTATGGACCGGACAGGCATCACAACCAACCACGGGGACGATCTGGAGGGAGTCCTCGTTGTCCACAAGGAAGCGGGCTGGACTTCACACGATGTTGTGGCCAAAGTCCGTAGCATATTGCGGGGCGGCAAAGTCGGTCATGCCGGCACGCTGGACCCTGATGCCACTGGTGTCTTGCCCATCCTAGTCGGGCGAGCCACGAGAATCGCTGAATACTTGATCAATTGGGATAAGGAGTATCGCGCTGTCTTGCGGTTAGGCGAAACGACCGACACCCAGGATGCAACCGGGCAGGTTTTGACCAGAGTCGATCCATGTGAGGTGCCTGAGGACGCCCTCCAGGCGGTGATCGCCCGATTCCGAGGAGTACAACAGCAACTACCGCCGATGTATTCAGCCGTGAAAGTGGATGGACAGCCGCTCTACAAAGCGGCGAGAGCAGGAAGAACAATCCCTCGGGCAGAGCGGTCGATCGCGATTCATCAGCTGGAGATCGTAGGGTTTCACGGCCGCGACGTGGTCCTGCGCATTGTGTGCTCAAAAGGCACCTATGTACGCACCCTCTGTGCCGATATCGGACAGGCCTTAGGGGTAGGTGGGCATCTCCTTACCCTCGAACGTCGCCGTGTAGGACCATTGTTGATCGAACAGGCAATGACGATCGATCAAGTTAACGGCCATCTGGCGGCGGGAACGCTCAGAAAACAATTCATTTCGTTGGACCAACTCCTGTACCAACTCCCGGCGGTGGTGGTGAACGCTGAGCAAGCGCAGCGTGTCCTGCATGGCTCGCCTATTTTTCCGGTGGGAGCCGGGCAACTGTCCTCTTCTTCCTCCGCTATTTCCGTGCGTCTGAAGAATGAAGCAGGTCAGTTGTTGGCCATCGGAACTCACGATGTCGGCCGTGTGGGGCCGATTAGAATTCGCAAGGTCCTGAGTCTCTTGAGTCATTAATGCGGAAGGAGCAGGTATGGCATTACTGAAAGAAGCAAAGGGTGAACTCATCAAGCAATATCGGCAGCATGACAAGGATTCCGGATCGCCGGAGGTGCAGATTGCCGTGTTGACCACCCGGATTACGTATCTCACCGAGCATTTCAAGAGCCATAAAAAGGATCACCACTCGCGGCGTGGGTTGTTGCAACTGGTCGGACGCAGACGACGGTTGCTGGACTATCTCCGCGATGTCGATGACGCTCGTTACCGAACGGTGATCGATCGACTCGGCATTCGCAAATAACCGGTCGTACCAACAGCGGCATTTTCCGCCGACACAGCATCATTCGGATGTGCCACAGATGAACACCGACATGCGCTCACGCGCACCGCGCCGTGTGAAAGTGAAAAGTTATCAAGTTCCCCAGGAGCCTCTGACCTTCAACTTTTTAACTTGTCGCTTGCGGTTGAGCGTATCTCAGTGGGCATCTGTGGATCTAACCAGAGGAGACCATAGATGATACAGGTCGTAGAAATCGATATTGCAGGTCGGACACTCCGTCTCGAAACCGGTCGTGTCGCCAAACAAGCTGATGGATCAATTTGGGCCTCGTACGGCGACACCGTCGTCCTGGCGACGGCCGTGGCCGCGCAAACTGCCAAGCCGGGTATAGATTTTCTTCCGTTGACCGTCGACTACCAGGAAAAGGCCTATGCTGCCGGGAAAATTCCCGGGGGGTACTTCAAACGCGAAGGTCGACCGGCTGAGAAAGAAGTTCTGACGAGCCGCTTGATCGATCGCCCGCTTCGTCCACTCTTTCCGGAAGGCTATTACTTCGAAACACAGGTCATTGCCTCGGTCCTCTCGGCGGATAAGACCGGTTCTTCCGATGTCATCGGCATCACGGCGGCATCAGCCGCCCTCGCTGTGTCGAACATTCCTTTTAATGGGCCCGTCGCGGGAGTGAGGATCGGTCGGGTCAACGGCCGGCTTGTCGTCAATCCTGACCTCGAAACCATGGAGCAGAGTGAGCTGCATCTGGTAGTGGCAGGTACGGCGGACGCGGTGATGATGGTGGAGGCAGGAGCCAATGAATTGCCCGAGCAGACGATGCTCGAGGCTCTGGAATTGGCTCACGTCGAGATTAAGAAGATCGTGCAGAAGATCGATGAATTGGCCAAGAAAGTCGGGAGGGCGAAACGGGAGGTTATTGCGGAGTCGATCGACTCTGCGCTGCAAGCCGAGATCAAGACGTTGGTGGCACAACCGATTCGCGACGCCATCATGATTGCCAATAAGACAGCCAGACAGGAGCGGTTGGACCACGTTCTGGCCGACGCGATTGAAAAGCTGAAGAAGCCGGATGATCCCTCGAGGGAGCGGCATATCAAGATTGTGTTCCATCAATTGGAATATACGGAAGTCCGGAAGATGATTTTAGAAAATCGTACACGCGCCGACGGCCGCGGCCCAGCCGACATCAGGCCGATCACCTGCGAGGTCGGTGCCCTGCCGCGCGCGCATGGTTCCGCGATCTTTACCAGGGGCGAAACACAGAGCTTGGCAGTGGTGACGCTCGGGACGACCGACGATGAGCAGCGCATCGACGCCTTGGAAGGCGAGTACACCAGGACATTCATGCTGCACTACAATTTCCCGCCCTTCAGCGTTGGTGAGGCGCGGCCGCTCCGCTCTCCAGGAAGGCGTGAGGTCGGGCACGGAGCCTTGGCTGAACGGGCGTTGAAGCCTGTGATTCCGAACAAAGATGTGTTTCCTTACACCTTACGGATTGTTTCTGAAATTCTGGAATCAAATGGGTCTTCATCGATGGCAACCGTGTGTGGTGGAACGCTGGCCATGATGGACGCCGGAGTGCCTATCAAGGAACCGGTCGCCGGCATCGCCATGGGGTTGATCAAAGAAGGGGACGACGTCATTATCCTGTCGGACATACTTGGCCTTGAAGATCATCTTGGCGATATGGACTTTAAGGTATGCGGAACCAAGAACGGCGTGACGGCGCTTCAAATGGACATCAAGATCGGCGGCATCACCACGGCGTTGATGCAACAGGCCTTGGAACAGGCCCGCACGGGGCGCCTCCACATTCTCGACCGCATGTCCAAAGGGCTTGCGGGTCCCCGCACCGACCTGTCGGCGTTCGCGCCTCGCATCTACACGATGAAGGTCAAGCAGGATAAGATTCGGGACATTATCGGTCAGGGCGGAAAAACCATTCGAGGGATCCAGGCCGACTGTGGCGTCAAAATCAACGTTGAGGACACCGGTATTGTGACCATCGCCTCTGCGGATGGCGAGTCGTTGCAAAAAGCCAAGGAAATCATCAACCGCTTGACCGAGGAAGTTGAAGTCGGGAAGGTCTATATGGGGACGGTGAGAAAGATTATGGACTTTGGGGCATTCGTGGAAGTGTTGCCTGGTACGGATGGATTAGTTCACATCTCGCAATTGGCGCATCACCGCGTGAAAGCCGTAGCCGACGAGGTGGCCGAGGGCGATCAGATTCTCGTGAAAGTGCTGGAGATCGACAAGCAAGGCAAGATCCGGCTCAGCCGGAAGGAAACCATCCCTGCGCCGACGGGAAGCGGCGCAAAAGATTCAGCGAGCGGATAAGACTTGTACCGCAAGCTCATCCTCGATAACGGAATTCGCTTGGTCACTGAGCGCATTCCGACCCTTAAATCCGTGACGATCGGTATCTGGGTCAATACGGGCTCTCGCGATGAAAGTCCCGCAGAGGCCGGGTATTCGCACTTCATTGAACACATGTTCTTCAAGGGAACGGCTACCCGTTCGGCGACGGATATCTCGCGAGAAATCGATTCGTTGGGAGGCGAGATGAACGCCTTCACGACACGTGAAACGACGACGTTCTACGTCAAGGTCTTGGATCAGCACTTGCCCAAGGCGTTGGATCTGCTGTCGGATCTGTTCCTGCGATCTCGTCTGGGTCGGAACGAAATGGAAAAAGAGAAGCAGGTGGTGCTTGAAGAAATCCGCATGGTTCAAGATGACCCGGAGGATCTGGTCCAGGAACTTCATACCAAGTTGGTGATGGGGCGACATCCCTTGAGCCGGCCTATCTTGG
Organism: Nitrospira sp.; assembly: GCA_029194665.1. Classification (NCBI taxonomy): domain Bacteria; kingdom Pseudomonadati; phylum Nitrospirota; class Nitrospiria; order Nitrospirales; family Nitrospiraceae; genus Nitrospira; species Nitrospira sp. The sequence goes on along the minus strand of JARFXO010000001.1, from coordinate 289,509 downwards.
GGTACGAATCCACCATCGTTCGGATGAACCGGTCGAATCTCCTCGACTATATCGACGCCCATTACCGTCCGGAAGAAATCGTGGTGGCGGTCGCGGGGAATTTTGATCCATATCAGCTTGAAAAAACCATGGCTCGTACCTTTGGTCGGTATCGCAAGTCCTCAAGCTACCTGCATCGCAAACGGTGGCCTCCTGAACTCCAGGGTGGCGTGATGATGAAACAGAAGCCGTTGGAACAGGTTCACCTCTGTGTGGGATTCGAGGGCGTTGAAGCGGGTCATAAGGACCGCTATGCGGTCTATGCGCTGAACGCGGTGCTCGGCGGCAGCGTCAGTTCCCGGCTTTTTCAAGAGGTCCGAGAGAAACGAGGCTTGTCCTATTCGATTTACTCCTTTCTGTCCGGCTATTCCGACGGCGGTACCATTACGGTCTACGTTGGAATTCGAGCACGAGAGGTTGAGCGCGTCCTGGATTTGGTCCACCGTGAAATTCGAAAACTGACCAGACATGGTCTCGATGGTCACGAACTCAAACGCACGAAGGATCAGATGAAAGGCAGCCTCATGCTGAGTCTGGAAAGCTCACATAGTCGGATGAACAAGCTTGCCAAGGATGAGCTGATTGCCGGGACCCATACGACGCTGGAGGATCTGATGATGGAGATCGACGGCGTGACCGAGCAGCAAGTATTTCACACCGCCCAGCGCTTGTTCGTCCATGACCGCATCGCGTTGACCGGATTGGGTCCTCTTTCCTCCCGGCAAGTGCGGGAGTTGAACGCAAGCTTTTCGTAACCGTCTTTGATGCCCATAGGCTCCGTTTCATGGGCATTTCACGACGGATTCATATTCATTGACATCGTGACGCGAATTTCTTTACATTAGAATCCATCGAACATGTCCTTGACAGGACATCGCCGTTTCAGTACCGTTCCCGTGCCGGTTGGACAGCTTCCCGTTTCTGTTTGGGTGGAGGCTAGTGGAGAACGTGAATTCCCCAAAAGCTTTGCAAAATCTTTGATTGAGCGACTTCAGAATCGAGGACGGATAACGTCTCAGACTATCGGGCTCAAATTTGATGCAAGGAGGGAAACGTATGAAAAGGGCTGTCATTCTAGCTGCCGTGACGGTGTTTTCGGGGTTCGGCTTGCTAGCGACCGGGGTCTCCCTAGCTGCCGACATAGAGCACTTAGGCCTCGCCGACGCAGTGGTTGGAGGAAAACCGCTGAAGGCTGAAGCCGCGGCCAAGACGCTGCAAGGTCGTGTCTGGTCGCAGTGGGCGGATAACCCGGATGGAGAACTCCTGTTCGGGATTCAATATTGGAATACTGGAGAGCCGGGATCGGGCACGCCTGCGGGCCGATCATCAACGACCTTCGACGTGAAGCCACCTGACCCGTTGTTCAGCTGTTGTGCCTGGGGTTTTACCGGTGGCAGTGAGAAAAATTCAACCTATTCAGGCTGGTACCATGCGGCCTCGACGGTCCGTCTGGCGGTCAAGGATAAGGCGCTGATGGACCAAATCATCAAGGCCTCTCAAGAATTGGTCGCCATGGAGGTCACGCTGGACGGCAGAACCATCACCGGCTTCAAGGTGATTAAGGAATAGCCACTCTCAATGTCGAAGATGTTGTTGAAGGAGGACGTGATCATGATGTTGCAGAAGCGAGGTGCAGCCGTTCTGGCAGCCGTTGCGCTGGTCGTCGGTATGGGTTCGACTGCCTCGGCCATTGAATCATTTCAAGAGCGATTCGAGTGGGGCGATATGAGCAAACCGACCACGCTTCAAGGTCGGGTGATCGTGCTTGATCCCTACGATGAAGCAGTGTGGATCAACATCGCCGTATTCGGCGGGAATGCCGAGAGCGGCTTGTTCTGGCAAAAAGTTCATCCGGGGAAAAATGTGAAGTTCTATGCCGATAAGTCCGCATGGCAAGAGTTGAAGAAGATGGGCCGGTCTCATGCCGGGCCGGCAGCAGCAAAAGAAGTTCCCCCAGGCAGTACGACGGATTTGATCGAATTCGTTGTGACAGAGACTGAGCAGAATCATCGGGTGATTTCATCGGTGAAGAAGATTCCCGAGGTGTCCGGCTCAATGGGCAAGCCGGTGAGCATGTCCGCGCTTCGGCTCAAGGATTGTGTCGGGAAGAGTGAATACGATAAGCCTTGCGCAGCAGCCAAGCAAGATCTTAACACGTCGCCGGTTTCTCCCGATGGGAGTAACGTCGGGATGCAGTACGATGTGATGCTTCCGGGAGGGAAAACTCTCGGCGGTCTCGTTCCATGGACCGCTCAGTATAATCGACCGCACTGAAGGCATCTCCCAGATGCAAACGGGCGGCCTCCCGAAAGGGACGCCGCCCGTTTTGTTTTCACCAGCCTGCGCAGAAAGCCATGTGGTCATGCAGTGCGTAGACTAGCATGGAATGTCCTACCTATGGTATCTCTACGGATACATTTCTGTATCTGATCTGATACCAATTATGGCGATCACCCTTCCCATCGCCGTTGTCTCCACATCATCAATCCATCTCCGTTCACTCTGTGGCCATCGACTTTGCGTGAGTCGCGCTCCTGTGTTCCGGTTTTTGCATGGCAGGCATTGGCATTGCTGTGGTTGAGGAGACGACCAATGGTTACGATCTATCTCTCCTCAACTTACGATGACCTCATAGACTACAGAACTGTGGTCTACGAGGCGCTGCGCAAGGCCGGTCATCAGGTCACTGCGATGGAAGAGTATATCGCGGCGGATCAGCGACCGGTGGATAAATGTCTAAACGAATACAGGTGAGTCTCACCGGAGGAAAGCCATGTACGCCTGCTTCATCAGCTACTGTCACGGACAGCACGACTTAACGAAGGCTTTTATCAGCCAGCTCAAGCAAGCCTTAAAGAGCTATCTCGAACCGTACATGGACGAGGAGGTCTATATCGACGAGGACCGCTTAAAGCCGGGCTACCAGTACAACGAGGAGTTGGCATCGGTGATTTGCAAGAGTGTATGCATGATCGTCGTGTACTCCCCGAGGTATGAGCGGCACAGTTACTGTGTACGGGAGTTTGAAGGCATGAGGCTGGTTGAGCAAGAGCGCAGAGCCAAATTGGGCAGTGCGTGGTCGCCGGCACACGGGATGATCATTCCGATCATTTTCAGAGGCGATCCAGCCAAACTCCCAGACGAGATTAAGGCGCATCGGCACTATTGTGACTTCACTCGGTTCACCACTGCTGACACGGACATCAGCAAGAACCCACAATACATAACGGAGATTGAGAAGATCGCCAAGGCTATTTACGAACACGTGTCCTCATTTGAGGCATCGGGTATTGAACTGTGTAGCGACTGCATCAATTTCCGCCTTCCTTCCGAAAACGAGATCCCGACGTGGAGGTCGCCTGCCCAACGGCCTCGGGCTGTCTTTCCAGGACGTGAGCCACAGTCATGAGCAAGAAAGACGGCTCAGGCGAGATCATCACGTTTTACTCTTATAAGGGCGGCACCGGTCGGTCCATGGCTCTTGCTAATGTTGCGTGCTTGTTGGCTTCCCAACAAACACAGGGCAAGGGCATCCTGATGGTCGATTGGGACTTGGAGGCTCCAGGACTGCACCGCTTCTTTCAGGGCAGATTCTCCGAAGAGGTGGCGGAGTCGAAGAACATCAGGCGTCCGTTTGACGAATTGCCTGGCCTGATTGATCTCTTTATGACGTTTGATCAGCAAACTCCCGATGGGCCGCCGGAGACTGACGAAGAGGCGACCGAGAGAGCAATTCGTTGCCTGAAGGGCGTTCAGCTCGATGACTATGTGGTTCATACTAGCATTCCGTACTTGAGCCTGATGAGGGCCGGTCGCTTCGATCCCGAATATTCAACGCGGGTCAACACGTTCGATTGGGAAAACATCTTTAACCGATCGCCCCTGCTAATCCAACTCTTTGCCGAGCACCTGGCGGGGCGCTACCGGTATGTCTTGATTGACTCCCGCACCGGCCTCACCGACATCAGCGGCATCTGTACCACGCTCATGCCGGAGAAACTGGTTGTGGTCTTTACGCCTAACCGACAAAGTCTGACCGGAGTCATTGATCAGGTGAGAAGGGCGACCCGCTACCGACGCCAGTCTGATGATCTAAGACCCCTGCTAGTGTTTCCACTTCCTTCCAGGATTGACATCTCGGAGCCGAGGCGTCGTGATGCATGGCGCTTCGGCGATCTTCGGGCCGGCATCGAGGGTTACCAGCCGCTTTTTGAGAAGCTATTTAAAGAGGTGTACCACCTATCGCAATGTGATCTATCCGGGTATTTCGACGAAATCCAGGTACCGCATGTACCTGCCTACGCATATGGGGAAGAAATTGGTGCCTTGGTCGAGCGCAGTGGAGATGCTCTATCGATTACGCGCAGCTACCAGTCGTTGTGCGAAAGGGCGATCAATGGCGACAATCCTTGGAGTGAACCGCCGCAAGCAGCAAGCGTGGCGAAGATTGCGGAGGCCAAGACTCAAGCAGCCGAAAGCAGCAGGGCCGCGGATATTCAAGCAAAGGAAGCTCATAGGGCAAAACGCATTGCCCAAGTGAGCCTATTGGTTGCAGGGTTGTTGATCCTTCTGGCGGGTGCCATCGGCGCCTGGTTGTGGAAGGAAGCCTTGACGGTCGAAGGTGGGATACTGATGGCGCAATCAACGTTCATGAGCATCCATATGACCCCGCAGATGGAAACTGTTCCCGGCGGCACAGTTGAACAGGGTGACACGCATGGACGAGGCAGGAACGACGAGCAACCAGTCCACAAGGTGACAGTCAAACCGTTTGCGATGGGGAAATCTGAGGTCACGTTTGACGAATACAAGCGGTTCGCCTTGACCGCCAAGCGGCCGGTGCCCCATGATGAATATTGGGGCCGTGGCCGGCGGCCGGTGATCAGTGTGTCGTGGCTGGACGCGAAGGACTATGCGGACTGGTTGTCCAAGCAAACCGGCAAACGGTACCGCCTGCCGACGGAATCGGAATGGGAATATGCAGCTCGTAGCATCGCCAAGAAGGAGGACCATATTTGGGCAGGAACCTCCGAGGAGACGCAGTTACCTGATTATGCAGTGTATAACGCAGCGAAAACAGAGCCAGTCGGTACCAAGAAGCCCAACGCGCTGGGGCTCTATGACATGAGCGGGAATGTATGGGAATGGGTGGAAGATTGCTGGCACAACTCTTACAAGAACGCACCGACTGATGGATCGGCCCGGTTAGGGACGAATGGCGGCGACTGCGGCCGGCGCGTGATCCGTGGCGGTTCCTGGGGCAACGAACCGGAGAGCCTGCGTGCGTCGAACCGGAGCAGGGACAATGCCGGCGGCCGGAGCAACAGCATTGGCTTCCGTCTTGCCCAGGACCTTGAGCCCTAACCCTTTGCGCTTTGTTCTTTGACCCTTTGCTCTCCCTATTCTCCGTGACACTCATGTCCGAAAGGGCCATAGGCTTAGTCGAGCGCAACTGGAATAGATAAGAGGGTGCCGATGTCTGCTTCCACCGTGCCCCAGGCGGTGCAATCGTGTCATGAGCTGCTGCTGTGGCTGATTCCGCAGATCGACAAGTTTCCCGAGCCCATCACGTCTTATGCGCTTCCATATAGGCTCGGAGCAGCGCGTTGATGCGAGTTTGGTAGCCACGTCCCTGCGCTTTGAACCAATCCAATACTTTCCGATCCACGCGCATGGTCACGGTGGCTTTCGGCTCGGGCAGGACAAGGGTTGCATGCTTGAAAAACGCTTTCCCGAGTTCGGGAATATCAGAGTAGTCGATGTCATGGTCGGACATCGCGTCAATTTTTTCCCAGTTGGTCTTTGAGCGTTTCTTGGAAGAGGACTTTTTCACGACGATTTGCCTTCCTTAATGAGATGATTCGGATCCTGTCCGAACCTCGCCTTGTATAGGCTACGACCATCAGCCGACCTTGAACCAAGCCTAAGCCCTGCCAGCGTGGGGTTGAGCGATGCCTCCAACGGTCCCCCAGCCTGTGCAATCGTGCCACGAGCTGTTGCTGTGGCTGATTCCGCAGCTCGATAAATTCCGCGCTCGCGCCGCTTCACCTTGGGCGAGCGCCTCGAAATACGGTCGTGGAGGTTTTTGGGAAAAGCCCTCGCCGTTCAAGGCTGCAAGGCGAGCGTGATGCGGATCGCCTCTTCGACGGCGGCCAGCTCTTCTTGGCTCAATGTGTCGATTTTCGATTGCACTCGTGATTTATCCAACGATCGGATCTGATCGCCCAACACACGAGCCGACTTGCCGTTGACGACGACCATGGCTTCACCGGGATACAAGGAATCGACATTGCTGGTAAGCGGCAGGACAACCACGCGAGAGCCGAAGGTGTTGCAGGAATCGTTAGAAACGATCACCGCTGGTCTGGTCTTCTTGATCTCTGACCCAACCGTCGGATCCAGCGCAACCCAGTAGACATCTCCTCGACGGGGTAGCTTCCTCAGTTTGGCCACCCTTCGCCCTCCGTGCTCTTCCAGTCATGCTCCAGTTCTTTCCGCCAACGTTCTTTCCGGGCGGCACGGTAGGCTTCATCGAGGGTCTTCTTGTCCGGATGAAGTTTCGCCCGAACAGCGGAGGAGATGAACGCGCTGATCTTCTTCGGAGGCACTTCCTGCTTGAGTCTTGTGTAAATATCCTCATCCATCGTGATGTTCAATCTGACGGCCATTGTTCCTCCACCAAGACATGAATGCTGTATTGTATACAGGATGTATTTTTCTGGCAAGACAACTGATTGCGGCGATCGAGTGGCTGGAACTAACCGTAATCCGAAATAATTTTGACAACAGATCGCATAAACACCGCGGGTGACGTGGCGAACGGGGCGCCCCACCGCGCGCAACGGAAGGGCCCCACTGGGGGATGGGTGGAGTGAGCACGGTGGGGCTGTTCGCCATGACAGGACCCGCGGAATAAACCAACAGACGAGTTTTCGTTTTCGGATTAGGGTTAACTAATGATCGTCAGCGATCGGAAGGAATGTTGCGGTCCAAACTCACCATGCGCTGCAATTCGGCAAGGCGATTCAGCGCATCGAGCGGGGTCATCGAGAAGAGGTCAATCTGCTTGACCTCCTCGATAATCGGATGGGGCTGGGGAAGGGGATCAGATGTCAACGGGAGTTGCTCCTGGATCAACTCGGAACGAGTCTCCGGCTGTTCAAGTTGTAACAACACCGCTTTGGCGCGATCGATCACGTTGGGAGGGAGCCCTGCAAGTTTCGCAACGTGGATACCGTAACTCCGGTCGGCTTTGCCTGCCACGATTTTTCGAAGAAACACGACGTCTCCGCCGCGCTCCTGCACGGCCACGCGATAATTCTTGATTCCGGTCCGCTGCTGCTCCAGCTGTGTCATCTCATGGTAATGGGTGGCGAACAACGTGCGCGCGCCTAATCGAGCTCGGTCATGGATATGTTCCGCAATCGCCCAGGCGATGCTCAAGCCATCGTAAGTGCTTGTACCTCGCCCGATTTCGTCCAGTAGAATCAGACTGCGTTGAGTCGCATTCTGAAGAATGTTGGCCGTCTCGACCATTTCCACCATGAACGTACTCTGGCCTCCCGCCAGATTATCCGAGGCTCCCACTCTGGTGAAGATGCGATCGGTCAACCCGATAGACGCTTCTGTGGCGGGAACGAAGCTGCCGATCTGAGCCATCAGCACGATCAGCGCGACTTGGCGAAGATACGTGCTCTTTCCCGCCATGTTCGGTCCGGTAATGATCAGCAGCCTGTTCGTTTCCAAATCCAGGACCGTGTCGTTCGGGACGAATCCCGAATCGGTACAGAGTCCTTCGACCACGGGGTGGCGACCATCTCGTATTGTGATGTCACCCCCTTCCGTGACTGTGGGTTTGCTGTATCGGTGCAAGGCGGCCGCCTCCGCCAATGCGGCTATGACATCAATGAGCGAAAGGTGGATCGCCATGGCGTCCAATCGATGGGCTTCTTTCGCCAATCGTGAGCGAAGCTCACCAAAGACCTCTTGCTCACGAGCGAGCAGCTTGACATCGGCCCCTGTGACACGTTCTTCCAGTTCCTTCAATTCTGCGGTCATAAATCGTTCGGCATTGACCAGGGTTTGCTTGCGAACATAGTCGGCGGGAACACGAGCAAGATTGGCTTTGGTGATCTCGATATAATAGCCGAACACCTGGTTGTAACGGACCTTCAACGATTCTATGCCGGTTCGCTCACGCTCTCGAACCTCGATGCCCGCGATCCAGCTTTTCCCTTCCTTGCTGGCTTTACGCAGTTCGTCGATTGCCGGGTCATAGCCGTCCTTGATGATATTCCCATCGCGAAGGGAGAGCGGAGCATCAGGTCGGATGGCTTCCTCGATCAGGTTGTAGAGATCCTGGCCGTTATCCCATGACGCCCTTGCATCGCAGAGTAGCTGGCTCTGGAGCGGCGTCAACTGAACAAGAATCTCGGGCAAAACCGAGAGAGACTGTTTGAGGGCAAGCAGTTCTCGTGGGCCGGCCAAACCGAGGACGATGCGGCTGCCGAGTCGTGCAATATCCTGGATCTCTCGCAAGCCTGTACGTAATGCAGTCCGCACCTGCATGTGGCTCTTCAGTTCTTCCACGGCGTCGAGGCGAGCGCTGATCTGGTCGCAACGGAGCAACGGTCGTACCAGCCACTGGCGAAGGAGTCGACTTCCCATCGCGGTGGCGGTCCGATCCAACCGGCTCAGAAGAGTCGTAGATTTCAAACCAGACGTTGTCTCGCTCGACATGAATGGTTTAAGAAGTTCCAGGTTACGGATGGTCGTTCCATCCAGATGCATGTACTCGCTATTCTGCCGGACAGTGAATCGGCGAATGTGATCCGGAGGAACCGCCGGTTGGGTCTCGCGGAAGTACGACAAGACGGCTCCTGCAGCGCTACTGGCAGCCGGGACATCGGCACAGCCTAGGGCTTCCAAGGTTTGCACGCGGAAGTGTTCAGTCAAGGTGCGAGCAGCCGATTGATGGCTGAACGACGCTGGTGGTCGTTCACACAGGCGCGCCCCTGCTATTTGCTCAATCCAAGGGGAGCGGTGGTCTGCGGGGAAAAGAACTTCCCGAGGGTCCAGTCGAGCGAGCTCGTTCAACACTTGCGTGGACGCCTGGGGACTGTGAAACTCCATGCCCCAAAATTCACCCGTTGACACCTCCAGGACCGCTAGGCCGATCGGTGATCCTCGGTCTGGGTCTGGTCCAACGGAGAGGGCAGCCAGATAGTTCAGCTCGGAAGGGGCAAGAAATTCCGTGTCTACGAGCGTACCGGGAGTATACAGCCTGACGACTTCACGCCGTACCAGGCCTTTGGCCGCTTTTGGATCTTCAACTTGCTCACATAAGGCGACGAGACGGCCGGCCTTCAAGAGCTTTGCGATATAGCCTGTTGCTGCATGATAGGGAACGCCACAGAGTGGAACAGGATGGGGGCTGTTCTTGTCGCGAGACGTGAGGGCGATCGATAAGAGTCGAGACGCCTCCTGCGCATCCTCGTAAAACATCTCATAAAAATCTCCGACGCGAAAAAACAGGATGGCTTCAGGGTATCCCTGTTTGATGTCCCGATACTGCCGCATGAGCGGGCTCGAGGTTGAGTCACTCATCACCGAAGTCCCTCGAAGATTCCATTTGAGCGGGACTCTGAGTCCGTCCGGATAGCTTCTCAAGAGATTGCCTGAGTCGCTCCAAGTTCACTTCGGCTTCCTGCAAGGCCTTCGTCTTTCGTCGAAGGTCGATACGCGCACGGACCCAGGGAGGAAAAAGCAGAATGACCGCGACCAACAGGCCGATGACAAAACCGGCCATGATGGGCTTGTAAATGGGTGTTGAAGCTTGAAGTAATCCAAAAAAATAGCGGAGCGTGACTTCCTGTTCTTGATTTTGAAGGAAGAAGGCCAACGAAAGGAGCAGAAGGATGCCGACCAGGATCAATCGAGTCATCGCGACGAAGTCTTTCTACCAGCCTGGAGGCTTGCTCTGACTGATCGTGCAGCTGGACGCTCTCTGTTCTTGATTTGAGCGAGAAGTGTGCGAGAGCGTGAACCTCTTGCTTCCAGCCGCACTGCTCTGGTCGTCCTGGTCCGATGGGTAATGCTCACTTCCAATCGGTCCTCCGGAAGCAATCGGGGAAATCGGTCCGCCCACTCAATGGCGACGACCACATCGTCGGTGAAATAGTCCAATAGTCCAATCGAATCAGCTTCATCCGGTTTCTGCAACCGGTATAAGTCGATATGAATGATCGGAAGACGCCCCTGGTATTCATGTACGATCACGAACGTCGGGCTTGTGACGGAATCAGCCGGTACGTCGAGGCCGACAACGATCCCACGGACCAGTGCCGTCTTCCCAACGCCTAATTCACCGATCAAGGCGAGTACCTCCCCCCCCTGAAGCAGCCTGCCAATGGCATATCCCAACGATTCTGTTTCGCCGGGAGACGAGAGGATAAGGTCCAGACAGGTGATGGATGTCGCCATGGGAACGTCTTCACGAGGGATCGTTCCATCGCTCGTTGGGCTTATTAGATGGAACTTGGTGGATAAGCTTGAGGGCATAGGGAATCTCCTCGATCACGTCCCCCGCAATTAATCCGGCCTGCCCCATCTTGGCTGCGGCCAAATCGCCTGCGGCTCCATGCAGGTATGTGGCAGCACAGGCAGCCTCCCAGGAGGGTACGCCTTGGGCTAAGAGTCCCACCACCATGCCGGTTAACACATCCCCTGTTCCTGCAGTCGCCATCCCCGGATTTCCGGTAGGGCAAATCGCAACGGCTCCGTCCGGACGGGCGACGACGGTCCTGGCACCTTTCAACACAACGAACAGGCCTCGCTCTCTGGCGAAGCGGGAGGCAAAACCGATCCGATCGCTATTGACGGTCTGCGGCGTGGCGTCTGCCTCCAGTCGCGCCATCTCTCCGGGATGCGGGGTGATAATCGGCGGTGTCTTGCAAGATGCCAGGAGAGCGGTCCGTCCAGTCAACGCGTTCAGGGCGTCTGCATCCAAAACAGCCGGTCGATCAAGTTGTTTCGTCAAGCCCTGGACGAGTTCAACCGTTTCCGGATGGGTGGATAATCCTGGACCGATGGCGATAGCGGTTCTCGCCGCCATGAAGGAGACAAGCCGATCCAATGCGGTCCTAGCAAAGGTGCGCGCTTTGGTCTCAGGCATCGGAGCCGTCATCGCCTCCAGCAGCTTTGCTTCCAATATATCGTTGACACTGGTAGGGATTGCGACGGTTACGAGCCCCGCGCCGACACGAAGCGCCGCTCGCGCGGCCATGGCAGCCGCTCCGGTTTTTCCAACGGACCCGGCAATAATGCCGGCATGACCAAAGGAACCTTTGTGATTCGATGGTTGCCGACTCGGCAGGTACGTTCGCACATCGTGTTCTGTCATCAATGTCGTTCGGCTCTCGACCGAATCAATGTAAGCCGGCGGAATTCCGATGTCCACAATGGCCACCTCGCCGACCAGATCGATCCCATCGTTCTGATAGAGGCCTAACTTAGGCAGACCAAAGGTCACGGTAAGGGAGGCACGAACGGCTCGACCCAGGATCATGCCGCTATCAGCATGGAGGCCCGACGGTAGATCGACAGCCACCACGGGGCGGCCGGTTTCGTTGATGCTGTCGATGGCCTCAGCATAACGTCCGGTTACAGCAGAGGAGAGTCCTGTCCCGAGGAGCGCATCGACGAGGATATCGCTGCCTTGAAAAAGTGATTCTGTCTGAGTCTTGGATGTGTAAAGACGCACGGAAGATTTCCCCGCGCCACGGACGAATTGCTTATGCATCGTTGCCGCATCACGGCTCAGTTCGGAGATGGGTGCCATGGCGAGCACGCGCACGTTCGCCTGGCGTCGGCGAAGTAGGCGAGCGGCGACGAATCCATCCCCCCCATTGTTACCTTTGCCGCATACAACGGTGACCGTCTTGCCCCGCAGGGGTCCCAACCGTTGTTCAAGACAAGCTACGACGCCGGAGCCGGCGCGTTCCATCAACGTGGTCGCTGGGATATGAGCCTCCGAGATAGTTCGGCGGTCGAGCTCCTGCATCTGTGCAGCGGTAATGATCTTGGTCATGCGGACTTGGGATATTGAACGGACCGACCCAGCGGGTCGACGACATTAGATCAACCGAGCAAGGTCTTCATCTCTTTCACGGCTTGTACGAGCCCGACGAGAACCGCCCGTGCGACGATACTGTGCCCGATGTTGTACTCGACGATTTCGGGAACATGCGTCAGGCGTTTGATGTTGCGGTAATTCAGCCCATGGCCGGCATTCACTCCGATTCCGAGCTTGTAGGCCAACTTGGCGGCGTGGGTAATGGACTCAAATTCCGCATCGGCTTCCTTGGAGCGTGTGGCATTTGCGTAACGACCGGTATGCAACTCCACGAAATCAGCCGCAATCTTGTGCGCAGCCTTGATCTGATTCAGATCAGGCTCGACGAAGACGCTGACGGGAATCCCCCCGTTATGTAACAGAGTCACAATGCCTTGAATTCGGTCGCGTTGTCCAACAACATCAAGGCCACCTTCAGTGGTGAGTTCCTGTCGCTTTTCCGGCACCAACGTGACGAGGTCAGGCTTGATGCTCAGGGCGATCTTCGCCATTTCGCCGTCGGCCGCCATTTCAAGGTCGAGCTTTGTGCGGGCAATCTCGCGAAGGAGTTGAAGGTCTCGGTCTTGGATATGGCGTCTGTCTTCCCGCAGATGAACGACCAGGCCATCGGCTCCTGCCAGTTCGACAAGAACAGCCGCCGCCAAGGGATCCGGATCGACTCCTCCCCGTGCCTGCCGCAACGTCGCCACATGGTCGATATTTACACCAAGACGGGCCATCTCCTCTCCTTCATTCAATCAGCTTGGTCAGCGCCTGCGAAAAAGGCCTGATCAGGCAATGAAACGGTATTAGTAGCAGAAAGGAACGAGAGGGGGCAAGGACGGGTTCGCCGATAGGCGAGGGACTGGATGAAAGGCCTCTGTTCTTGGTAACTTCGGCACCACATGGACATGCGGCAAATTGACTCGACCAAAGCCCTCAATTACAATATCCGCTTTCCACATCCCTTCGCTCATGTCGCGGTGATGAGTTAGTTTGAGAAACGTCTAGAAACAGTCAAAGGAAGTTCATGGGGTTGGGCGAAGGTTTTTATCGAATCAAGCGACTCCCGCCGTATGTCTTCGCGCAGGTTCAATCCCTCAAGCTTGAGGCGCGGCAACGTGGCGAAGACATCATCGATTTTGGGATGGGCAATCCCGATCAACCGACGCCGCCTCATATCGTCGAGAAGATGATCGAGGCTGCCCGCAAGGGGAAGAATCATCGTTATTCTGCATCGCGCGGCATCACGAAACTGCGGCACGCGATTTGTGCGTGGTACAAGCGCAATTACGATGTTGCCCTGGATCCGGAGACCGAAGCCATCGTCACCATCGGATCAAAAGAGGGTCTGGCTCACCTGGCATTGGCCTTGATCGGCCCGGGCGATGTGGTCCTGACCCCGACGCCGACCTATCCCATCCACATGTACAGCTTCATCATTGCCGGCGGTGAGGTCCGTGGCATCGAACTCCGCCAGGATAGCGATTTCTTCGAGGATCTGACGCGTGTCTATCGGCAGACGTTTCCGAGACCGAAGATCCTCGTGATCAATTTTCCCCACAATCCCACCACGGCCGTGGTTAATTTGGAGTTTTTCAAGAAGATCGTGGCGTTTGCCAAGGAGCACAATGTCATCGTCATCCACGACCTCGCCTACGCCGACCTCGTGTTCGACGGCTATAAGGCACCGAGCTTTCTACAGATCCCAGGAGCCAAAGATTGTGGAGTGGAGTTCTATACCTTGTCTAAAGCCTACAACATGCCCGGCTGGCGGGTGGGATTTTGTGTGGGAAATCGAGAGGTCGTCGGAGCATTGGCGAAGATTAAAAGTTACCTCGACTATGGAATTTTTCAGCCGCTTCAGATCGCCAGCGTCATTGCGTTGAACGGGCCTCAGGACTGCGTTAAGGAGACGGTTCTGCGTTACCAGAAAAGGAGAGATACGCTGGTGGGTGGGCTGAATCGGATCGGATGGCAAGTAGCAAAACCGTTGGCCACGATGTTTGTGTGGGCACACATTCCCTTGCCCTACCGACACATGGGTTCGCTGGAGTTCTCGAAGCTCCTACTCAAAGAGGCGAAAGTCGCCGTTTCTCCAGGGATCGGATTCGGTGAAGGCGGTGATGAATACGTACGATTTGGACTTGTGGAGAATGAACATCGAACCAGGCAAGCCGTTCGAGGCATTCGCAAAGCCCTCAAGCTTGACGGGGACGAAGAATGAGGTCGCGCATTGGAGTCGGAATTGTAGGATTCGGCACAGTCGGCACGGGTGTCGCCAAGGTCCTCCTCAACAATGCCGCCATCATCAGCCGTCGCATCGGAGTGCCGATCGAACTTCTCCGGGTCGCAGATTTGGACGTGGCGAAGGATCGCGGCGTGACATTGGCTCCAGGGGTCCTCACCACCGCGGTCGATCGTGTCCTTACCGATCCGGACATCGATATCGTCGTCGAACTGATCGGTGGATACGAGACAGCGAAGCGGCTCATCTTGGATGCGATCGCCGCCGGGAAGCATGTCGTGACGGCGAACAAAGCGCTGCTAGCCCTTCACGGAGAGGAAATTTTTGAAGCCGCCACGCGCAAGGGTGTGGACCTAGGGTTTGAGGCCAGCGTCGGCGGCGGTATCCCTGTGATTCGGTCGTTGACCGAGGGGCTCGCTGGGAATACGATCGAGTCCATCTACGGAATCATCAATGGAACGTCTAACTATATATTGTCCAGAATGACCCATGAGGGACACAGTTTCCACGAGGTCCTCCGGGATGCACAACAGGCCGGGTATGCCGAAGCCGATCCGGCTTTTGATGTCGCCGGGACCGATTCGGCGCACAAGCTTGCCATACTTGTCAGTCTGGCCTATGGAACGCCCGTCAATTTCAAGGACATCTACACGGAAGGGATTACGAACATCACGCCGACCGATATTGCCTACGCAAAGCAGTTCGGCTATACGATCAAATCGCTCGGCATCGCAAAGCTCGTGGACGGGGAAATTGAGGCTCGGGTTCATCCCACCATGCTTCCCGCCACGTCACCCATCGCCCAAGTCGAAGATGTGTACAATGCCATCCAACTTGTCGGTGATGCTGTCGGTGATGTAGTGCAGTACGGCCGGGGAGCCGGAGCCATGCCGACCGGGAGTGCCGTGGTGAGCGACGTGATCTCGATCGGTCGGAATTTGCTCAAGGGCGCCGTCGGTCGCGTACCGGTGGCGTCGTTTCAGCAGAATCAGCGACGACCGCTCCGGCTGAGATCGATGGAGGAGATCAGCTCGATCTATTACCTCCGGTTTACGGTGGTCGATCGCCCGGGTGTCTTGGCACAGATCGCGGGTGAGTTAGGACGTTGTGGAATCAGTATTTCATCGATGGTGCAACAGGGACGCCGCGAAGGGCAGACGGTGCCGGTGGTCATCAAGACACATACCGCGAAAGAACGCGATGTGCAAACCGCGCTTCGTGAAATCAACCGGAGGCCCTTCGTCTCCGAACCGACCACGCTCATTCGCGTCGAAGGCAAGGATGAGTGATCGATGACCCGCTGGCGTGGAGTGATTGAAGAATACCGAAAATTCCTCCCTGTCGCCGAGAAGACACCGGTTATCAGCCTGGGAGAGGGTAATACCCCCCTGATCAGAGCCACAAGGTTGGCGAAGGCGATTGCGCCGGGAGTCGAACTCTACCTGAAGTTTGAGGGCGTCAACCCCACCGGCTCGTTCAAAGACCGCGGTATGACACTCGCCATTTCGAAGGCAGTGGAGAGCGGCGCGCGGGCCGTCATGTGCGCGTCGACCGGCAATACCTCCGCATCGGCTGCCGCCTACGGGGCTCGTGCCGGGTTGTCCGTGTACGTGTTGATTCCTGCCGGTAAGATCGCCATGGGGAAGCTCTCTCAAGCGATGATGCATCAGGCGACGGTTATTCAGATCGAAGGAAACTTTGATCAGGCTCTGGCGCTCGTCAAGGACTTTTCGGCGTCGCTCCACATCGAATTGGTGAACTCGGTGAATCCGTACAGGATTGAGGGTCAGAAGACCGCTGCCTTCGAGGTCTGCGATCAACTCGGCGACGCTCCGACATTTCATGTCCTACCGGTCGGGAATGCGGGAAATATCACCGCCTATTGGAAAGGGTACCAGGAGTATCGTGCGGCGAATCAGATCACGCGGGTGCCACGCATGATGGGTTTTCAGGCTGCGGGTGCGGCGCCCATTGTGTTGGGCAAAATCGTCGAACAGCCCCAGACTGTCGCGACCGCCATTCGAATCGGCAACCCTGCCAGCTGGTCCGGCGCGTTGAGAGCGATGGAGGAATCGACGGGTGCGATCGATATGGTCACAGATGAAGAAATTCTCCAGGCCTACAGGACAGTGGCGGCCACGGAAGGCGTCTTTTGTGAGCCTGCTTCCGCTGCGTCCGTCGCCGGGGTCACCAAGCTGCATCGAACCAAGATTCTACGGGAGGGAGTAACAGTCGTATGCACGCTTACAGGGCATGGTTTGAAGGATGCCGATACGGCGATCAGTGTGTCGAAGCAACCGGTGACCGTCAAGGCAACGCGCGAGGACGTTGCCCGTCTCTTGAATGTCTGAAGGACGTGTGGGTCTCATGAGATATGTGATGGTGCACGCCGGCGGGATGGCGGACCGTCCGAGACCGGAACTCGGGGGACGCACGCCACTGCAAGCGTCATCGACACCTAACCTCGACCGCCTCGCGCAAGTCGGAGAACTCGGTCGGCTGCTGACTCCCATGGACGGCGTTCGTCACGGGAGCGGGCTGATCGGGGCCGCGATTCTTGGGTACGACCCCAGAAAGTTCTATCAGGGCCCTGGGCCGCTGGAAGCGGCGAGCCTGGGTGTGTCCGTAACAGAGCATGATGTGGTGTATCGCTGTACGATGGTGACCCTGCGACCCGAAGGTGGCAAGGGCGGTGAGATCAAGAAGCTAGGGCCGCACGTGATCATGGACGACGCGACGGCCGGGTTGATTGAAACCGCAGAAGCGCGCGAATTGATCGAAGCCATCAACGAGCAAGTCGGCTCCGAAACCATCCAGTTTTATCCGGGAACAGGTCATCGTCACCTGATGGTATGGGTGAACGGAAAGCCGCGAGCCGTTTGCATCGATCCACAGACGATAGTCGGTCGATCTATCGCCGATGCCCTACCCACGGGAGATGGTGCGGATATTCTCCGGAGATTGATGGATACCGCCCACGTGATCCTGCGTGATCATCCCGTGAACGATGACCGGGTAGCAGCGGGGAACAAATCGGCAAACTGTGTCTGGTTGTGGGGTGAAGGGCGAGCGGTGAGATGGCCGAGCTTGATGGAAAAATATGACATCGTCGGGGCGGTTGTGGCGACCAGCGACGTCTATCGTGGTGTAGGCATTAGCGCGGGGCTCGAAGCGGTGGATCCCGAGAGGCTGGCCGAGGGGGATCTCCGCACCAAGGCGGCGGTGGCGCTGGAGGAATTAGCCAAGAAAGATTTTGTGTATGTGCATGCTGAATTAACGGACGAGGTGATACACGGGACTGATATCAAGGCGAAGGTCCATGGCATTGAAGAGTTTGATCGCAACCTGGTAGGACCGTTGGTCCACGGTCTGACCGAACAAGGTCCCTATCGTTTCCTTGTCATCTGTGATCACTCGGAAGATCCGCAGAGTCCGGCGTTCTATACGTTTGGTGAGGAGGGTGTGAAAGGATCGGAAACAGCCGGTCGTCGCTTCACCGAGGCCGATGCGCTTGCCGCGAACATGCCGGCTCGTGATGCAACCAAGTTCGTGAACAAGTTCTTTTCCAAAAGCTGAGACCCATGGCGCTGGTCGTTCAAAAGTACGGAGGGACTTCCGTTGGAACGATTGAGCGCATCCACTTGGTTGCCGACCGGGTGGCGCACACGCAGCGGGAAGGGAATCAGGTCGTCGTCGTCCTCTCGGCGATGAGTGGGGAGACGGATCGGCTGATCAAACTCGCACATGAAGTCACCACTGTTCCTGACGAACGCGAATTGGACATGCTGCTCTCGACAGGAGAGCGGATCACCATCGCGCTTCTGTCGATGGAATTGCGTGGACGAGGGATCAATGCCAGATCCTTTACGGGACGTCAGGTCGGCATCATTACCGATAGTGCCCATACCAAAGCACGGATCGCACGAGTCACCGCTGATCGCATCAAGGAGGCGTTGAAGCAGGGTGTCTTACCGGTCGTGGCAGGATTCCAAGGAATCAATGAACAATCCGACGTGACCACCCTCGGCCGCGGTGGGTCCGATCTCTCTGCCGTTGCGCTGGCGGCAGCATTAAAGGCCGATCGGTGCATCATCTTCACCGACGTCGACGGTGTCTATACGGCCGACCCAAATATTGTGCCGGCAGCAAGACGGATCGATAAGATTGCGTATGAAGAGATGCTTGAAATGGCGAGCCTCGGCGCAAAAGTTCTGCAAACCAGATCCGTCGAGTTTGCGGCCAAGTTCAATGTCCCGGTCGAGGTCAATTCCAGCTTCAAAGCAGGAAAGGGAACGCTCGTGACGAAAGAAGATACGGATATGGAATCGGCAGCCATCGCCGGCGTGACCGGAGACCGCAATCAAGCGAAGATTACCGTCGTTGGAGTGCCGGATAAACCAGGGATCGCTGCGAGAATTTTTGGTCCTGTCGCGCAAGCCCATATCAATGTCGATATGATCATTCAGAACATGAGCCAGGCCGCCCTGACGGACCTCTCCTTCACTGTGCCGCGCGCCGACCTCAAGAAGGCCGTGCCGATCATTCAATCTGTGGCGAACGAGATCGAGGCAAAATCGGTTTCTGTGACTGAGGCGATTGCCAAAGTCTCGCTTATCGGGGTGGGCATGCGGTCGCACTCAGGCGTAGCAGCGAAAATGTTTGAGGTGTTGTCCAGCGAGGGAATCAATATCATGATGATCAGTACCTCGGAAATCAAGATCTCCTGTGTGATCGATGAGAAGTATCTCGAACTGGCCATGCGCTCTCTGCATTCGGCATTCGATCTCGATCAAGCCCAGTCCTGAAACGGTCAGGCGAAGATCTGAGACTCGACAAGCAGCGCTCGGTTGTCAAGCCATTGGAGTGCGGTCCTCCAGCCCTAAGCCATCAGAGAGGCCATCAAAGGAAAAGTAACCTCCACTTACCTGCCCAAGTACGGGCGGGCCTCGAATCTCCGAGATTGCATGCTGGACGACCATGAAAGATGTCACAGACCTGAGGTTGGCCTGGCTTGTGTCACATGCTATGCAGTATCGACTCTTTATTTCATCAAGGGGGTTCCGAGTGACTGAACAGAAGAAGATCGCAGCATATTATAAACAAGATCATGATCAGTTGGATGAGTTGTTCAAAATCTTTCAATCTTCCAAACGCTCGGACTTTGCCAAAGCCAAGCAATCCTTCAAGGAATTCAAAGTCGGTCTCCAGCGGCATATCCTGTGGGAAGAGGAGCTGCTGTTTCCGATGTGGGAAAAGAAAACCGGCATGATCGAGGAGGGGCCGACGCCCATGATGCGCTTTGAGCACAGCCAGATCAAGCAGCTGCTTGACGCGATTCACCAAAAGGTGGAGCGAGAGAATCTTGATGTCGATCAAGACGAGCAGGCGCTGGTAAACCTATTGAGCTCTCATAATAGGAAGGAAGAACGGGCGCTCTATCCCGCCATCGATAACGTCACCAGCAGGGACGAACGCGCAACCGTCTTCGGCAACATGAACAGCATTCCAGAAGACCGATACAATGCTTGTTGTAATGAGCACTGACAATCATCTCGCAGAAGGGAGAGGGATGTGAGATGGGCTAGGAGTGAAACTTGGTCAAGCTCTCGAACGTTTCTCAACAGTGATCTGCTCGTCAAACTGACGGTCTCGTTCGGTCTGCTCTTCGCAAGCAGCCTGGGAATGGAGCTTGTCTCTCCATCCGATTACGCCCGTGCCGAGTCCTCGGCCTCACAACTGACCGACAAGGTGAAAGGCAATGTGATGCGAGGCCGTGAGATTTTCAACGGCAAGGGTGTGTGCTACTACTGCCATGGCATCGATGGGTATCTGTATCGGACACCACGACTGGAAGCCGAGACAGCGGCGCTCATCGCGAAGCTGAATCCTCCGCCTTCCGATTTACGGAATCCTGAGGAGTTGCGCCTGAAAACCGACAAGGAGCGAGCTCGCGCCATTCGTGAAGGCCATCCAGGCACCGGCATGTTTCCCGATCACACCATGACCGATCAAGACCTCGCCGATATGCTGCTCTACCTGGGGCTCATTCGAAAAGATCCCCACCCTGAGCAGTAAACTAAGGGCTTGATACGCGCCATGCGCAAGAAACTATTGTCACCTCCTATCCATCAGGGGAAGATCCTGAGAGAGGAGTTCGTGAAGCCTTTGAATCTGTCGGCCAAACGCGCAAGGCGCGAATTGGGCGGGGGGTATGCGTGGAGTTTGCACTCTGAGAGAAGCAAGACTACTGCATATCAAACTGAAGGATGACGCCTCACCAGTGCTTCGAGCGGAACCGTCCCGCAAGCTACTTCACCAGGTTTCGGCCAGTCCCTCAAGCCCAACGTGACGCCGCACAAGCTGTAGCATCAGACGAGAGAGGACGTGACCCCTGAAACACACACGCATCATCGTGACCCACTACGGCGGGCCCGATGCACTGGAAGTGCTCGAAGAAGACTGCCCCGAGCCGAACCACGGTGAAGTGCGGGTGAGAGTGTTGGCCGCCGGGGTTTCCTTGCCGGACCTGATGATGCGGGAAGGCATCCACCCTGAGACGCCCCGGCTGCCCTTCACACCAGGGTGGGATCTGGTCGGCGTGGTGGATCAACTCGGTGCCGGCGTCTCCGGGCTCGAACCGGGCCAGATCGTGGCAGCGCTGCCGATCCACGGCGCCTACGCGGAATTCGTCTGTCTGCCGCAAGGTGAACTGGTGCCGGTGCCATCCGGGCTGGAGGCAGCCGAGGCTGTCAGTCTTGTGCTGAACTACGTCACGGCGTACCAGATGCTGCATCGTTCGGCCAAGATCAGACCGGGCCAACGCCTGTTGATTCACGGCGCAGCAGGTGGAGTCGGCTCGGCCCTCTTACAGCTTGGGCGCCTCGCCGGGCTGGAGCTATACGGGACCTGTTCAGCACGCGGGGCGTCGGCCGTTTCCGATCTCGGTGCGGTCCCCATTGATTACGAGCATCAAGACTTCGTAAAGGAGATCCACCGGCTGACGGGTGAGGGCGCAGACGTTGTCTTCGACGGCATCGGTGGCACGCATATCTGGCGTTCCCGCAAGGCTCTGCGTGCTGGAGGGACGGTCGTGGCCTATGGCCTGACTGGCTCGCTCCGTGGCGGCCGCTTGGCGTCCGGTCGTTCAGGCGGTCGTCATCGGTTTCGCGCGATCGCCATTTTCGGCTTGTACATTGCCGGTGGCTGGTTTCTCCCGGGTCGGAAACGGATTGTCCCCTATAGTATCCAATGGCTCAAACGGCTGAAATCGTCATGGTCTCGACAGGACTTGATCGCCCTGTTCGACCTCCTCCAACAGCAGAAAATCAAGCCGATCATCGCACAGCGATTTCCTCTTGCCGAGGCAAGACAGGCGCAGGAGTTGCTCGGGAGAGGAGGCGTGACGGGCAAGATCGTCCTCGTCCACAATGGGGCGTAGCTTGAATCGTAAACGACGTAACCACTGCACGCAGTGATGCGTGTTTCATGCCAGCGAAGATGCCAAGCAGTGGCCACGTTGAAAGACCAAGGAGAAACTTTGTTCGCTGGGCACATCGGAGTGGCATTAGTGATCGGGCGCATTGAGCGGCGCGTGAATGTCGGTCTTTTTGGGCGTGTCAAGTTTTGTGTGTGACTGATTGTGAATTACGCTCTTGTCGGCACTCGATCTCCTAACAACATTGCGAATTGATTCAGGGCACGTTTCCATTCGGGAATGGGTACGGTCCATTGCTTCGCAATCCCCTGCATCCTGAGAGAGAGCACTTTGACGATGGCTTCATCCGTCGGAAACGCCCCGCGGCGTGAGCTCCGTAAAGACGGCCAACCACAATTGCGCCCCGTCCGTTTCACTCACCCAGAGGCCTACCAAGTCCTTTTCCCCAGTGAGTGTGACGCCGAGGGCGACATGGACGGCGTTCGTCTTGACGGCTCCTTCGTGCCGAGACTTCACGAAGAAACACTCAAAATAGAGAATGGGATAGACGGTCTCCAAGGGCCGGCTTTGCCACAGACGCACATCCTCCAACACCGCATCCGTGATCGTGGAAATGAGCGTGGGGGAGACCTCCGTCCCATACCATTCTTCCAGATGGTGTTGAATCTCACGCGTGGTCATTCCCTGCGCAGAGAGAGCCAACACCTTGTCGTCCACACCGTCCAGCCGCCGGTGCCGTGCCTTGACCACCGTGGGTTCAAACGTACCCGCTCGATCGCGTGGCACGGCCAGCTCCATAGGCCCGTGATCTGTCTCGACCGTTTTGGCACTCGTGCCATTACGGACAGTGCCGTGCTGGGCCTGCTGACGGGCATGCGGAACATACCCGAGATGATTGGTCGGTTCCGTCGCCAGCGCACGTTCCACCAACCGTTTCGTTAACCCCTTCAAGAACCCCTGTTCCCCCAGAATAGCTTCCGGAGACTCACAGTCCTTTCATAAGTCATCAAGTACAGCATCGGGTTTTGTGTTGGGCTTGGTCATCATTCCTCCTTCAGAAACTAACTCCGTGATGATAATCGTTGATCTTACAAGCCCGATCACCGGGCCAGGGCCGCTTGCTGGGCCATCCGGTTGTGAGAGGGTTAGTCGCGTCGTTTGAACGTGCGGAATCGGCGCTGAAAAAAGCGGATATCGATGCACTCATGCAGTTTTATGCGCCATCTTACGACTACCATGGGTTGAAACAAGAGGACGTGCGACGGGTATGGGGCGAGGTCTTCGAGCATTACAAGGCCGTGGAGTCGCTCCATTTATTTTCCGCCTTCAAAGTCTCGCGAGTGAACGATGGGCTTCGTGCGGAAGCGACCTGCACAGGAGGATTGTACGGCATCGACGAACGCTCGGGAGATCGAGCCACCCTCGACAGTTGGTTTCGTGAAGTCCACTATCTGGTGAAAGAAGGGGATGTCTGGCGGTTTCTGGGCAATGCCGGAGAGGTGCCGGCCGCCGCCCCTTTCGCATCTGCCCCGCACCATCCGCTGTTCTGACGAGTCTAGATCTGCCGAAGGCGATGGATAACGGCCGGCATGACGGCGAAGAACAATAGACTCGCATAGTAGGCAGCGCCCGAGACTGGATCGCGATCGAAAAGAACTTCTGTTGCCGACATCCCTCGGAGCCACATTCCGACGGACAGGTCGGCGACCAAAACCATTCCGACAGCGATGAGGCCCACGGCGAGCGCCGAAGACCGGCCGCCATCGTCTAATCTTTGGCATACGATCCATCGGGCCGCAGCGACGATGATGAGCATCAGAGGCATTTCCAAGAGTTCTGCGGTGTTCTCACCGAGCAGCGGAACAACCATGAGGACTCGCCCGATTCCCAGGACGAACCCCGCACCGAACACCAAGAGAAAGTAGAGGGCTGCCGCTTGCAGGACCTGCATGCCATGACAGGAGCCGCGGTCGGCGTAGGCGCGATGGACTTTCAGGCGGACCTCTGAAAGTCCATTCATGATAGGCCTCCTCTTCGATATATCATGGAGGGTGAGGCGTGCGAACTTGGTGTGGCACAGGCTCATTATATCGGAACCGACGGTGGGATAATCGAGAGGGCGGCGCGATGTGCTTCAAGTCACTGCGGAAATCTGGGAGACGAGCAGCGTTCTTTTCTGGTAGACTCACCCGGTCACCATGACGGAGGAATCACGAGTGGAATACGATCTTCCCATCAAAGCCCTGGAGGCGCTGTCGCAAGGCGACCGCACCAAAGCAATCGAACTGGTTCAGCTGGAACGAAACATGAGCCGTGAGGAGGCGAGGGAGGTAGTTGCCTCGTTTATCCTCTCCCAACCTTCTCTGCAAGCGAAAATGAGGCTGGAGGAAAGCCGCGCGAGGACGCCATGGGGTCTCATGCGCTGGCTGATCCTGTTCCAAGCGATCGCGGTCGCAATCGGATACTTCTTCCTTTTTCGAGATCAATGATCAGGCTCGACAAGCTTGCTTCGGTTGCGAGCGGCTGTCAAGGTAGGTTCAACCCATATTTAGTCGAGTTCCTCTGCAATTCATTACACTGGTAATTTCTTTCGTCCTCTGTCAGGTGAGCGGGACGATGTGTGTCTTGCCCGATCTCTCTGAAGCAGAAGAAACAGCTATCCTTACGGAATAGAGTATGGCCTGTCCGATGGACGGGACCATCATGTGTCCGGCGTCGCTCGCCGCGTCTCCTGGACAGCAAATAAAGAACAATACGGTTGTGAGTCTTGATCCTGTGTTGTCTCAGGTCAGTCCTCACGAAGTTCCTGCCGAGATCTCCGTTGAGAGAACATGGTCTCGAAATAGTGCGTATTCTTTTGTTCCCATCTCCGTAAGCTCTTCCTCAGTGCTCCGAATCTGATCCTATACCTCCGATTTTGTCGACCGCTGCTTGGCTGCGGAGGCAGAGCGCGCGGTGAAGCTAATTACCGTCGGAGGTGGATCATGAAACAAACTTGCATCTTTCTTTTATTCTCGCGATGGCGGGCTGCGTGGCTCACTGCGCTGACGCTGCTTCTGCCCTTGCCGGTCTGCGCGACCGACGAGGCTGCTGAACCCAGCTTGGAACTTTCCGGTCTCATTCGAGAACTGGATGCCGCTAATCCTGAGGTAAAGGCAGCCTGCCAACGATGAGAAATGGCTCAGGCCTTGGTGCCGCAGGTTCAGACACTCCCGGATCCTACCCTTCAGCTCGGCCATCAAAAAATGCCTGTGGCGGAACCGTTCCAGGGAGCCATGTATGGGGTCTGACAGGAGATTCCGTTTCCAGGAATGCTCTGATTGAAGGGAAAGGTGGCGCAACGTGACACCGACCGACGCCCAAGTACCGCTGCCCTAACTCGCGACACTGCGATTCGTCAAGGGGCGCGGATGTGATTAAGCGGATCGCCGCGCCACAGGTCGGCGGCGTATTCTCCGCCATGATGCTGACGTTGTTCCTAATTCCGTCTACCCATGTCATGTGGCGGTGGTGGAGCGAGAGCACACGCGGATATATGAGGAAAACTGTGCATAAAACAGGAGGAGCATTGAACCCATGATATTCTCGGCGCATCGTTGTACAGAGCAGTGAATCAGCCCCTTATTTAGGGTATCATAGGTTCTACGCAATCGTGTCATCGCGTAATGCCACAATCTTCTATTGTGGCATTACGCAACTGCCGGATCGGTCCTCTGCCCTTTCTTGCCACCATGCTTCAAGAGGCTGCGAGAGCGTCGGTCAGAATCCGACCAGACAGTGGATGATGTGAGCAGAAATTTCATCTGACAGATAGACCATCCATTTGTCCACATGGACGACAGTCATGACGGCTGAGCGGAAGCTCATCAGGATGAAGTTGGGATTGTTGGAACTAGCGAAGCAACAGGCAATCCGTCAAAAGGGGCGACACAATGCCCGACGATCCAGCGAGAACACACTGGCTGTCTGTGCGGTCAGGATTTAATGAATGCGACCGAAATCGGCCGAAGGCCATCATCGTTGGTACTTAGGTACAACAGTTGCAGACATGCCACTATAGGTAGTAAAATGAGTCACGGCTACTCAAAGGAGGATTTATTATGATGACGCAGGGTCTGAGGTTGGCTGCTGTTTTCATCATGTTCTCAGTAGTCCTTGTGATGCAGGGCTGCACAACGATGGGTCCTACCGAAGGGATTCACAAGGGCGATCATCAGAAACTTGCCAAGGACTACGCCGATCAGGCTCAGGAGTTCAGGGAGAAAGCGCAGTTCTGGGACAATCAGGCCGAGGCCTATGAGCATCACCCGGAGATCTATAATTCGACCCACATAGCCGAACAAGCAGCACATTGCCGGGAGGTTGCTCAAAACTACCGGAAAATGGCCGACGAGGCAGCAGCCCTGGCGAGCACACATGAGAACCTGACACGTCGTGGCCAAGGCCCATAGACAGCACGTCGGGAACAAACGGCTGTCCCTGTGAGCAGAGCAAAATAGGCTATGCCGAGGCCACCTATAGCCACAACTGATACAAAGGGATGCCTCGGCGGTGCTCTGGAGCTGGGATTGTCGATTAGGCAGAAGACCCTTTCCTCAGAGGAGGGAGGCATCTACGAAGATCCCCTGGCTACCGACATGGTTCGTCCTGTTGTTCCTCATGACGGTCATGGCCTGTTCGACGGGTTCACCACGCGAACTCATTGAACGCAACGATCACAGTGGACTGGCGACGTGGTACGAGCACGGGGCCCTGCGCCTGCGCAATAAGGCAGAGGAAATCCGCCAGATGGCTGAACTCTACGCAAAGCCTTCATATCGGCCTGCGCCGAGAGAGTCCAAAAGCGATTTGATCTTTCATTGCCGCCCTTTTATGGACTATTACACGAAAGCCTCCGACGAGGCGGAGGCTCTCGCCAAGCTTCATCGCGAACAGGAGCCGTCCATTCCTTGAGGATGGAATCCTGACATTCACCCAAGCCCATCTGGTTGATAAAAGATAAATGAGAAGAGACTGGTACAGGCTCCCGTCGGAGACCGTGGCGCATGACCTCGAGTCCAGCCCTGACCATGGCTTGACGGAGCCTGAAGTGGCTAGACGCCGAGCAGATGAAGGACCCAACGAATTACCTGAAGCCCCTCCTCCCTCGCTGCTAAGACTCTTTCTCGCACAATTCTCAAGTCTGATCGTTTGGGTGCTGATCGGGGCAGCCATTGTGTCTGGTTTGTTGGAAGACTGGATCGATGCGGCGGCGATTCTAGCCATCGTATTTCTCAATGGCCTGTTGGGGTTTGTGCAGGAATTTCGCGCCGAGCAATCGCTCGCGGCTCTGCGCAAGATGTCGGTCGCGAGGGCACACGTCCTTCGCGAGGGCACGCTCCAGTCGATACCGGCACGAGAACTGGTCAGAGGAGACCTGATCACCCTCGAAGCGGGCGACCGGATTCCAGCCGATGCACGCTTGCTTTACACAGCCAATTTCCAAGCTCAAGAAGCCTCACTCACCGGCGAATCGACACCAGTACAAAAGCGGGCGGAGCTGCTCGATACCACCCAGGTACCACTCGCCGATCAACGCAACATGGTCTTCATGGGCACCGTTGTCGTCTCCGGCAAGGCGCGTGGAATTGTCGTGGCGACAGGCCTTGCCACGGAGTTGGGCCGAATCGCCGCCATGATCCAGAAGGCCGCTGAGGCGGAGCGTGACGAAACACCGCTGCAACGACGGTTGGAACAATTCGGCTATACACTCCTGTGGCTGGCGCTCGGGGTGGTCACAGTTGTGTTCGCTCTCGGCTATCTCCGAGGCGAACCACTGGTTGAGATGTTTCTGATATCGGTGAGCCTCGCTGTGGCAGCTGTGCCAGAGAGCCTTCCGGCTGTCGTCACGATTACACTGGCCTTGGGCGTCACCAGGATGGCCAAGCGACATGCATTGATTCGCAAACTCCCCGCCGTCGAAACGCTGGGTTCTGCCACTGTGATCTGTACTGACAAGACCGGCACCTTGACGAAGAACGAGATGACGGTGACGAGGTTGTTTATCGACAACGACCACTTCGAAGTGACCGGCGAGGGATATGAGCCTAAGGGGGAGATTCGGAAAATCCCTGGTGGCTCAAACGTTCTGAGTGCTGAGTTTCCAAGCCAGGGATTCGACCATCACTCTGATGACTTATCACTCATGACTCAGCACTCGGCACTGTTTCCGGGCCTGCAGCAGCTGCTTACCGCCGCGGTGTTGTGCAACGGCGCGAGATTGCACCAGGAGAAAGGGGCTTGGCGGATCATCGGCGATCCGACGGAAGGCGCGCTGCTCATGGTGGCGGCGAAGGCCGGTCTCAGGAAGGCTGAGTTGGAGCTGCGAGCGCCTCTGGACAGAGAAGTGCCGTTCGATGCCGAGCGGAAAATGATGACCATCATCCGTCGAACAGAGCAGGTCCGCACAGCCTACTCCAAAGGAGCGCCCGATGTCTTGCTGAAACGTTGCATCGCACGTGTCACGCTGGATGGCTGGACCGAAGCCCTGGATGAACAGCATCGGCATTTGATCGATGAGGCCAATGCTTCGTTGGCACAACAAGCCCTTCGCGTACTGGGTGTCGCGTATAGGCCCCTTGGCCGACCGCCGAGTTCGGACGAAGAGATTGAGCGCGATTTGATCTTTCTCGGTCTCATCGCGATGAAGGATCCCTTGCGGCCCGAAGCGGCAGATGCGGTACGGCTCTGCCGGGATGCGGGCATCCGTACGGTCATGATCACTGGTGATCACAAGGAGACAGCGATCGCAATTGCTCGTGAATTAGGCCTGCATTCCTATGACGCGGTGGCGCTGTCCGGGTTAGAGCTGGACGGCTTAACCGACGAGCAATTGAGGCAACGTGTAGAGCGAATCAGCGTGTATGCCCGTGTATCGGCCGAGCACAAGCTCCGGATCGTTCAGGCCTGGAAGCGAAATGGGGCCGTTGTCGCCATGACCGGTGACGGGGTCAACGACGCGCCGGCGATCAAGGCGGCAGACATCGGTGTGGCCATGGGGATAGCCGGCACCGACGTGACAAAAGAAGCTTCGGATATGGTGGTGACAGACGATAACTTTGCTTCGATCGCCGCCGCTGTCGAGGAGGGCAGGGGCATCTTCGACAACATCAGAAAGACGGTGCATTTTCTGCTGTCGTGCAATGTGAGCGAGGTGCTCGTCATGCTGTTCGCAACTCTGTTCGGCTTGCCGCTTCCGCTCCTGCCGATACAGATTTTGTGGATGAACCTTGTGACGGACGGATTTCCTGCCCTCGCACTGGCAGTCGACCCGAAAGCGCCGGATCTGATGCAGCAGCCGCCGCGACAGACTCAGGCACGCTTGCTGGACGGTGGAAGGCTTTGGACCATCGCGGGTGAAGGCTTGATGTTGGCGGTTATCGCCCTGGGCGCGTTTTCGTACAGCCTGTTTGTCTGGCAACAGTCGATCGAACAGGCGCGGACGGTGGCGTTCGCTGTGATGGTTGCCGCTCAGTTGGTGCACGCCTTTAATTGCCGGAGTGATCGTTGGTCGCTGGTTCAAGTGGGAGTAATGACGAATCGTGCGCTTATTTGGGCTGTGCTCGTTTCTCTTGCCCTGCAAATTGCCATTCTCACGACCCCGTTTCTGCAGCCTATCTTCAAGGTCGCGCCTTTGCCGATGGAGGACTGGGAACTGCTGGTGGCTATGACGCTGATCCCATTGGTCATCATGGAGACGATCAAATGGGTCCGAAGTTGGCGGGCAATCACCGTTTAGATGGATAAAAGTGCGTGGTTCGTCCATGGAAGAGCTCCGCTGCCTCCATGACGGTCTCGCTCAGCGTAGGATGTGGGTGGATTGAGGCAGCCAGGTCTTCGGCGACGGCTCCCATTTCCACTGCCAGAACGCCTTCGGCGATCAGCTCTCCCGCACCGACTCCGCAGAGCCCTACCCCGAGGATTCTTCCGGACTCGGGATCGCAGACCAATTTGGTCAGGCCATCGTTGCGACCCACGGTGGTAGCTCGACCTGAAGCCGCCCAGGGAAAGCGCGTCACTTTTACTGCTTGTCCCGCTGCCTTGGCGGCTTCTTCGGTCAGGCCGCACCAGGCGATTTCGGGATCGGTGAAGACGACCGCCGGAATAGCGGCAGGGTCGAACGTCGCCTCTTTTCCTGCAATCACCCTGGCCGCGACCAGCCCTTCATGGGTAGCCTTGTGCGCCAGCATCGGTTCCCCGATCACGTCGCCGATTGCAAAGACGGTTGGCTCGGCCGTGCGAAGCTGTCGATCGACCTGTACGAAGCCTTTTTCAGAGACGGCGACTTTGGTATGTTCGAGTCCGAGCTGCTCCGTGTTCGCCTTGCGCCCCACGGCAACGAGGACGCGATCGAAGACCTCTAGGTTGGTTCCCTCAGGGCCCTCCAGGGTCGCAGCGATACCGTCCTCACGAACCTCTAGTGAGGCCACCTTCGTGTCCAGCTTGATGGCCTTGAATCGCCGTTGCAGTCGTTGCTGCAGAGGCCTCACGAGGTCCGGATCGGCGCCGGTGAGCAGGCGCGGCAGCATCTCAACGACCGTCACTTCTGATCCAAGGGCTTCGTACACGGTCCCCAATTCCAGTCCGATGTATCCACCGCCCACGACGAGCAATCGCCCTGGAACATCGGGCAAATCGAGCGCGCTCGTGGAATCCATCACTCGCGGATCATCGAGCTTGAGAGAATTTGGAACGACAGGACGTGAGCCGGTGGCGAGGATCGTGTGGGAACAGGAGAGCGTTCGCGTCCCGTCAGATCCGGACAACGTCAGTGTCGTCGGATTCGTGAATGTCGCTCGTGCTTGAAACACATCCACTTTACGACTGTTTGCCAACGTCCGCACACCCTTGGTCAGTTTACCGATGACGCTCCTTGTCCGATCACGGAGGGTCGCAAGCTCTATCCGAGGTTTCTCGAAACGAATTCCCCATGCTTCCCCGTCTGCTGCGTCGGTCACCAGCTTGGCTGCATGCAGCAAGGCTTTCGAGGGGATACAGCCCCGTAGTAAGCAGACGCCTCCAAGTTGCGGTTCTTGATCGATCAATGCGGTGCGGAGGCCGATATCAGCCGCGTGGAAGGCCGCGGTGTAGCCGCCGGGGCCTGCGCCGATCACCGCCACATCGTACTGCGATCCAGCCATGGAATCCTCGCATCGCTAAGTTTCGGGTGTCGAGTTTCGAATTTCGCACTTCTCGAAACTCATAACTCGAAACTGGAAACTGTTCTTCACAGTCCCAGAAACATCCCCTGGAAGTCTTCCAGCACCTTGACGATCTCGATGGTAAATCGAGCCCCGACCGCTCCATCCACCAGCCGATGATCGTAGGCCACGCAAAGTTGCAGCACACGGCGAGGCACGAATTGCCCGTCACGATACACCGGCGTCATCCTGGCCTTCCCGATGCCCAAGATACCTACTTGTGGTGTGTTGATGATTGGGGTGAACGGACCGGCGCCGAGCCCACCCATATTGCTCACGGTAAAGGTGGCGCCGCGCAACTCTTCCAGCTTGACCCCACGTGCCCGCGTGCGCTCAGCCAGATCGGCGAGCTCCAAAGAAATTTGAAACAAGTCTTTACGATCGACGTCGTGGACGACCGGCACGATCAATCCTGCCGGCGTATCCACGGCGACGCCGATATTGTAATAATCCTTGTAGATCACTTCGCCGCTGGTGAGATCGAGGGTGGCGTTCAACAGAGGATATCGCTTCAGCGCGTGGACGACGGCTTTGAGGATGAGACTGGTGAGCGTCAGCGTCGCGCCTTTCTTCTTGAATTCGAGCGCGTACCGTTTCTGCAGCTCCATCAACTCAGTGATGTCGGCCTCCTGGAACTGATGGACGTGAGGAATGGTCGTCCAAGACTGCGTCATGTTCGCCGCAATCTTCCGTCGCAGTGACGGGAGAGGCTCGCGACGCTCGTTGCCGTACGTCGTGGTGAAGACGCCGCCCGATTTAGAGGCCCCTGCGACAGAGGCAACGTCGGTACGTCTGGTTCGTTCACGAACAAACGCTTTCACATCCTCGGCGGTGATCCGGCCTCCGGCTTCCGTACCCTTCACCTGTGTCAGATCTACGGCCAATTCGCGGGCGAGCCGCCGCACCGACGGAGGCGCAGGGATGGTGGGGCCGATCGACGATGAGGGTGCCGCAGCAGTCTTGTCCTCAGGCCGTGTGAGAGACGGTTGCTCTGTTTCAGGCTGAGCTGTTGCGGATGATGCGGCCGACGGCGATTCACCCGGTTCCACGGCCTCCCCATGAGCCGATTCGACGGGCGGCGGAGGTTGCGAAGCCGGAGCAATCGCAGGCTTCTCGGACGCCGGCGACTGGGCCGACTGTTCCGCGCCATGTGCGCCCTCCAACTCGACGAGCGCTTGCCCAACCTTGACGTGATCTCCCTCCCGCACAAGCAGACGGACGACCTTTCCAGCTGCCGACGACGGCACCGGGACCGTGGCCTTGTCGGTTTCCAATTCGACCAACGATTGGCCTTCGCTGACCTGGTCGCCTTCCTGGACCAGAACCAGGACCACATCGCCGCCCTCGATCCCTTCCGCGAGAAATGGCAACTCGACTTTCATGGCTCCTTTATCGGCTGACTGTTCGGACAGTAGGCGCTCATGCCAGTCCTCAGCCCTACATCCTCCGCACCCGGTCCTCAGGACTCAACACTCAGCACTACCTCAATGTTGCCAGGGCGCTCTGTCATCCGATCGGATGCCCAGGTCTTTTGCGGCTTGGTTGACGGTCTTCGCCTCGATGGATCGATCTCGACGATGGAGAGCGTAGAGTGTCGCCACGACTAAGTGTTCGGCATCAATCTCGAAGAACCGACGCAAGGTCTTGCGGGTATCACTCCGGCCAAATCCGTCGGTACCGAGCGCAAGCAGGCCGCCCGGTATCCATGGAGCGATCTGCTCGCTGACCAAACGCACATAGTCGCTCACTGCCACGCAGGGACCATGGAACGTTTCGACAGTCTGCTGAAGATAGCTCTTTCGTTGCGGCTCTTCGGGATGCAACATGTTCCACCGCTCGGCCTCGAGCGCCCGCATCCGCAACGCCTTGTAGCTGGTGACGCTCCATACGTCTGCCGCGACACCGTAGCGTTCCAGCAGCAACACTTGTGCTTTGATCGCTTCGTTGACGAGCGGACCACTCGCCAATATCTGTGCTCGATGCCTGGCCCCCTCGGGCGCCGGTCGGAAGCGGTACATGCCTTCCAGTATGCCCTCTTCTGCGTCAGGCGGCATGGCTGGCATCGGATAGGGTTCGTTGTAGAGCGCGATGTAATACAGCCCCTCTTCCTGACTCTGGTACATGCGCCTGAGCCCATCCTGCAGGATGACGGCAAGCTCGAACATGAAAGCTGGATCGTAGACGGCGATGGTCGGATACACACCGGCCAACAGATGGCTATGTCCATCTTGATGTTGCAGGCCTTCGCCCTCCAAGGTCGTACGTCCCGCTGTGGCCCCCAGCAGAAAGCCACGAGCGCGCATGTCTGAAGCGGCCCACATCAAGTCTCCGACTCGTTGGAACCCGAACATCGAGTAATAGATGAACAAAGGGATCGTGTTGATCCCATGCGTCGCATAGGCCGTGCCGGCAGCGATGAAGGATGACATGGCACCGGCTTCGGTGATGCCTTCTTCGAGAATCTGACCGTTCGTCGCTTCGAAGTAATGGAGCAGCGAACTCTTGTCCGCCGGTTCATACAGCTGGCCGACATGCGAATAGATGCCGTATTGGCGGAAGAGCGCCTCGAGACCGAACGTGCGTGCCTCGTCTGGAATGATGGGCACGAGATTTTTCCCGAATGGCTTGTGGCCCAACAGGCGACCCAGCATGCGGGCAAAGCCCATCGTCGTGGAGAACGCCCGATCATTCGACCCTTCGAGGAACTCCTTGAACCGATCGAGGCCCGGTGTCTGCAACGGTTCAATTTTCACCTGGCGCTTCGGTAGCGAACCACCCATGGCCTTTACCCGCTCGGCGAGATAGGTCGCTTCGGGACTGCCGACCGGCGGCCGAAAAAACGGCGTCGAAGCGACTTGTTCATCCGACAGGGGCACACTGAATCGGGTACGGAACTCGCGCAACTCCTGCTCATTCATCTTTTTTTGCTGATGGGTGACGTTGCGCCCTTCCCCTGTCTCTCCCAAGCCATACCCTTTGATCGTCTTGGCGAGAATCACGGTCGGTCGGCCTCGGTGCTCCACGGCGGCTTTGTAAGCCGCGTACACTTTTCGAGGATCATGTCCGCCGCGCAGCAGTTTGTGGATTTGCTCGTCCGAATAGGATGCCACCATCTTGAGCAGCCGGGGATCGGCGCCGAAGAAATGTTTCCGGGCGAAGGCGCCACCCTCCACCGTATACTTTTGATACCAGCCGTCGACGACTTCGCCCATCCGCCTCACAAGCAGCCCTTCATCATCCTGCGCCAGCAATGGATCCCAATCGCCGCCCCAAATCACCTTGATGACGTTCCAGCCGGCGCCGTGGAAGATCGCTTCCAGTTCTTGGATGATCTTGCCGTTGCCGCGGACTGGGCCGTCCAGACGCTGAAGATTGCAATTGACGACCCACGTGAGATTGTCCAGCTGCTCGCGAGCGGCGAGCGTCAGCGCGGCGAAGCTTTCCGGCTCATCCATTTCACCGTCCCCGACGAAGGCCCATACGCGCTGGAGGCTCGTATCCTTCAGGCTGCGATCCCGCAGGTACCGGTTGAATCGCGCCTGATAGATTGACATGATCGGGCCGAGTCCCATTGACACCGTCGGAAATTCCCAGTAGTCCGGCATGAGCCAGGGATGGGGGTAGGACGACAAGCCTTTTCCGTCCGCCTCGATCTCGCGCCGGAAGTGATGGAGCGCGTCTTCCGAAAAACGACCCTCGACATAGCCACGCGCGTAGATCCCCGGGCTGGCATGGCCTTGGAAATAGACAAGGTCTCCGCGATCGGGTGAATCCTTGCCGCGCAGAAAATGGTTGAAGGCAACCTCGTACAGGGTGGCCGCCGAGGCATAGGTCGAAATATGTCCCCCGATGCCGGAATGTTCTTTATTCGCTTTGACGACCATCGCCAGGGCGTTCCACCGAACGAGGCTGCGGATGCGACGTTCAAGCTCAAGGTTGCCGGGATAAGCCGGTTCCTGGGCGACAGGAATCGTGTTCACATATGGCGTATTGAAAGGGTTGGAAATCCGTGCTCCCCGCTGGGCAAGTCGATCGCGGAGTCGCTCAAAGAGATAGGCCGCCCGCTCCACGCCGCCTGTCTCGATGACATACTCAAGCGAGTCCAGCCATTCGTGGGTTTCCTGTGGATCGCTGTCATTCTGCGGCTGCGGAGTGCAGTGGTCGCTCACTATCCAACAATCCTCTGAAATCGAGGCCCGTTAGCACGCGTTGAGCATAAGCAGGCGGATCTCTCTGATGCGACGGACAGATGTCGATAAAGCATTTTGTTATCGTGGCATTATGGTGACTATCAAGCTGATCAACGACTAGGAAATGCCCCAGAAACGCAGTCAAGAAAAGAGCCGGTCACTTCGCGAATCTTGTTCCCGCAGAAAGGATTTCTGATTGCAGTATAGTGTCATGGAGGCACTTGAATCCAGAGTCTTTTGGACGGGGAATTTCCAGGAATTGTTGCCCGGCACAAGTTCCGTCCGACAGCATGATGGCGTTTTCGTCTATTTCAGGAAAGTCTCTGCAATGTCGTCAAACATGCGAATGCAAAGCCCATCGCGGTGACTTTGGTCAAAACCGGTCCGCGGTAACGGATCCCTTTGCCAATGCATTCGCAATCCTAATTAGTGTTCCTCGATCCGATGTAAACCACGGTTAAGCCACTGGTAATTGCCCAGGAAAATCTGGTTAATTAGTCTGTCGTGTCCGCCTTTGAAGTTCTGCTCAGGATAAGCCGTCGGTGGAGGGAAATGGTCCTTTCCTTTTCCGGGTGTCACTGGCAAAGTTGTGGTGGGCACACAACGGACAAAATCAGCAAGTGAGAGGAAGTATTTGTCCAATGCGCTCTCGATGTTCACGGAGGCAGAATACCGGTGACGAGAAGGCAAAACACGGTCAGTAAGAGTCAGAGTATGGCTGATCGTACGGTAACCGTGAGCCGCCTCGAAGAGGTGGTATCGACCTCAGACGAATTCGATCAGGTCGTGTCTCAAGCGCTGCCGATGCTGCTGGATCGAGCCACGAGTGCGACGAAACGGTTCTTGCGGGAGACCGGGCAATGGAATGATGACATCGAGCATGAGAAGTTTGCGTTACGTTGGGGTTCTGAATACCTTGAACGGTTTCTGATCTGTGGGCGGACTGAGGTGCCATGTAGGCCGCTGTTTCTGCTCGACTCACTGGTAGCCAAACAGCACAGTAAACCGGATCCGTTTTGCTATCATCCGGATTTACTGAGGCCACTGGGTCGTTTTCTGGATGGGCTTACGGCGCGGGCGGTCATCAGCCGCGACGCGCTCATCGCGCTGTATCGCCACTGCTATGGATGGGGCGCGGGGGAGGTGATCGCGGCGACCGGACTCAATGGGTTGGAGAGCCAACGCATCTATAAAAATTTTCGCCGGTGGCGTGAGAGCGGCTGGCAACGCACCATTGACGAAATGGGCATGACTGAAGGCGAACTCAAAGAACTCGGCAACCGGCAGCAGCGTCAGACGCAACGATTCAACGACGAGGCGGAGCGGCTGATCCGAGTTGCTCAGGCTCACTACCGAAAGAGTGAACCGGACCATTATCCTTGTCTTTCGCGATCTCAATGGGGGGAGATGTTTGCCGAAGGCTATGGCTGCGATTATCGGATTTGGCATCTGGCGCTTTGCCTCGATTGCATGCAAACGGCCTGGGGGTTGGGATCCAGCGGATCGGCGATCGGCGAGAAGCCGCGTCTTGAATTGCAGGTGCGACCCTAAAGATGGTCAAGCGCGTAATGGACGTATTGGATACGTGAATCGTGCGCTTGTAAGAACAAGAGAAACTAAGGGGGGATTTAGGGAGGATATATGGGTCAGGTAGGGGATCTGGAACGATATCGATCGCGACTCCTTGAATCATTGAAGGACCGATCCAGCCGCGCTCTGCGGGCGTCATCGGACCCCATTCAGGTTTATGTCAACGAACGTCGGGTCGGAGAGCTTGAAGGAACGGGAGTCGGTGCGATGTTGCACGTTCAGTGTCTCGATCACATCGAGACGGTACAACTTCGCACCGAAGACGGAACTCTCCTGGGAGGGCTCGCTGCCCCCGAGTATGGATTTAGAAAGGATCGTGTCCGGCTTTCCGCTGCTACGGTCGAGCTCTCTGTTCACAATATGGCACAAGGGGCAGCGCTCAGTGCGCTGTTCATGCCTGCACCGAGTTTTTGGAGTCGAGCCTGGAGGGGCCTCGCTGAGGCTGCCGACAAATTGGTAGCCAGCCGTCCGGATACAGCGTTCGCACATGGGATCCGAACGGTCGCCTTCACACAAGCGTTATTGGCAGTTGCTGTCGTAGGATTGGTCGCCGACCGAATGACGACGTGGATGATGCCTAATCCCATGCCGCCTCCGGTTGTCGAGTCCGAAGCTCTCCCTGCCTCCCAGACGGTTGAAACCGCAAAACTCGAGCAGCAGCTGGACGAGGTTGCGCGGATGCAGGAGAAGCTCGGAGAGGCATTGGGGTCACAGCAGAAAGGCATGGCGCAACTGCAGCAAGCCATGGCCAAACTGTCGTCGACGCAGGAATCCGTCGAGACGAGTGTGCAGACCGTCAGGCAAGAGCTGGAAAAGCAGCAGGCAGTGGTGGCTAACCGGGAAGTTGAACGAACGGTGAACCAACCATCGAACAAGGCCTCGTTGAGGCATGGACAGATCGAAACAGCGATCCATAGCCTCACCGTGGACAACGATCGAATGTCTAAAGAGATCGCCGGACTGGAACAGTACAATCAAGACCTGAAGAATAAGTTGCTTGCGGCCGGTCTCAACCCCTCGAAAGGTGTCGATTCGCAAGAGGACAGGCTACTGGCACGGCCAGCAGCGGTGATGCAACCGGCTCAACAGTCGCAGGTGGCTCAGGGGTCGCAGAATGGTCAAGCCCAACCTTTTCTCTTCTGGGTTACGTTCAGCGATGGGACGAGCCAAGAGCGTATCGACCAATGGGTACATGAAATGAAGGGGCATAAGGGGGCACTCAACGAAGGCTGGCAGGAAGTGGAGATTGTTCCTCCAGCGGTCCCGCCCGATCGTTTCTTGGAGCAGATCAAAGAAGACAAAATCATAAAGGCCGCGCGAATGGGCCAGTAGGAGTACCCCCAGAAGAGAGCCTTTCCTATTCTCGTCGGTTCGCACCCGATACGTCGCAGGAACAGACGAACAGGAAGGTGGGCCGTCTGATCTGGAAGGGACTAGCACGCAATCTCTATCGGCAAAATGCATCGGGTCACGTCAAGTCGGCTGGGCGACGCACATTTATCCGAGTGAGTGCCGGCCATGAAGCTCAATGTCCAGTCAAGCAGCCTCAAGTGGACATATGTTGCTCCAGTCACGGGAGTTTTGTCCGTTGAGTCGAACGCGAGTGAATGAGTAGCATGAGGATTGTGAGCGAGAGCACGATTAGGTATCGGATAACCGTGGGTCGAAACACCCCAGCAATTGTTTCACTTCCAGCCGATCAGCGGACAGTTGTTTTCAAACCGGTCCGCATAGTGCATTAACCATCACAAGCCGACGACTGAACCAAGCAGTCGATCTGCAAAGGGAAGAGAAAGGAATGCTCAATGAGAATCGCACAAGTGGCCCCGCTGTGGGAGAGTGTCCCGCCCAAACTTTACGGGGGAACCGAACGAATCGTTTCGTACATTACGGAGGAGTTGGTTGCCCTGGGGCATGACGTCACGCTGTTTGCCAGCGGTGATTCAGAGACGACCGCGCGGCTTGAAGCAATCTGCCCACAAGCTCTCCGCTTGAATACCGGTATCTTCAACCGGGACGCTCCGTTGATGATGCTGCAGGAACGAGGCCTTGGCGCGGCGAGGGGATTCGACATTATTCATTCACACTTGGATTTCATCGGATTCCCGCTGGCACGGAGAAACAGCATCCCGGTGGTAACCACCCTGCACGGACGTCAGGATCTTCCGGAATTGGAGCCGGTCTTCCGTGAATTTTCTGAAATGCCCTTGGTGTCCATTTCGGACGCTCAACGTAAACCTCTGCCTTGGGCCAACTGGGCGGGAACTGTCCACCATGGCCTCCCTCGCAATCTCTACAGGTTTCATCCAAAGCATCAAGGATATCTGGCCTTTCTAGGTCGCATCTCCCCGGAAAAGCGTCCGGACCAAGCGATTGAAATCGCTAAACGCACCGGCCTTCCCCTGCGGATTGCGGCGAAGGTCGATCCTGCGGACCGAACCTATTTCGAAGCCGAGATCGAACCGTTGCTCAACCACCCCTTGATTGAGTTCCTCGGAGAGATCTCCGATGCCGAGAAGAATGAATTTCTCGGCAATGCGATGGCCTTGGTGTGTCCCTACGATTGGCCGGAGCCTTTCGGATTGGTGTTGATCGAAGCCCTGGCATGCGGAACCCCGGTACTGGCCTACCGACGTGGATCGATTCCTGAAATCCTCGATCATGGTGTCACCGGCTTTATTTGTGAGACTGTAGCCGAGCTGGAGGATGCAGTCGGACAGATTCCACTCATCGATCGGCGCCTCTGCCGCGCTGCCTTTGACGAGCGGTTTACTGCTGATCGGATGGCGCGCGACTATGTCGCGCTGTATGAACGGCTCCTCGAAGATGAGGCTGTTCAAGCCACGCAAGCCTTCGCCTCCGAGCAACACAAGATTTTTGGGCGAGGCAGACATGTCTGACGTACTTGCTGATTCAAAAGAGACCGGTTCCACTCCAAGCCGTGCTCGAGGCTGGGAGTTAGTCAGAAGCAGGGACTTCGGATTTTTGTTCGCCGGCCAGACGATCTCTCAGATCGGCGACAGTCTCAATAAGGTAGCGTTGCTCTGGTTTGTGTACGAGATGACCGGGTCGGCGCTCAAGATGACGATGGTTGGACTGCTTCAAACGCTGCCGCCCTTGCTGTTTGGACCACTGATCGGTGTGTATCTGGATCGCGTTCGAAAAAAACCGGTGATGATCGGGGTCGATCTGCTTCGGACCTTGATGGTTCTACTGATCCCGTTGCTCTATACCATGGGAGCCTTGACGCTCGATCGGCTCTATTTCCTCGTGTTTGCCACCGCCATCTTTTCCACGGTCTTCGGTCCTGCCTTGACCTCGGCGGTTCCTCTCATTGTGCCAAAGGATCGGCTTATTGCCGCCAATGCGCTCATGCAGACGACAACCAATGTTGGGCTTCTTGTGGGTCCCGCCGTCAGCGGCCTCGGCATCGCGCTCATCGGCGCCCACAATGTGCTCTACGTAAACGCAGTCACGTTTTTCATCTCGGCCCTCTGCTTGTTCCCCATTCGGATGCACGAAACGCTCAAGGGCGGGCGCACAGAGGGTAAAGGATTGACGGAAGACATCACAAGTGACTTGCTGGCGGGTTTTCGCTTCGTCTTCGTCGAGCAGAAGACCGTCCTGCTCCTCATGTTGACGGCCACCCTCTATAGCGTCGGCATCAGTGCCTTTATCTTTCTGCTGCCGGTCTTTGCCAAAGACGTGCTTGGAGTTGGTCCAATCCAACTCGGGTGGCTGTGGTCGGCGCTCGGAGTCGGGATGCTGCTTGCCTCCCTTAGCCTGACATCGATCACGCAGGGAGATGTGTCTTGGCGTTTGCGGTTCATGTCCGGGGCATTGGCCATCGGTGGTCTTGCCATCGCAGCGCTCGGTTTCCTCGAAGCTCCTGTCGTGGCCGGTGCCCTGATCGCGGTGATCGGAGGAAGCACGGCCATGTTTACTCCGTTGGTATGGACGATGCTCCAAGAATTGACCCCGGCCCATCTCCTAGGCCGAGTCTTCACGAGCTTCGCCACGGGAGGAATGGCATCATCCATGGCCGGTATGGCTGGTTTTGGATGGGCTGCCGATACGATCGGTCCGGCAGCGAGCCTAGGTGGAATCAGCCTCATTCTTCTTATGACGGCTGCTACTGCATGGTTGTTCAGCTTTTACAAGTCGCCCACAGGGAGCTTGGTCGTTTCTACACCCGGTTCCTTTGCCTCCTGACCTACCACCGTCCAATTCGTAGCAACACTGACGCATCGAAGCGGGAGCGGCCCCTTGGATTTCAAGGGGCCATCTCGGTTCGTGGATATCCGTGGATAGATGACACGAAGGCCGTCGCGAGCTAGAATGACCGTTCACGAGGAGGTCTCTTGGATGACCAAGCCCCCACGAGCGCTGATCATACTGAGTATGAGTCTGTTCTTGCTTGAGCTGGTTAGTGCTGGTTCGACTGCGGCGGAGCCACAAGAAAAGGAAGCTGCACCCGAGAAACATGCACCACGTCCACAACCGCCCCCGGCCGCTTCCGACAGTCAGCCGTTGCCTGCAAAGCCATCGGCGGAAGGGAAGCCGCAGTCCCAGCCCGGTCCCCCCGCCAAGTCGGACCCAGCCGAGCACAAAGAAGCACCGCCGGAGAAGGCCGTGCCACGTCTCCAACAGGCCCCAGCCACTTCCGAGGGGCAGCCTGCGCCGCACAAGCCATCAGGCGACACGAAGCCGCAGTCCCAACCCAGTCCCCCCGCCAAGTCGGACTTACCGTCGGTTGAGTCCGAGAGCAAAGAGAAGGAACCGGTCGTCAAGAAGCCCCTGGGTTCACTGATCTTGTCGGTTAAGCTTGCGCTGATGGGGGATTCACGGCTTTTCCACTACGAGATTGAAGTTGAAGACGATCAGCAAACCGTGACCCTGACAGGACGTGTCTCGACCGAAGAAGAAAAAACAACCGCGACAGAAATTGCGCAAGTCGTCCCAGGCGTCAAGACCGTGGTCAACAAGCTTGCCGTCGAGAAAGACCTCGCGAAAGCGCTGTTGAAAAAACAGGATGAAATCCTCACCACCTTGATCAAAGAACGTTTCTCCAAAAGCGCCACCTTAAAAGCAGCCAACTTCGAGGTGAAGACTGAGGACGGTGTCGTCCAGCTCAACGGAACGGTCCGTTTCCAGGTCATCGTCCTGGAAGCTGCGGAGGCTGCCCGTCAAGTGCCCGGCGTTCGTGCCGTGAACACCGAGAGGATACGGCTGGAGGGCGAGAGCTGATGCAAGGCCGATCCGGCCGCTTGCCTTACGCTGCCTCTGTAGTGGAGAACGCAGACCACATCGCAGCCCAGGATCGTCCGCTGCTTCTGACTCGCGATTTTGGGCTTGTCTGGTCTGGGCAACTTATCTCGCAGATCGGCGACGGGGTCTCCAAGCTGGCGCTTCTGTGGTTTGTCTATGCCGTCACCGGATCGCCGCTCAAGACATCTGTAATCGGTCTGCTACAGACGATCCCCCCGATCGTGCTGGGTCCGATCATCGGTGTGTATGTCGATCGACTCCCGAAGAAGCTCCTGCTGATCACCAGCGATGTGCTACGTGCCGTATTGATTGGGTTGATTCCCTGCCTGATCCCAGTGGAATCCTTTACGGTATCTGTCCTCTACGCGTTGGTCCTCCTCCACGCGATTGCCACGGCGGTGTTCGGCCCGGCTCTCACCGCCGCCATCCCAGGGTTTGTCCCTAAAACGCAGTTCACGGCCGCCAACGCGCTCCTCCAAAGCACGACCAGCCTTGGCATTGTTTTTGGTCCTGCGCTGAGCGGCTTAGGCATTGCCGCCTACGGGTCACAAGAAGTCTTATGCCTCAACGCAGCGACCTACTTGATATCGGCTGCGTGCCTGACGTTGGTCCGTTTTGCCAAACCTATCGCAAGTTCCACGTCACCCGCTTCTACCCCGACCATGCTGCAGGATCTGATCGAAGGCTTTCGTTATGGAGTCGTTACCCAGCCGAGACTGTTGCTCTTGACCGGTACGGCAGTCCTGTATACCTTCGGCACTAGTGCGTTGACCGCTCTCTTGCCGGTGTTCGCGCGGAAAATGCTTGGATTGGGTCCGGTCGAGGTCGGCTATTTATGGTCGGCGCTCGGCGTTGGATTGCTACTGACGTCGATCGGGCTTTTGTGGGTGACTGATTGGATGGTTAAAGATCGGATGCATCTGATTGTGGGCGCCAGTGTGTTGAGCGGCGCCGCACTCTGTGCGCTGACGCAGACGCTCGACCCATACCTCGCCGGTGTCTTCATGGGAATAGTCGGCTGCGGTATGGGTGCATTTACTCCGATAGCCTGGGGTATTATCCAAGAGCTTTCGCCGACTCAGATGATCGGACGGCTGTTGGGACTCTATGGGACCGGAGCCATGACTGCTGCCATTGGGGGAATCTCGGCCTTCGGATGGATCACGGAACGACAGGGCCCTGAGACAGGCTTACTCGGGATCGCTCTAGTGCTGTTGATCACAGCGTTGGCCGCCACACGAATGAGTCGAGCAAGTGCCGGAGGATAAAGGAAACGATTCATGAACGATGTGATCCGATTGAAAGATCAATATTACATCCTCGCCTCATCATCACTGGCCGACGGTCGGACGGAAGTGTTGAAGCAGGGTGAGACCTTCGCGTTGTTCGATCGGTACGGTGACTTTCATCAAGTGCTACCTGGGCCGCAAGGTCTCTATCATGAGGGCACGCGCTTCCTATCCCGATTCGAGCTTTCGCTCGGTGGGCAGCGCCCGATGTTCCTTAGCGCTGTGGTAAAGGAAGACAATGCGCTCATTCGTATTGATCTTACCAACCCAGACTTGATCGACGGACAACGGCGGGTGCCGCGAGGCACGCTCCATCTATGCCGCACGCGGTTTCTCTGGCAAGGGACCTGTTACGAACGCATCCGCGTTCAGAATTACGGAGATAGGAAATTTCCGCTCTTGCTCGCGATGGCAATGGATACGGATTTCGCCGACCTCTTCGAAGCGAGAGGCCATCGGCGACCCCGTCGCGGACGGCGGCTCAACACCATTCGATCGAAGGCGGGGCTGGTGCTTGGGTACAAAGGACTCGATGAGACCATCCGCCGAACCTCTATCCGGTGCTCTCCATCGCCTAAACGGGTCGCGCCTGATGGATTCACGATCGAGGCGAACGTTCCTCCGCACGCCAACATGACGTGGGAGATCTCGATTTCATGTGAAATCACCCAGCGACGGACTCAGGTATTTCTCTCCTACGACCGTGCCAACCGTGAGGCGGATCGTTCGTTACAGAGAGCCAAGGCCTC
The DNA here is from genome assembly GCA_029194665.1 of Nitrospira sp. Lineage (NCBI taxonomy): Bacteria > Pseudomonadati > Nitrospirota > Nitrospiria > Nitrospirales > Nitrospiraceae > Nitrospira > Nitrospira sp. The sequence goes on along the minus strand of JARFXO010000001.1, from coordinate 245,350 downwards.
TGATGCCCACATCTACACGTCGAATGAGCAATTCAATCATTGGTTGAACCGGTCGATGGCCGACCTCCACATGCTGATCTCGGAGACAGCACAGGGATTTTATCCCTATGCCGGTGTTCCTTGGTTCAGCGTCCCGTTCGGACGGGACGGTATTATTACGGCGTTGCAGATGCTGTGGATGAATCCTGGTCTCGCTCGAGGAGTTCTTGGCTTTCTGGCCTCGACTCAGGCAACGGAGAATCGATCGGAACAAGACGCAGAGGTCGGGAAGATTTTGCATGAGACACGTCAGGGGGAGATGGCGGCTCTCGGGGAAGTTCCATTCGGCAGATATTACGGGAGCGTCGACGCCACGCCGTTGTTCATCGTTCTCGCTGGCGCGTACTACGAACGAAGCGGCGACCGGCGGTTTCTCGCAACTCTCTGGCCGCATATTCGGCTAGCCCTGCAGTGGATCGATCAGTACGGTGATCCAACCAGCATGGGGTTCACAACCTATGCTCGGCGGACCGACAAGGGACTGGTGCACCAAGGATGGAAAGACTCCCACGATGCCATTTTTCACGCCGACGGGGCAGCTGTAGACGGGCCGATTGCGCTGTGTGAGGTCCAGGCTTACGTATATCGAGCCAAACGAACGGCGGCGGACTTGGCTCGGCTTCTGGGAGATCTCGACCATGCCGATCGATTGCTGAAAGAAGCGGACTCCCTTCGAGATCGATTCGAGCGGGCGTTCTGGTGCGAGGAGCTGGACTCGTATGCACTTGCTTTGGACGGACGGGGGCAGCCTTGCCGTACACGATCATCAAACGCTGGTCACTGCCTCTATGGCGGCATTGCCGGGGAAGAACGTGGGGCACGTACGGCACGCTCACTGTTGAGTGAGGAGTTTTTCAGTGGATGGGGCATCCGCACGATCGCGACCTCGGAGGCGCGGTACAACCCGATGTCCTACCATAACGGGTCGGTGTGGCCTCACGACAACGCCATCATCGCAGCCGGCATGGCGGCTTACGGCTATAAGCAAGGCGCGATGAAGGTCTTGACCGGCATCTTCGACGCCAGCCTCTTTCTCGAACTGCATCGGTTGCCGGAATTGTTCTGCGGCTTCCCTCGGCGGCCTGGGGAAAGCCCCACACTCTATCCGACTGCCTGTTCTCCGCAAGCCTGGGCCGCCGGTTCCGGCTTCCTGCTGCTTCAAGCCTGTCTGGGCTTACAAATCGACGCACCGCATCGGCTGGTGAGTTTCGTCCGTCCTGTGTTACCGCCGTTCCTTGAGCGAGTGGAGATTCGGAACCTCTCCGTCGGAACCGCGCGTCTCGACCTCGTGCTCGATCGCTATGAGAATGAAGTGGCCTTGAGAGTGGCCCGTCGCATCGGTGAGGTAGAAGTCGTCATCACGATATAGATGAGCCTTCGATTGGCTCCCTTCAAAAGCGCAAGACAGACCCTTGGTAGGGCTCATGGACCAACGGTTGTAATTCACCGATGAATGCGCCACGCCACGAGCTCAGCGTCAGGTATAGATGCGACCGATCGCCGGCCCCCATCGCTTGTCTCTGGCGGCAACATCTTTGATTCCAGGCTGTGGCCACCTCCATCTGCCTCGTCGTGGCGATACTTCCCTGGCTGCACCAGCTGGCCTCCACTCCGCTGATACGGTATGCGCCAGCATCCTACGATGTCCTGCCGAGAAACCTGGGCCGATCCCTGACGGAGACCATCTTCACTAGGTCTCGTATGGAGAGCACCCCGACGATCTTTCCCTTCTCCGTTACAGTCAGGTGACGCACTCCCTGTTCTGCCATGACTTTACTGGCATCGCGTACAGTGCGATTGACATCGATGCTCAGTAGAGGGGAGCTCATCACGGCGCTGACGTGAGTGCTGCCTGCATCCCGATTGGCGGCAAGTCCTTTCCGGACCACATCGCGCTCGGTCACTATCCCGACGATTTCGCCCGCTTCGATCGTCAGCAGTGACCCGATCCGTTTCTCGCTCATCAGCTGAGCTGCATCGAGAACAGACGCGTCACTAGGGATCGTCACGAATGTGGTCGCCATCAAGACGCTCAGCGGGCGGTACACCTTGTCGAGTTCGCAGACGGGACCGCTCTCCGCATCCACAAACGATCGCACCAGGTCCCGCACCGACATGATCCCGACGATCTCACCAGCCTCCACCACACAGAGGTGACGTACATGATTGGTTTCCATCAAATGGCTGGCATCCAACATAGGGCGATCTCCTTGGATCGTCAAAATTGGGCTGGCCATCACGCGATCCACCATCGTAACTGTGGGGTCTAATCCCCTCGCAAGCACTTTCCGCACAAGATCCGTTTCCGTCATGATCCCGAACGGTCCTCGTTTGGGATCATCCGATTCCACTAACAGGCAGCCGATCCCCTTGACACGCATGCGCTCAGCAGCACCCGCTGTCGTCGTCTCTTGTGGAATCACCTCTAGATAGCGATGCATAAAATCTTTAACGGCCCCACCCCCAAACTCACTCATTGCACCTCCTTGTTCCATGAATTGGTTGTATGTTCGTTCAAGGAATGCTCCTGTCCTCCTCCGCTCAGAATCGATTGCGACCACTATACCCGATTACAAGGGAGCCCGCACAGACAGAAGTGTGCCGCCATGAGGGAAGTCGCCAATCGAAGGCCAAAGACGTAAGCTCTGGCCCATCAACCTGATGGGCGGGAAGGCGTGCCGTTCATTGACACTGCGTTGCACATGACATCAGATGCCAGGCGTCGCATCGACCGCAGGATTGCACCAGACGCCTCACATGCCCTCTTCAGTTACAGATATTTGTCCTAGGGCTGTTCCTAGTATCATTAGGAAACAGTAGATCCTATATCCTTCACATTCTACAGTTCATCGAATGCTCTGCTATCCACACTGTTTGTGAGCAACGATATTGCCAATACGGATAAGCCATTAAAAACATGTCACTACCAGATCAGTTGTGCAGAACCAAGAAACAACAGGTTCCCATTCCCCTCCTGGCACTCAACTTGCTGTAGCCTATGTTTGGATTACTGAGTTGCATTATTAAGAGGGTGAAACATGAAACAACCGACTGATCCCATCAACCTTCGGATTGACTGGTGTCAAAGTCAATCTGCCCAAGCTCGCACCGAACCAGAGGTGGATGGCTGGCGTGCAGAAACAGATGGGCTGCGAGATGCCCTGATGAATACCGACCGCTCCGACAGCTATCGCCTATGCCCTCCTGAGATTCTCATGCGGTACGCACAGGGCTTCCAAGACGGGACAGCGTTGCTGCGGGCTGCACGAGCGCAGTATCTGATTCATATCGCCACTCACATGACTCCGCAGCCGGAGACGTTGATGGGAGGGCAGCTTCTACTGGGAGGTGATCAGTGAATTGCTTACGATGCAACGGCCTTGCCGTCAGCGACGACAGCATCGCGGTGCAGACTGGCTCGTCATCAGATTTTCATGGTTGGCGCTGTGTCAATTGTGGAATGATCGTTGACGATGTCATCAATAAGAATCGGCTAGTGATCTCGCGGGAGACCGTATCGTCCGGCTCCGGACGTCGCCGGTACGAAAGCGAAGCTGCGTGACGGGTGTACGGCCTGCCGCAGGCCATACGCACCTTACCGACCTAACTTCATCTACTGGGGTAGCTCTCTTTGGTAGGACAGCTCATCGCCTGTTCTCAATGACCGGGGAAGCATGCTTGCGAAGCTCCTTACTCTTCCGCTATGAAGGTACGGAGTCCTTCCCTCATCAAGGATCTGCATTGTGGTTCACATTCGAGCTGCGACCGAGGTTGATTTTCCGGCCCTCCTTCAGGTGCAACAGGCTGCCTTCGGTGAGTATGCCGGCATCTACAAAGTCAGTGGCTGGACGACCGAAACGCTTGAGAGTCTGAAAGAGGATGCGAGAGAGAAGCACATTTTCGTGGCGGAAGAAGGAGGAGCGATTGTCGGTTCCCTACGCTTCTGGACGGTAGCAGGTGTTAGTGTGATCCGATTGCTTTCCGTGAGCCCCACCCATCGACGTCAAGGCCTTGGGAAAGCCCTGGTCCGCGAAGTCGAGCGCGTGACGACCGATGCCCACAAATTTTATGCCTGCACCATGCTGCGCACGGCGAGAAACATTCAGTTCTTCATGGACCTCGGCTACAAGGCCGAAACGATTCTTCCCAATCATTACGACCATCTCGACCTGATCTGCTTCGCGAAATATCGATGAGCCGCCTCTCTTGAGGCACGGCATACACACCGGCAGCGCCCAAGCAGCCATGTCTCCGGTTTAACGACTACCTATGGCACGAACACTATGGCGTCTTTGCGCAACGAAACCCATACCCAAAGAGTCGGTTCGTCGGTTGCGCGTCGAACCGATGCGCGGAACGCAGAAACTCCGGAACATACAACCAAGACCCACCCCGTACCACTTTCCCTTCACCCTTTGCCGGCCCGATGGGGTTCTTTTTCGGGCCTTTCTTGTAATAGTCATGGTCGTACCAATCGAAGACCCATTCCCAAGCATTGCCGGCCATGTCATAGATGCCATAGGGACTCTTTCCCGCTTCGAAGGACCCAACGGGGGTTAAGGCCTGATGGTTGTCCAATTCCTTTCTCCCGTAATTCGCGTGGAGGCGAGTCGGGGCCTCATTGCCCCAGGGGTAGATGCGCCCATCCGTTCCCCGAGCCGCTTTTTCCCACTCCGCTTCTGTCGGCAGACGCTTGCCGGCCCATTTGCAGTACTTCACGGCATCCTCCCAATCCACGTTGACGACTGGGCTTCTCTGACGCTGGGGTTGATTCATCATGGCCCAGTCAGGAGGCTCTTCCATGTCTGTCACCTCCAGATACCTGGCATACTGCCCCACCGTGACTTCAAATCTATCCATATAGAAGGCATTCAGGTAAACACGCCGCACGGGCTTTTCATCTTCTCCCAGATTGCTTCCCATCGTAAATTCCCCCGCCGGCACCAGCGCCATAGGCATATCCTGCGTCTCGGCCGAGGCTCCTCCGACGGACAACCCGCCTGACGGTAGTTTGTTCGATACAGCAACGGTTCGCTGCCGTGGAAGTTTCATCTGCAGTTGTTGATAGAGGGCTAGTTGGTCATTGTTGAGCCCCAACTCATTGGCACTGTCCAAAGCCTCCCCGGCTTGTCTCATCTTTTCAGGAGAAACTTTCCCGCCGCTCAGCAGCTCCTTCGCATCGTTGAGCAACCTCCACGCCGTCACTTCCTCGAGCGACCGCCACACAGTCGCTTTACGCAAACGTGGTTGCGTCGATCCGGTTGCACCTGCCTTGGCGTCCAACTGCAACGCCGTCTCGTAATGTTCCTCTGCACAGGCCCAGGCTTCTAAACTTCGGCAGGCCTCAGCCAGGCTCAAATGAGCCTGAACATTCGTAGGATCCTTCTGTATTCCGGCCTCCAGGGATGTGCGCGCCTCCATATACTGCTTGCCCTTCAATAGGTCTTCCCCTTTGGAAATATCATGATCCCCGGCACCGGCAGCATGCACCCATCCCCTCGGAGCTAAGAAAAGGCACAACAAGGTTATGCTCACCCATACATATCTCATAGACCCCCCTTCCCTCTTCTGACTGATCATCCTGTGAATTCGGCGTCGTCTGCCAGCGAAGGAATCAAATCTGGACCGGCCTCGCTGACTTACCAACAAGCATGTACAAGTTTAGTGCCTGACCTTACCGGGAACGGATATAGAGCGTGCAACGCCATTACGCCTGACCCGATATAGATGGGGCGCTTCACATGCTCGCGGCTGATGGGAGCCGCGCCCTCGCGCATCTCGATCGTGGTAAGACCGCTCATCGGGATCAGCGCACTGGAAGCTGATTTCACGCGAATTCCTCCGATGGTCGTGACGCTGTTGCGTGGTTGTTCCGGAAACGGAACGGTCAACTGAAACCGCCGTTCGCCTTCATAGACACGGGTCGCCACCTTGCCTCCGAGGAGGATGGCGATGATCTCTTGCACATCGGTCGCGTTGATACCGAAGCAAGTGATCTTTTGCCGGTTGATGTCGATGATGAGATAGGGCTGGGTTCTTGCCGATGGTATCGATCAACCCCGACTGGGTGCAGAGCGTCCAGTGCAATCTCCGGAAATAACGCTGTTTCATCCAAAACATCAGGCGCATCTCCTGTGGATGGTCTCCCCGCAGGAACAGCGCCGCGAGCACCGGCGACAGAGTTAGCGTCATCACGACCGAGGCCAAGAGCGCAATCGCCAACCCGGCGAGCGTCATCAGCTTGGCCGAGCGCCGGAACCGCTCTATCACGATAAAGTTCCCAAGTGGCGTGACGATCAACGTAACCGTCACGATGCCGGCGCCGCGAACAGGGCTCAGGAGGTTAAAGAAGCCGAAGCCCACCAACACAGTTCCTTCGATCAACGTGCCGCGTACCGTCTGAATGGTGGGATTCATGAGTTCGATGCGATCATAGAAGAGGATCAGCTTTGTGCCTGCAGGGATGATCGTACTCTGTTGCAGGCCTTGCACCTCGGCCTTAGCCACCTCGACGACTTGAGGGGCATTGCCTCCGCGGAGGGTTAACACCATCCCAATCACGACCTCTTGCTCCCCATTGATGACCAGGACACCATGGCGGACAGTGTGACCTATGCGCACCTCCGCAACATCGCGCACAAAGATCGGCGTGCCACGGCCTTGATCGTCAGGTCTCGATCAAGCCTGCCGATCTCCTCTGGCGGCACTCCAGGCAGTTTGAGACGGTTTTTCGCCTCCTGCAGTTCGGTTCGCGCCGTCTTCATAGCAGTCTCGCGTCGTTGGAGTCCTGCCAAGCAAACGGCCGTGTTGTCCTGCAGATCCTTGGTTCGGACATGCGCCGGTTCGGCTTCATGCAGCCTTGCCTCAGCCTTGAGATAATCTCCTTCAGCGACATCGAGGCCCACGCTATGGAGCCCCGCCAAGAGCACGCTTTATTCACGTCCTGCCCGACATCGGCATGGACTTTCACAAGCCGGCCATGAATCACACCTTCCTGGTCTACCCCTCGACCTCAGATTCATCCTGGCTCCCATCAAGCCTGTCGCATGGGACGTGCCTCGCGAACCTATTGCTTTTCTCGTGCGAAAACGGAGATCCGAGGCTTTTTGCCACCAGGAGAATCTCACGCCGTGGCGAAATGCGACAGTTATACGCTGAGACTTCCCAACATCCTCGGCTGTGGATATGAGATACTGGTTCGAGGAAGCGGCTCCGTATGAAAATTCAAGCCCAATTTCCAGATGAACAATCGCCGGCCGGTGAGTTCCAACGTCAGCCGGATGTGTTCCGACAATGGGTCACGGCGGACGGTGGCTCCGGCTATCCAGCTGAATGTGGTCGCTATCATCTCTATGTCTCATTGGCCTGTCCCTGGGCCCACCGCACGATCATCGTGCGCAAGTTAAAGCGGCTTGAAGATGTGGTCGGGATGACGGTCGTGGATCCTATTCGTGACGAGCAAGGATGGGCGTTTCGAGAAGGTGCTGGACATTCCATTGATCCTATCAATGGATTTCAGTTTCTCCATGAAGCGTATCATGCGACCGATCCAAACTATATCGGTCGCATGACGGTCCCAGTGCTCTGGGATTGCGTGACCAAACGAATCGTGACCAACTCCGATGATGATCTAATGAGAATCTTCAACGGTGAGTTCGATCGATTTACCAAAAGCCCGGTCGATTTGTACCCGGATGGCCTGCAGCAAGAGATCGACGAGCTCAACACATTCATTTACGAAGACGTGAACGACGGAGTCTATCGAGCAGGATTCGCGACATCACAACCCGCGTATGAACGGGCGGCACGGCGGTTGTTTGCCGCGCTGGATCAGCTCGAAACGCGCCTGGCAGGTCGGCGTTACCTCTTCGGGCTGGACTTCGTGGAAACCGACTGGCGACTGTTTGTCACGTTGGTTCGGTTCGATGCGGTCTACCACGGACATTTTAAGTGCAATGTCCGGCGGATCATCGATTATCCCAATCTCTTCGGGTATCTCAAAGACCTCTACCAAACCGACGGGATTGCCGATACCGTGAATTTCGACCATATTAAGCGGCATTACTACGTGACGCACGACGACATCAATCCCACCCGTATTGTCCCGATCGGCCCCAACCAAGATTTGACCACACCGCATGGGCGTGAGCATTTTGGCTAGCAGCCGCCTATCTGCCAATGGAGATCCTGACGGTTTCATCTGTCTAAGCAAATAGACAGTCTTGAGGATATTTACCCCCTCCCCGGTGAATCACTCACGCGGACGTGATGTGTGGTGCGTCTATTTTGGCCGAGTTCTGAGGCGGTCTCGTTGGAATGCGTTGAGCACAAGAGTTGCTCCTTTTGGATGACAAGATTTCACGTTGTCATTAACGACCTATTGAAAGGAGCCGTTATGGATATGATGTGGTTGTTCGCATTGGTGATGGGTGCACTCCTCATCGGTGGGCTAATCGTGTACAAAAAGAGTGTTTAGGCTACCGTCTAGCAGGCTGCGGACAAATTCGATTTGGTCGGTTTCGGTGAGCGCAGCACGATCTGGATCCCCAGTATATTCAGTGACCGCTCCGTTCGTCCTGAGGCTCTCGGAGGTACTGAGGGAGGGGTTTTCCGCAGCCTGCTAAGTCGATGCTATTCCGCCGGAGTCCCGGCGGTTGGCTGAGGCAGGGTATCCAGCTTATTACCGGCTGCGGAAAGGGCATCACTCGCATCGGGGTTATTGGCGGCACCTGATCCGTCCTTCACAGAAACCTGGGTGGAATCGCTGAGGGAGAGGGTTCCTCGCGCAGAGGAGCCAGCTGGGTCTGATGCAGCAGGTGGAAGGAAGGATGGGTCGTTGCCGTCTCGTGCACTCAAACTCGATGCATTGTGTTCGAGCCTTTGTACTTGAGTCTGTGCGTCAGGTTTAAGCGTCGGAGCATCAGGAGCATAGAGAAGGATTTCCACGCGTCGATTCCTCGCGCGGCCCTCCTCCGCCGTATTTGCGGCTGTTGGTTTGGTGTCTCCTAGTCCCACCGCACTGATCCGTCCCGGCTCCACGCCACCTTTTTCCATGAGATAGCGGAGGACGCCGTTAGCGCGCACTTTGGACAACTCCCAATTGCTTGGATACCGCGACTTGAGCGAAGGGCCGATCTCCACGTTATCCGTATGACCCTCGATTCGGATCATCCTCATGTCGCCGCTCCCGCGCAGGTATTCGATCAACTGATCGAGCACTTGGTAATTTTCTGTCTTGATAGCCGCATCCCCTGAGTCGTAGCGCAGGAACTTCGCGAGGTCCCCAAGGTTGACCCGGCTTTGTCCGGATGCATCCTGCATTTTCAGCTTGCTGGATACCGGATCAGCCTGGACCGTTTGACCGGCCTGAGTGGTGGGCAACTCCGGGCTTGCGCCTACAGGCTTGGTGAGGGGTGCGGCGTATCCAACTCGTTTGAACCGGTCTCCTGTGATGACGCGGGTGTTGGCCTTAAATACGAGAGCTGCTGCTGTATGAGCTTCTACCGATAGGACCTTGAGTTGGCCGATCTTTCGTGGAGGAAGCCCGGCGCTGTGCCGATGGATATCGAGGAATTCGCCGGTCTTTAGTCCATCTTCCCTCCCTCGATCCAAGTACACAACGTTTGACTGTGAGACCAGCGTCATCGTCCGGTCGGCCTGGAGCTCAATGATCATACCCTCGATGTCGGGGATGTTCGACGCGGGGCTCGCCTCGATATCTGGAGCCAGAGGCGCAAAGCGCATGACAGGGTCACCAGGGGAAATCGATCCGTAGCTCAGCACGGCCTCAGCGGTCGTGAGAGCGTGGTCGGCAGCGGTCACCCTCACGACCGCTGAGCGATTCATCACAAAGCCGAGATATTCCTTCGTCACAGGATGGAACACTTTCCGAACCCGCCGGTAGACGGTGAAGAGGTCACCCACTGCCACGTCGGTTGGGTTGTTGAGTTTGAGATAGAGTGAATCTCGCTTGCCAAGAAGCATGCGATTACCTGTTGACTGATTATCGCCGGTTATCAAGTTTACGGTTCCGTCGATCGGGGATGTTTTCTGGATGGCGCCACTGGAAAAGGCGAGTGCCGCCTGCGAAAACCGAATAGAATCGATCTCTGGTGTCTCTGCCAGCACTGCCTCAAGTGAGAGGCCGGCTCCTGAACAGAGGACTAAGACGAGGGACGCCAGGGTTTTCATAGATTAGGTTCCTTCTGAGGCCAGGGTTGCTTGAAAAAACATAGCAAAAGACGCTGTGTTGTCAAGAATTTGAACTGGATCGGTCGAGTTTGACGGGCCGTTCGCTCCGATGATAACGTGGAAGCAATGTTGTCATCCCTTGTCTCTCCGGGGAGGGGCGTGACCGACGATGAATGGTGATGAACAAAAGGATCAGCGTCTCTCGATGGGCTCTCGCCAGGAGAAACGAATCGAAACACAGATCCATCGGCGGCGAAAGGTCAAGGCGTTTTCTCCTCTCGAATCGGAATGGGAGAGTTCTCACGCTGGACCATCCTCCTGCGGGATGGACGATGAACAACGCGAAAGAGATTAGGCGGTTGATGCCTGAGTTTTGTTGCAGCAAGAACCTAATCCTTCAACCTATCTCTCCACTCACAGACTGCCATTCCTAGGACTTTCGGGTCCGCCCGGAATTAGGTCCTTTGTTCGCTTGCTATCCCCGAGATCCGGGCACTAAAATTTCACGCATCAGATCTCTAATACCCTTTCAAGGTCAATACTTTGTGAGAGCAGAAACTAAATGACTGGAACCGAAGCTCTTCTTGAATATCTGACGAAGTTTTTTCCGGTCTTTCTCTTTATCGTGGTAACGCTGATTTTTGGGGTAGTGACTTTGCTCGTCAGTTATTTTGTGCAGCCCAGGTATCCGGAACCGGAAAAATTGTCGACCTACGAGTGTGGAGCGGAACCATTTTCCGATGCCCGTATGCCGTTTCCGGTCAGGTATTACATTTTTGCGATGTTGTTCGTCATCTTCGACATTGAAGTGATCTTTCTCTATCCTTGGGCCGTCGTATTTACCAAGATCGGGGTGATTGGGTTGATTGAAATGATGATTTTTATAGGATTGTTCATTGTGGCTTACGTGTATGCCTGGCGAAAAGGCGCGCTGGAGTGGGACTGAGGGTTGTATGGGACTAATCCAGCTGGGACGTCAGGAGAAAGACGGAGCTCCGGATGTCATCACGGGGTCTCTCGAAAAAGCCGTCAACTGGGCGAGGAAGGGTTCTCTCTGGCCGATGACCTTTGGACTGGCTTGCTGCGCTATCGAGATGATGGCCGCCGTTTCTTCTCGGTACGATATGGATCGGTTCGGGGCAGGAGTGTTTCGTGGTTCACCGCGACAGTCGGATTTGATGATCGTCGCCGGAACCGTGTGCCGGCGCATGGCGCCGGTGATCCGAAAAATTTACGACCAAATGCCCGAACCTAAATATGTGATTGCGATGGGGTCCTGTGCCACCTCGGGAAACATCTATGACAGTTACAGTGTCGTGCAGGGAGTCGATCGATTTATTCCCGTTGACATTTATGTGCCCGGTTGCCCTCCGACTCCGGAGGCCCTCTTGGACGGCATTCTAAAACTGCAGGAGCGCATCATGCAAAAACGTGTGTTTGTGACTCAACCGGAGCAGGTCAAGGCCAGTTTGAAGGCGTAAGGCGCCGTTATGCATCCACTGCTCCAGCGAATGCAGCAGACGTTTTCGGTCGAGATCACCGGGCTGGTTGAGTGGCGCGGTGACGCGGCAGTGACCGTCTCCCGAGACAAACTTCATGAAGTTGCTCAGTTTCTGCGAAACGATCCTGGGATGGATTTCGATTATATCGTTCATGTGAGTTCCGTGGATTGGCCTGATGACGAAGCGCGATTCGAAGTCGTGTGGGAGATCTACTCGATTAGGAAGCGACATCGCCTTCGACTCAAGACACGGGTGCCTGAATCGGATTGTGTCGTGGATTCCTTGACGGATCTTTGGAAAGGTGCCGATTTCATGGAACGCGAAGTCTTCGACATGATGGGTATCCGGTTTCGAAACCATCCCGACCTTCGTCGGATTTTAATGCCTGATGATTATGCGGAAGGTTATCCGCTGCGTAAGGATTTTCCACTCCGTGGAAAGGGCTGGCGGGACACGTTTGATTTTCTAGATGAAGTGCCTCGATAGGAGCCTCCACCGGCATGGCATTCGAAGACCAAAGAACCACCGTCTATAAGATCAACCCGGAACATCCGGAGAGCGAGACGCTTCCGACACTGCGAACCGAGGAACTCCTGCTCAACATGGGACCTCAACACCCGAGTACGCACGGTGTGCTGAAGGTCATTCTAGAGCTGGAAGGGGAGCGCTTGGTGAAATCTACTCCGGTAATGGGGTACCTCCACCGAGGAGTAGAAAAGCTTGCTGAGGACGGCACGTATCATCAGTTCATTCCTCATACGGACCGGCTCGACTATGTCTGCGCGATGTACAACAACTTTGCCTATTGCCGTGCCGTTGAAAAACTCTTGAATTTACAAGTTCCAGAGCGGGCGGAATATCTCAGGACGATCGTGGCGGAGGTTCAGCGGATCATTGGACACCAATTTTGGCTGAGCGCCCAGGCGCTTGACATCGGGGCTATGACCGTCTTTTTTTATTGTTTTCGGGATCGGGAAATCCTGCTCGATTGGTTCGACGAGCTGTGCGGAGCTCGGCTTACGACCAGCTGGTACCGAATCGGCGGGGTTGAGCGGGACTTGACTTCGTCATTGATCGACAAGCTCAAACAGTTCTTGGACTATTTCCCGCCGAAGATCGACGAATATCAGGTGTTTCTCGAGAGAAACCGCATTTGGCTCGGGCGCACCAAGGGGGTCGCCGTGATCTCCGCCGAAGATGCGGTCAGTTTTGGTCTGAGCGGCCCGGTTCTTCGCGGGTCCGGTGTGGACTACGATCTTCGTAAATACGAGCCCTATAGCGCCTATCCAAAGTGCGAGTTCAGCGTGCCAGTCGGAAAAAATGGGGATACGTACGATCGTTACTGGATTCGAGTGATGGAGCTCTACGAAAGCGTCAAGATCATTCGCCAATGTCTGGAGCAGATGCAGGACGGGCCCATCATGGCGGATGTTCCCAGCGTGACGCTGCCGCCGAAAGAACGGGTTTTTACAAACCTAGAGGCAATGATCCAACAGTTCAAACTCTTCTCGCAGGGGTTTGATGCTCCGCCAGGAGAAATCTACTGCGGCACTGAGGCCCACAAGGGAGAATTGGGTTTCTACATCGTCAGTACCGGGGGAGGAAAGCCCTATCGACTCAAGATTCGCGCCCCTTCGTTTGTGCACATGGGCGCGTTCGATCATATGGCCAGAGGCTATATGATCTCTGATGCCTGTACCATCTTCGGTACGTACGATATCGTGATGGGTGAATGCGACCGCTAGGAAGCGTTAAACGTGAATCGTGAACCGTTACAGAACTGCTGCATCTCTTGCAATTACCGAGTAACGTTGAACGAATAACGAGGCAACAATGGGCCTGAAGCCGGCTACTAATCCAGACGTTGAAGCGACAACGATCGAATTGAGCATTGACGGGAAGTCCGTCACGGCAAAGGACGGGGTGTCGTTGTACGACGTCATCGCCATGACCGGCAAGATCATCCCGGCCATGTGCTATCACTACACCTTCGACCCCTTCGGCTCTTGCGGCATGTGTCTCGTCATGCAGGAGGGGAAGAAAGCTCCGGTTCGGTCCTGCACCGCCAAGGCAGCGGCGGGAATGGTGATCCGTACAGAGGGAGAGGATCTCTTTCTTGCGCGAAAGAAAGCCGTCGAGAAACACCTGTCGGTGCATCCGCTCGACTGCCCGGTGTGCGATGCGGACGGACATTGTGAACTACAAGATATGGCCTTCCAGCATGGCGTGACAAATCTGGCCAATGCGAAGCAGAAATTCATTCCGGAAGATACACGCAGTCCCGTGCTCGACTTCAACATGAATCGCTGCATCGCATGTGCGGAATGCATCAATGTTTGCAAGGATGTGTTGATGATCGATGCCTTGCAGTTCATGAAGAAGGGTGGATTCAACCAGGTCGTGGCAAAGGGCGACCTCGCCCTCGATTGTGAATTCTGCGGAGATTGTTTGGCAGTTTGTCCGGTCGGCGCCATCACGAACAAGTTTTCCAAGTATCTGTATAAGCCGTGGCAGATGAAGAAGACGACGACGACTTGCAACTACTGCGGAGACGGTTGCCAACTCTATCTGGAAACGAAAGATGAAGAGGTGGTCCGAATCACCTCCCCGTTATCCTGGAAGAACAAGTGGGGCGACCGATCGGAAACCGCCAAGGGGCACGGCGGGCTCTGCGTACGTGGACGTTTTGGGTTCGAATATCTCGACAGTAAGAGCCGCCTTACACAACCCCTTGTCCGCGAAGGGGGTCGGCTGGTGCAAAAGCCTTGGCTGGAAACGATGCACCTGCTCGTAGACCGATTGGCCGAAATTAAGGGGAAATCCGGTGCCGATGCCATCGGTGGCCTTGTTACGGCCCGCTGCACGAACGAAGAGCTGTATTTGTTTCAGAAGCTTATGCGCACTGGCTTTGGAACCAACCAGATCGATAGTAGCGCCCGCTACGGCCATATGAATTTTGTCCTAGCGTCCAAACGGGCCACGGGGCTGGGGAGAATGCCGAATGATTGGGAAGATCTGACGAAAGCGAAAGCCATCATGTTGTTCGGCTCTAATATTACCGAGACGAACCCCTTGACCGCCGTGCGAATCAAAGAAGCCATACGGGTCTACAAGGCTCAGGTGATGACGTTCGACAGCGCCATGACGAATATTGCAAAGTTGGCATCCCACCCGTTTTTAATCAAGCCCGGCACAGAGGGTGCCGTGATCGATGGGTTGGTCAAGACGACCATCGATCAGGATTTGGTGGATGAAGAGGTTGTTGAGAAACACCCCCAAGCGTTTGAGGCACTCAAAAACGCGGTGGGGAATGTTTCGTTGGAGCGCCTAGCGGCTCAGACCGGCTCTCCCGTCGAAGCCTTCCGAGAGGTTGCGGCTATTTTTGCCGAATCGTCGAGGTCGATCATCCTGTGTGCGGAAGGGATTGTCAGACGAACGAACGGCTATCAGAACGTCTTAAAACTGATGGATCTCGCCTGGATCACCGGCAAGCTCGGACGAGCGGGTTGCGGTGTGAACACCGTGACGGAGGAGCCGAATGAACAAGGGGCCGTTGATATGGGCGCAGTACCGGAGTTTCTCCCAGGTCAGGCTCGGTTTGATGATCCAGCAGTTCGGGACCGGTTCGCCAAAGCATGGGAAACGTCACTCCCCCCTGTCGGATCGGGAGCGCATCTCATCGAGATCTTGAAGCGATGCAAGAGTGGACGGATTAAAGCCCTGTACATTCTAGGGGAAAATCCGCTCGCCACCTTGCCGGCGTCGATGGAGGTGCGAGCCGCTCTTGAACGACTCGAACTGTTAATCGTGCAAGATCCTTTCTTGACTGAGACGGGGAAATTGGCTCATTTTGTGCTTCCTGCTTGCACCTATGCGGAGAAGGACGGCACCTTTACAAATCTTGAAGGTCGCGTGCTGCGCGTTCGTCAGGCGATGGATCCGCTTGGAGAGAGCCTGCCGGACTGGCACATCATGACAGCTCTTGCGAATGCCATGGGATGCCGATGGGAATACCAATCGGCGAATGATATTCAAGCTGAGATTATGAAGCTTTTGCCCGGATACTATAATCTCGGGCAACCCCGTAAAGTGATGCCTGTCCCTGACCAGTATTTGTCCAGCGACTACGCAGTGGAGGTCAAGGCTCGTTATCAACAGGGTCCGTCATCTGGAGAGAATACGCGCCCCTTTTCTCTATTGATGGGACAGTTATTGGTGCATTCGGGGAAATTGTCCACGCAAGCGCCAGGGCTTATGAAGATTGCTCCGAACACAGGGAAGCTGCGGATGAATATAGGGGACATGGAGCGTCTCGGATTGCAAGACGGTGCGAAGGTGCGTTTGACCTCCGATCGTGGTTCTCTTCAGCTCGCGGTGCAGGCGGATCAGTCCATCGCTCCAGGCACCTGTTTTTTTCCTGAGCATTTTAATGAACCTCCTGTGAAGGACTTAATGCCGGTGTCGGTTGATGCCGCGACCGGTGTCCCGTCGTTCAAACAGATCTGGGTCAGTGTTGAACAGGCGTAAGCGAGTAGCTAGATTCATGACGAGGAGCCTCCGATGAGTGTCGCCGCGTTGACCAAAAGAATCCTTCAGGCTGCGTTGTTCTACGAAATTGTGGACGCGATGAAGGTTACGTTTCGACACATGCTTCACCGCCCGATGACGTTTCAGTATCCGCGTGAGCAACGAACAATCCCTGATGCGCATCGCGGTGCGCTTGGCTTGCTTCGATATGATGATGGGCGAGAACGGTGCGTCGGCTGCGATCTTTGCGAGGCCGCCTGTCCTTCGCATTGCATCAAGGTGATCAGTGCCGAGGATCCGGCCCGACCGCTCCAGCGCTACGCCAGTGAATTTTATATCGATATCACTAAATGCGTCTTCTGCGGCTATTGTGTCGAAGCATGTCCGGTGAACGCCTTGGCGATGACCAAGATGTACGAATACTCGACCCACGACAAACGCAGTCTCCTGTTCGACAAGAAGCGGCTCTACGACATCGGCGAACGCCATCTTGATGACGGGAAGAAGTATTTGTATGCGCACAACCAAGAAAAGAACGTCGAGCAAAGCCGCGAGTACCGCTACTATTTTCCGCAGTCGGTACAGAAGTCGACCCAACCGCCTCCCAAACATCTGAGCTGAGCCGCACCCATGACCGGACTGTTTTTTGTTTATTTTGCATTGATCAGTATTGCCGCCGGTGTTATGACGGTGTCCTTGCGTCACCCAGTTCACTGCGCGCTCTCTCTCCTCGTGTTGCTCTTGCACGTCTCTGGCCTATTCATTCTTCTGAATGCGGAGTTTTTGTGGGCCGTGCAGGTCATCGTCTACGTTGGGGCGATTCTGGTGCTGTACCTCTTCGTGTTGATGTTGCTGAATCTCAAGACGGATGAACGTTATTTTCACCCCTCAGCTCCGTATATTCTCGGGCCTGCTGTCTTTGGAGCCGGCTACGTTTTGTACCTCCTCCTGCGGTCTCCATTTTCGGGGGTCAAGGGGGATGCTCCGACCACTGCGGTGCTGCAAGACGGCGATACCTATGCCGTGGGCATCAAGATGTTCAGCGACCATCTCTTGCAGTTTGAGATCGTCGGTATCTTTCTGCTCGGAGCTATTATCGGCGCGATCGTCTTGGCCAAGGCTCCGAAGCCCCTGGATAGGAATCGAGAGCGGTTATGATTCCTCTATCTGCCTATACAGCCGTCAGTGCGGTCCTTTTTATGACGGGGCTCTTGGGTGTGCTTGTCAGACGGAACTTCATCATCGTGCTGATGTCGGTTGAAATCATGATGAATGCGGCCAACATCAATTTGGTCGCGTTCTCACATTATTTGGAATCGATGGCGGGACAACTTGTGGCACTATTCATCATCGCCATCGCGGCTGGTGAAGCGGCCGTTGGTTTGGCCATCATCATCGTCGTGTTCAGAGGCAAGATTTCTACGAATGTGGATGAAATGAACCTCTTGAAGTGGTAGCAGGGTGTGGACGATCGGATCCAACGGTGCCGTCGGTGGCTCGTACCTCTCAACGTATCGTCATGCGTACGTTGTACGTTCAAACTCCGTGCAGCATGGTTGGCAGGCTGAGCATCCGCAGAATGGTGTGATACTGTGTCCCGCTTGACTGACCTCCTCATCAAATTGATTCCCGTTTTCCCGTTGCTCGCGGTTCTCGCGAACGGCCTGCTCGGGCACCGCTACTCCCATGGGATGGCCCATCGATTGGCTTGGGGATCAGTCGGCCTATCGTTTCTCTGTACGATCGCCGTCTTCGCCGATGTCATGCGTACGGGAGCTTCCCATGAGGTGGTTGCCTATCATTGGATTTTCGGGGGCGACCTCGCGATCAATTTGGCGTACCTGGTGGATCCTCTGACCTGTGCTTGGTTGCTGGTCGTCACCGGTGTCGGGTTCCTCATTCACGTCTATTCCGTGGGTTATATGCACGGAGAAACCGGATTTACGCGCTTCTTCACCTACATGAATCTCTTCATGGTCTCCATGTTGCTTCTTGTGATGGGGAACAACTATCTCGTGCTCTTTATCGGTTGGGAAGGTGTCGGGCTCTGTTCCTATCTCTTGATCGGTTATTACTATGACAAGATTTCGGCCGCCAAGGCAGCATCCAAAGCCTTCGTCGTCAACAGGATCGGCGACGCGGGATTTCTCGTCGCGATATTTCTTGTCTTCAGCAACTTTAAGACCCTCGACTATACCAAGGTCTTTGCCCAGGTCGGGCAACTGTCTCCAGATATGGCCACGGCCATCGCTCTGTGCCTCTTCATCGGTGCGGTTGGGAAGTCGGCGCAGCTCCCCCTCCATACATGGCTGCCCGATGCGATGGAAGGTCCCACGCCGGTGAGCGCGTTGATCCATGCGGCGACCATGGTGACGGCCGGTGTCTACATGGTCGTCCGTAATCACGCCATCTTTGATCTCTCACCTGTCGCGATGTCGACGGTGGCGCTGGTCGGCGGAGGCACCGCCCTGTTTGCCGCGACCATCGGACTCGTCCAAACCGACATCAAACGCGTCCTGGCCTATTCGACGGTGAGCCAGCTCGGATATATGTTTCTCGGTTGTGGGATCGGCGCCTATACGGCGTCCGTTTTCCACGTCATGACCCATGCGTTCTTCAAAGCGCTGTTGTTCTTGGCGGCAGGATCGGTCATCCATGCATTATCGGGGGAACAGGACATCCGGAAGATGGGCGGACTGAGCAGCCGAATTCCATGGACTCATCGTCTGTTTCTGGTCGGCACCATTGCGATCGCGGGCCTTCCTCCCTTAGCGGGATTCTGGAGCAAAGACGAAATTATGGCTCATGCCTTCACCACTCATCACTATCTCCTGTACAGCATGGCGGCGTTCGGCGCATTGATGACGTCTTTTTATATGTTCCGGTTGACCTATCTGACGTTCTACGGTTCGTCTCGGATGGATCCTCATACGGCTGAGCATGTGCATGAATCTCCGATGGTGATGGTCGCTCCCCTGATAGCCCTTGCCTTCCTTTCGATCGTGGGTGGGGTGATCTTGGGGTTTCCTCCAGAGCATGGCTGGCTGCATGGATTTTTGGGGCCCGTCGTCGGAGTTGGGAGTGCGCATGAGACAAATGCCGGCATGGTGTTGCTGTTGATGAGCATTGCGATCGCCATAGCCTTGGCGGGATGGGGGCTGGCGCATTTTCTCTACGGCCTGAGCCCGGCGACAGCCGACCGATGGGCGAACAAATTCTCCAAGATGTATCGGCTTCTGCTGAACAAGTACTACGTCGACGAACTGTACGACCTGATCTTCGTGGAGCCGCTCAAACGTCTGGGTGCAATCCTTGACTGGTTTGATCGCACGATCATCGACGGCATCGTGCGGGGCGTTGGATGGCTCGCTGATTGGGGTTCTGCCGGATCCACGTGGATCGAGAAGTATATTATCTACGGCGGCCTGAACGTGATCGGATATAGCAACCACCTCGCGGCTCGCGAAGGTCGGAAGATACAGAGCGGAATGGTGCATCATTATGCCGCCATCATCGTCGCGGGGATCTTCCTGCTCGTTCTTGTCGTTCAATTGTTTGCTCAGATGTAGGTCTTAACCCGACTAGGCTACGTCCATGCTCGAAGAACTCACGGCCGGATTTCCGATTCTGTCCTCCATTCTATTTCTCCCGCTGGTCGGGGCTGCTGTGCTCTGGCTGCTCGACGACGAGGATCTGGTCCGGACCTCAACCCTCACGATTGCCCTAGTGGAGTTTGCACTTTCTGTATTCGTCCTGCTGCGCTTCGTGCCCGAGTCAGCCGCTATGCAGTTCACAGAGCGTGTCCAATGGATTCCTGCGCTAGGCATCAGCTATCACCTGGCCGTCGATGGAATCAGCGTCCTGTTCGTGGGACTCACGGCATTTTTGACGGTCTTGGTCGTGGTCTATTCGTGGGATACGATTCGACATCAAGTCAAGCTGTACATGATGTGCCTGTTGGCGCTCGAGACGACGACGATGGGCATCTTCGTGTCGCTGGATTTGATCCTGTTTTTCGTCTTCTGGGAGTTGATGCTGATACCCAGCTATTTTCTGATCAAGCTGTGGGGAGGGGGAGCCGAACGTCATTACGCCGCGTTGAAGTTCGTCGTATATACGCTCTTGGGCAGCGTGTTCATGCTGGTGGGCATCGCGTTGCTGAACATCAATTTTCATGAATGGGCCTCCCTGCATCACCCCGATCAGACCTATTCGTTCGATCTGCTTGAGCTCATGACGGTACCGGTTCCGGTCTCTCAGCAACTCGTCATTTTTTGGCTGATGTTCCTAGGATTTGCGTTCAAGGCTCCGGTGTTTCCTTTCCATACATGGCTGCCTGATGCACTGTTGGAGGGCCCGATCGGGATGGCCGTGGCCTTGGCGGGATTGAAAGTGGGCACGTTTGGTTTTATGCGGTTCAGCATCCCCTTGCTCCCCGATGCGTCGAAAAGCGAGACGGTTGTCATGGTGATGGTCGTGCTTGGCCTCTGCGCAATTCTCTACGGAGCCTGGATGGCCTTGGTTCAGTCCGATTTCCGTCGCCTGCTGGCCTACAGCAGCATCAGTCACTTGGGCTTTATCGTCGTGGGGTTGTTTGCCCTGAACTATCAAGGTCTGCAAGGCAGCTTGCTCACGATGATCAATCTGGGATTCAGCACTGCTGGACTCTTCTTTATCGCCGGCTTTCTCTACTCTCGGCAGCAGACAACTCAGTTGTCTGCGTTCGGTGGAATGGCAAAACAAGTGCCTCGACTCGCAACATTCTTGCTCATTATCGGACTGGCGTCGATCGGACTGCCCGGTACGAACGGCTTTGTCGGGGAGTTTCTCATTCTCTTGGGAGCATTCGAGGCCAAGTGGTGGTTTGGCGGAATCGCCGTGCTCGGGGTCATTTTTGGTGCCGCGTATTTTCTGTGGTACTACGAACGTTCGATGATGGGTCCGCTCGGCAGTGCGGTGAAAGGTGCGATGAGCGACCTGCAGCTTCGTGAGATGGTCATTGCGGTCTCACTTTCGGTCATGATTTTCTGGATCGGGCTCTATCCCTCGCCGTTTTTACGAATCATGAACGGATCTGTTCAAGCGCTCGTCGATCGCCTCCATCACGAAAATGCGGTAGCCCTGGATGGTAGTCAGGTAAGACAGGGGTATTAGGTCAATGGGAGAGTACGCACTACTGTATGTCCTCTTCGCTCCGTTCGCCGGGGCCTTGGGGTTAATTTTTGTGTCAAATCGACAGCCGCTGCTTGTTCGAAGCATAGCGGCAAGCGCAGCCTTTGTGTCGCTGATCGCGTCGCTCTATATTTTTTATGCGTATGATCCAAGCACAGGCGGATTTCAGTTTGTTCAAAAGTTCGAATGGTCGAGGCAACTCGGCATTGCATTGTATCTTGGCGTCGATGGGGTCGGCACTCCTCTCGTGCTGGCCTCTTCCATTTTGCTGTTTGCCGGCATCTTCGTATCGTGGCACATCAAGGATCGTACGAAAGAGTTCTACATCTGGTTGTTGATCCTGGCGGCTGCCACGATCGGTGTGTTCATGTCCCTAGACTTGTTCTTTCTCTATTTCTTCTATGAGATGTCCGTCATCCCGATGTATTTGCTGTTGGGGATGTGGGGCAGCCACACGAAGAAGTATTTGGAAATGACCGATCCCGAAGGTCTGAAACGGCGGGACTCAGTTGGATTTCTCCTGAACTTCGGATCGAACAGCAAAGAATATGCGGCGATGAAACTCGTGCTCTTCCTGTCCGCCTTTGCCGTCGTCGCGCTCATGGGCATCTTACTCATCTATAAATACTCCGGGCTGAACACCTTCGATATCCTGGTGCTCCGGGAGCAGGCCCATCTCATGAATATTCCGGCGCTCGGCACGACGTTGGACAAGATCATCTGGGTCTTGGTGTTCTTCGGCTTTGCGTCGATCGCTCCGCTGTGGCCGTTGCACTCGTGGTCGCCGGTCGGCCATGCGGCTGCGCCGGCCGCAACCAGCATGCTTCATGCCGGTGTCCTCATGAAGCTGGGACACTTCTCCATTATGCGGGTGGCGTTTGAAATTCTCCCGGAGACGACCAGGGAACTGATGCCGATCGCCGCCGTTCTTTGCATGTTCAGCATCATCTATGGCGGTTTCGTGGCGTTTTATGCCAAAGACACCAAGTACGTGATCGGCTATTCCAGTTCCAGTCACATGGGCTATGTGTTCCTTGGGATGGCAGCCTTGAATTACATCAGCCTAAGCGGCGCGGTCATCTACATGTTCGCCCACGCCATGGCGACCGGCATGCTCTTCGCGATGGCTGGGTGGGTGTACGACCAAACCCATTCACGCGACATCCCGTCGTTGGGCGGCCTGGTGAACAAGATGCCCTTCATCTCTGCCTGTTTCATCGTGGCCTGTATGGCATCGGTCGGAATGCCCGGTACGGTGAATTTTATCGCGGAAATTATGATCATCGTCGGAAGCTGGAATAAGTATCCTCTCCAAGTGATCGTGGCCATGCTGGGCATCGTCTTAACCCTAGCGTATCTGTTCAAAATGATGCGCGGCCTTTTCTATGGTCCGATGAACCAAAAGTACAGCCATGCACACGATGCGATCTCGACGGTCGACCGCCTGCCTCTATTGATTATGATTTCGGTCAGTATCGGCTTTGGAATTTTCCCGATGCATTTATACGATGTCGTTCGTTCTGGAGTGGACCCGTTGGTCGCGAGGATTACGCGCGTGGTTCCGGTCGCGGAAACCAGTGAGGGGTTAGGGGTGAATGGGAAGTCGATGCCACTAGAAAGGACTGCTGCCCCGTTGGCTGCGCACAAGGCCATATCCGATCTACCTCAGGTCTCACGAGAGGAGCGCGAATGACGTTTTCGCTCAACATGGCCTTCTCCGATCTTCTGCTCTTACTGCCGGAGATCTTCCTAACCTCCTGGCTTTGTGTGGTGCTCATCGTCGATTTTTCGTTTCCGCGCTTTCCCAAGGAGCGACTGGCTTATCTCAGTGTCGCAGGCCTTGTGATCACACTCGGCTGTTTGGGGTGGTTTGACCTCAATCATATTTCCGGCACGCTCTTCGGCAATATGTTCGTGCTGGATCGCATGGCGATCTTTTTCAAGATCTTTATCCTGGGAGCCACGATACTCGTCATCCTCGCATCAATCGAGTATGTCAATCGTTTCACTCTTTTCAGAGGAGAGTATTATTGTCTGGTCGTCATGGCGGCACTCGGCATGATGTTCATGGCGTCCGCCAACGATCTGCTGTCCCTCTTCGTTAGCTTGGAATTCGCCACGCTTGGTTTCTATATCTTAGTGTCTTATCTCCGAGATGATTTGGCCTCGAACGAAGGCGGACTCAAATTTTTTATCCTCGGTGTCTTTGCCGCCGGCCTGCTTGCCTATGGGATCAGCCTGGTCTATGGTGAAACCGGTAAGCTGGTCTTTTCGGAAATGGCGTCCGCCCAAGCAACACCCGGCTTGGTCATCGGGTTTCTGCTGATCTTCGCCTCTCTTGGATTTAAGATCGGGGCCGTTCCATTCCACTCATGGATTCCCGATACCTATCATGGTGCTCCTACTCCTGTAACGACCTTTTTGTCGATCGCTCCAAAAGCTGCGGCGTTCGCGATCTTGCTCCGCCTTTTCCTTGTGGCGTTGGCAACGTTCAGGCCTCTATGGGTGACCCTTTTGGTGGCGGTATCCATCCTGTCGATGACCTATGGCAATATCGTGGCAATCGCGCAACGCAACATCAAACGGTTGCTCGCGTATTCGGGAATCGCCCAAGTAGGAAATGTGTTGATCGGCCTTGCGGCTGGCACCAAGATGGGAACCGATGCCATTTTGTTTTATCTTCTGGCGTACCTGTTTGCCAATATCGGCGCCTTCGCCGTCGTGATCGCAGTCAGCCAGGCTATTGGAAGAGATGAAATCGAGGATTACCGAGGCTTAAACAGACGATCGCCGTTTCTCGCGTTCGCGATGCTGCTGTTCCTTCTGTCTCTGGCCGGCGTGCCACCGCTCGCGGGGTTCATCGGCAAGCTCTATATTTTCGTGGCGGCCATCCACGAAGGGCTCTATACCTTGATCGCGGTCGGGCTGATCAACATTGTGATCTCGATGTACTATTACCTCATCATTGTGAAGCAGATGTACATCAATGAGCCGGTGGATCCCTCTCCTATCGGGATTTCTGGTCCGATGAGGGTGGTGATCTATGTCGGTTTAGCCGGGACTTTGGTGATCGGCATTTACCCCCAACCATTCACAGACTGGGTGGTCAGCGCAACCGTCATGTTTGCGACTGTTGTCGGTCCTTCGGCTACTGTGATTCCTCCAGGTTCTGCCCTAGGTGGTTAGTTTTCTGCCTCCGCAGCCCGAGTGTTCGCCTACAATTTGTTTCACAGTTTCACTGGATGGCTTCCGAATGATCATCGAAGCGTTGTGATGCAAGTCGTCCTGATCAATGGCATCACTCTCCAACCGCCCCTCACAGGCTCACCTCTTAGCAACCGGGCGAACTAAGCCCTATTTCAAGAGGGCGGCTTCCGAGCCGCCAAGAGAATGACCTTCGAGGGAGCCGGAACTCGCAAGCTCAGCGTGATTCGATACATCATTACGGAAATGGATGTGCCTGAGCGGCAAGCAGTAGGACGGCGTATAGCTGAATCTGCCCCCGAGACAAGGCACACCATCGTACTCCTCGACATCGGTGCATTGCTGCAGCCGGCCCTGCTGACATAGGTGTACTACCTCACTCTGCATGACATCACGGAACGGCGACGTGTCCCCGGTGAGCTACAGTGTCGAGGAGAGCTCTTGGAGGCCGCAAACAAGGAGCTGGAATCATTCCGCTGTTCTCTCACGACCTACGTGCCCCATTGCGTCACATCGATGGCTATGCCGCACTCCTGCGTCAATCGGTCGAGCCCTCGCTGAACGACAAAGCTGCCCGGTATTTGCAAACGATTGTTGACTCCGCAAAGCAGATGGGACAGCTGATCGATACCCTGCTGGTGCTTTCTCGTATGGGCCGACAAGTCATGCTTCACGCTACCGTCAACCTGGACCGGTGATGAGAAACATCGTCGCCGATCTGCACTTGGGCTTGCAAGGACGAGCTATATCATGGACAATCGCTGCACGACCTGAAGTGTAGGGCGATCCGGTCATGCTCCGACAGACATTCATGAACCTGATCACAAACGTCGTCAATGATCTAAAAATGCCCACAGTGAGCGGGCTCGAAGTCTTGCGTGCCATCAAGGGGGACCTCCATCTTCGTCCACTTCCAGTCGTGATGTTGCCATCATTGCGAGAAGAACTCGACCTAGCCGACGGTTGTGCCTTGGGGTCCAACGCCTACGTCGTCAAGCCCGTCGAGTCTCACAAAGTTTTGTCGGCTGTCAAGGAGCTCGGAACATTGTGTGGCATCATCAATGAACCTCCTCCTGAAAACTGCCGTTCCATCACGTGACCCTGCCATGATGACGGTGTTGCGAGTGCTGCATCTAGAGACCAACCCACAAGATACTGATCGCATCGATGAACTGTTGACTGATGCTGGACTTTCCTGTGTGATACGACGCGTAGAATCTCGCCGCACCTTTACCTCGGCTCTGACCGAAGGCCAGATAGATCTCATCCTGGCCGAGTTCTCCATGCCTGAGTTTGAGGAGGGGGCCGCCTTAGAGTTGGCCCAACAATCGGCTCCTGACGTACCGTTTATCTTTCTCTCCACAACAGCTGCTGAGACCCTGTGCATTGAGCACATGCAGCGCGGTTCGATGGATTGTATTTTCAAGGAAGGATTGGATCGTCTTGTCCCATCGGTGCGACAAGTACTGCGCGAGCGAACAGCACGGGTGGCACGAAGGCAGGCGGAGGAGGCACTTGTTCACAGCGAAATGCAAGTTCGGCAGCTACAAAAGCTTGAGGCGGTCGGCCGTCTGGCAGGAGGACTGGCACACGATTTCAATAACTTGCTGACGGTCATCATGGGCATAGTCAGGTTCTGCTCAATGAGATGGGCTCAGATCATCCGCTAAGCAATCGGGTGGAAGAAATGTAGAAGGCGGGTGATCGCTCGAGGGTTCTCATTCGCCAGGTGCTTACGTTCAGCAGAAAACAGCCTTCGGGAGCGAAGGTTCAGAGGCCGAGCGTGGATGCGCTCACAATCAAAGCCGATCCTGCGTTAGTCGAGCAGATTGCGATGAATCTGGTCGTGAACGCCCGGGATGCGATGCCGACCGGCGGCAAGCTCACGATCGAAATCGCCTCGGTAAAGCTCGACCACCGGCCTAGCTACCACGTCAATCCTATGCCGCCCGGGGAATATGTGAGGCTCTCGGTGTCCGACACCGGCTGGGGAGTGTCCTCGGAGGTCCAGGAACATATTTCCAAGCCCTTCCTTACCACCAAGGAAGAAGGAAAGGGAACGGGGCTTGGGCTGTCGACCCTGTTGGGCATCGTCACGGGAAGCGGCGGTGGATTGGATGTAATCAGCGAGAGTGGAGTGGGGGCACGTTTCGATATCTACCTCCCGCGCGTTGTAAGTGAGATCGAGGAGGTGCCGACAGAAGAGAGCGTACCGTTGCAATCGACAGAGGGTCATGAAACCATTCTTCTGGTAGAGGATGAGGAGGATGTTCGCACCCTCATTCGAGATGAACTGATGAAGCTCGGATATGGCATCGTCGAGGCAAGAAATGGCGTGGAGGCTTGTCTGGTGGCCACTCCCCATATTGGGAAGGTCAAACTGCTGCTCACGGATATCGTGATGCCGTGGATGAGTGGAACTGAGCTGGCAAGGCAGCTTCGTGTGATCAAACCGGAATTGAAGCTTCTCTTTATTTCAGGCTATACAGATGATGTGGGTGTTGAGAGCGGTGACCCGGCCAGTGCCTATCTGCCAAAGCCCTTTACACCTGAGGCTTTGGCAAGTTCCGTGCGTGAGCTGTTGGATGTGAAGCCGACAGATCTGATGAGCGTCATTCAGCAACCGGCGGCGATCGGGCAATTGCGGAGCGTCGAGCCATTCTGAACCATGAGTCGCCCTTACCGGTCTACTCGCTACGACTGAGTGTCTGCAGAGGCCGCCATGAATAGGCTCCAGTGGTTCGCAGAAGCCAAGTCTTCCCTACACGTTCTCCTACAGCTACTGAGCCTGGTGCTGTTGCCTGTTCTGTGCCCAGCTCAGGACGGTTCATGGGAGCGGCTTTCTGCTGGCGTCATGGTTTCGGTGTGGAATCCAGGCGACGCTTGTCCTACCGTGCCGAGCATGCTGGCTGTCGATATCGATCCGGAGCGGACGAAATTCTCCGTTCATCATTACGCCCAGGAAGGGTTTTCAGAACCTCTCAGGATCGACGAATGGCAGAAACGAACCGGCCATCATGTGCTCTTCAATGCGGGGTTGTTCCGTGAAAACTTTACGTATCTAGGTCTTCTCTATAAGGATGGACGCCCGTTGGGTAGCAGGCGCCACAGCTCATGGCAGGGGTTGTTTGTCGCAGAACCGTCCGCCTCTGGGTTAAAGAAGGCACGGATCCTTGATCTGGCTGCAGAGAGTTTTGACGAAGAACAGCCTCACTACCGAGAGGCAGCACAGGCATTGATGCTACTGGATCTGACCGGCAAGATTCGTGTTCGCGAGAGCGGAAAACATGCGTATCAGACGATTATCGCCGAAATGGAGACCGGACACATTCTGCTCCTGAAGAGCCTCGGAGCTGTTCGGCTATACGACATCGGTCGCTGTTTCAAGGATGCGCTTCCTGCAGTCCGTCAAGCCATGGCAATGGACGGAGGGTCCTCCTCAGCTGTCCGCATTTTGGAATCGCTGTGGGATAAAGGCCTACGGGTACAAGAGCACAACTCCTGGAAGAGTCTGTTCGGTGGAAGCACAGGTAGTCATATTCCGTTGCCCACAGTGATCGGAGCCAGTCCAAGGTAATGATCAACTCTTGGCTGAAAGCCACCGCTGCAGCGGCATGCCTAGTGGTTGGAGGCTGTGCCGCTGGCGCAAAGATCGTTCAGGAGCACGACGCGGGTGGGGTCGTGATCTATCCGTTTAAGGACGAACAAGGCCCTATGCTCTCCTCCTTGCGCAAGGATGCCCTTGACCTCATGAAGGAGAAATGCAGCGGCAGGTCCTACCGCATCGTTCGTGAGGGAGAAGCCAAAGGACGCAGGCGAATTGTAAGTCCGCTTGATGACGCGCAAGAACTGGTCGAAGAACGGCGGTGGGGGATTCAGTTCGAGTGCAAGTGAACGGATGAGCAACCCGCAAGCATAGCCTGTTGCACTAGCCCTTCTTCTCCATGCTCATAAGGTCCTGAATCGTTAAGAGACTGATGAGCTGAACTTTTTCTCTTTCCACACGCCCTTTCCCATCCTGCTCTTGACGATCCACAATGACGAATGCATGATCCACTTGAAGTCCGGCCTCCCGTGCGACCGCCATCGCCTTCAGCAACGACCCGCCGCTCGTGAGGACATCATCAACGATCAGTGCTCGATCGCCCGGATGGATGCTGCCTTCGATCAACTTTCCCAGGCCATGGTCCTTGGTCTGCTTGCGAACGACGAAAGTCCGCCAGAGGCGCTGACGCGGGGCAGCGCAGGCGAAATCGGAAATGGTCACGGCAATCGGGATGGCTCCGAGTTCGAGGCCGCCCAGACAATCAAATTCAATGTCGGTGAGCGCCTCATAGGCGAGGTGGCCGACTAGGCGACGCGCTTCTGGATGCGCCATAAGAGCGCGACAATCGACATAGAACGGGCTGATCTCACCGGACGCGAGCTTGAATCCCTTATCACGATCCCATTTGAATGCCTGGGTATCATGGAACGCTTTTGCCAATTGCTCCCGAGCCTTCACGATGACTCCTCCCCGGTTGCAGTGTTCGCTGGGTGTCGGCATTCTACATTGCCTGGGCGATGGCCGACAGATCTTTTTACCGATCCCCTTGCGGAGGTCCAGTGGAGAAGCGACGAATCTGCTCGGCTAACGTGTTGGCGACCAATTCAAGGTCAAAGGGCCAGGCATAACGAAGTATCACATCAGGATGTTTGGGCCGGAGACGGTTGAGAATTTCAGGGATCTCGATTTCCGAATGAGCACCTCCTGGAGTAAACATGGTGGTTGTTACAGTGATCTCCGTGGCCCCTTGTCCAATGAGTTGCTCCACTGCCTCCCCCAGGGTTGGAGCACAGAATTCGTTGTAAGCGAGTGCGAACAAGCTGCCATTTAGTTGGGACTGCAATCGCGCCCCGACTGCTTGAAGGCCGGATTCGTAAGGATCGGTCGACGGCGTCCGCGGCCACCGACGGATCTTCATCTCCAATGCGAGTTCTTCAACGGATGGCGGTTGTTTTACTGCGCGGCGCTGGGCTTCCAGTCGTTTGAGCGTTGTCACTAAATCTGGCGGACAATCCTTTGGGATTCCGCCATGTCCCACCAGAATCACCCCTTGCTTCTTTGTCGCCATGAATCGTCCTACACGCGATTGCGAAGCATCAGCTCTTTCGGACACGGCTCCAGGTACACTTGGTCGCGAAGATAGTCGATCTCGAACCTCCCGACGTAGTGCTTGATCAGCATCAGCGGAACGAATAGTGGGATGAGCCCTCGATGATAACTATCGATCACGTCTAATAGCTTGACCTTTTCGTGCGTCTTCAATCGTGTCTTGAGGTACCGCACAATGTGATGCAGCACATTCATCTGTTTATGGACCGTGGGGTTCACAGCCAAGCATTTCATGAATATCGCACCGTACTTCGCCGTCAACTCCTTCGGTCGATGGTGATCTGCTTGACCGATCAATCGGCCCATCGCTTCATAATGTTGTTGGCTGTGGGACAAGAGCAGATACTTGTGGATCCTGTGGAATCGTCTCAGCGCCTGCCTGGTGAGCTCATTCCCCATCAGATCTTGGAATCGACGATAACAAAATACCCGTTCCACGAAGTTCGCTCTCACCGCCGGGACGCAGAGCCGCCCTTCCTCTTCGACCGGAATCATTGGAAACTGATCCGCAAAGACCTTGGCGAAGATCCCGATTCCATTCTGACGGAACATCCCCTGTTGATCATAAATATGGACTCGTTGGACGCCGCAACTGGGCGAGTTCTGCTTGAAGACATAGCCGGAGAGCTCCAGCTTTTTCAATTCGGCAACCCGATCTTTAGCTATGTTGGCGACAGCCTCCGTGTGGTCGATCTCACTCTGGATCGTGACGAGTCGAGGACGGTGAGGTTCACCGACCAACCGCATGGCTTCACGCGGGGTGCCCAGTCCCGCCTCAACCTCAGGACAGACTGGTACCCATTCCACGTAGCGACCCAGGACATCGGTTAAAAACCGGTCCCTCTTGTGTCCTCCGTCGAAACGAACTTCGTCACCGAGGAGACACCTGCTGATACCCAAGCGGATCGAACAAGCCGTCATTCCGTCAGCTAAGGTTTGTCCATCCCCACAATATTCCTGATAGGCCTGGCGCATGATCCACGATAGTATTGGACAATCAACTTCGACGTGGCAACTATTCCGGTGCGGCTCGTCCGAGGACGTCAGATGTGGCTCATGGATCCGATTCACCACGATCCTGGCGCGCTGTTCCTATCAGGATAGTTTGCAGAGCAGTCTCCAGCGTTGGATACAGAAAGGTGTAGCCTCCCGCCATTGCTTTCGCAGGAATCACACGCTGGCCAGTGGTCATCATTGTCCCCAGCTCGCCGAGTAGCATGGTCAGGGCGACTTCCGGAACGGGAAGCCAGGATGGTCTGTGAATCAGCCGCCCCAGCACCTCACAGAACGTCTTCATCGTCACAGGCTCCGGGGACACCGCATTGATCGGACCGGAAACCGTTGCCGTGGCGAGAGCCCATTCTATCAGCCCGATGTGATCCCGTCTGTGAATCCACGAGACCCATTGGCTTCCCGGCATGATCGGACCGCCTGCAAATAATCGAAAGGGCAACAGCAGCTTGGGCAAAGCCCCGCCGTCTTGTTCGAGTACCATTCCGGTTCGTAAGATGACGACGCGCGCACCAAGCTCTCCAGCCCGAAGGGCCTCCGCTTCCCATGCGAGACAGAGATCGGCCAGGAAGCCCAGACCGCGCGCCGCTCCTTCATCCAGACGACGGTCGTCGCTTGCGCCGTAATACCCGATTCCGGACGCGCTCATGAATGTGAGGGGTTTCGTAGATCGGCGGGACAAGGCTCTGACCAATAAGCGAGTGGTAAGCACTCGACTGTCTGTGATGAGTTGTTTGCGCGAGTCCGTCCAGCGTGCGTCGGCAATGGGGGCACCGGCGAGATTAATGACCGCATCTGCTCCTTCAAATGCCTGCTCCCAGGGTCCCGAGTCTCGTGCGTTCCATTGTAACGACTGCACCTGTACGTCGGGCTGATGCGAAACCTGTCCCGTGTGTCTCGTCAGAATGGTGACTCTGTGGCCTCTTTGGCATAGCGCGGCACACAATGCCCGGCCAACGAATCCTGTTCCTCCGGTTACCACTATGTTCATAGGTCTATTTTTTGAGCCACCGACCTGGCTGGTCCGGCGAGTGCATGTACGGAGCCTTCATTTGACCTGCGTGGAACTCGGCCGGCGATGCGTCTCGGACTATCAAAGGAATGGGGAACTTGTCGAAGCCATCCCTGCGATTCATGGACCGCAAGGTCCGAAAATGATCTCATCTGCGTAATCCGTCAAGTAGGCGTATTGCTCGACGACCATCAGTTCTACACATAACACCGGGCGCCACTCAGTAATCATCCTGCTTGATCGGCCCGCGAACGCACCAAACCGGATAAGTATATAGCTTAGTAAAACTGAGCACGTTGCCGAGGAATGCGTCCACGTACCGTGCATATGATGGTTGATTGGCTTCTGGAACGACCGTCCAGTAGGACGTTGGCTGGATGTTCACGAATGGATGCCCTGGCGGGATATTGGGGATCGGGGAGTCTACTGCCGGCCCCACGAGACTTCGCATTTCAGCCGGCGCCGGTAGCCGCCAGCCTCGCTGACCGCCCGTGGCTCGGGTAAGGCATGTGGCACGCGCTTCGTTCCATGTCACAGATGTTGTTATTGGGGAGAGCTCCCAGATGAGGCTTGTATCCTTATCGAGAACTGCCTCGTTCTTGAAGTCGGCCAAAATGACGAATCGCTGGGCCGCTGGATGCGCTTGTTGCCAATTCTTGATGATGGTGGCGATCACCTCTTCTCTTCCCTGCGTGTGAGACCTGATCTGGGTGTATGCCAGCAAGCAGAACGCACCTATTACAACCAGCGTGACGACGATTGCGCGCGACCTTGCCACCGGAGGTAGTCTCATACTGCTCCCGACCATCAAGTGCATCCTACGCTTCGTGATGGAGGAGGAGCAACCTTTCTAGAGTCGAACTTGTCGCGCCAGGCGAAAACACGTATCAGGTGATGAAAAGTAGAGGAATAGGGGAAATGGTGAGATCTGGTAATTGTAAACCACGGAAAAGACAAAGATTACAGGCTGACGATCGAGTGAGTTATCGATTGGCATTCGCATATCGATTTGAGGTACTATCAAGGAGCGTTCAAAGAGAGAGATTTGGAGAAGTAGGTATCAGATCAACACTGATAAGAGTAGGCGCGCGATTTTTCAATAAGCCTTAAGCTAAAGGGAGGTCACACTATGGCAAGCGATCGAGGGTATGACATTTCGCAGTGGTACGATTCGAAGCCGTGGAAGATCGGGTGGGCGGCGATGCTGATGATGGGCATCTTTTGGGTCCTGTATCAACGGGCGTTTGGGTACTCGCACGGGTTGGATTCGATGACCCCGGAATTCGACTCCGTGTGGATGGGACTGTGGCGGTTTAACATCGTGGCGAACGCCTTGTTCTTTGCGGTGTCGGTGGGATGGATCTGGACCACCCGGGACCGCAATCTGGCCAATCTGGACCCCAAGCTGGAGTTGAAGCGGTATTTTTATTGGATGGGCTGGCTGGCCTGTTACATCTGGGGCGTGTACTACGCGGGCAGCTACACGTTGGAGCAGGATGCGGCGTGGCATCAAGTGATCATCCGAGACACGAGCTTCACGGCGAGCCACATTGTAGCGTTCTACGGGACGTTCCCGCTGTACATCACGTGCGGCGTGTCGAGCTATCTGTATGCGCAGACGCGGCTCCCGTTGTACAACCAGGCGACCTCGTTTGCGCTGGTGGCGGCGGTGGTGGGGCCGATGTTCATTCTGCCGAACGTGGGGTTGAACGAGTGGGGCCATGCGTTCTGGTTCGTGGATGAGCTGTTCTCGGCGCCGTTGCACTGGGGCTTTGTGACGTTGGGTTGGTGCGGGTTGTTTGGGGCGGCCGGTGGGGTGGCGGCGCAGATCGTGAGCCGGATGTCGAATCTGGCGGACGTGATCTGGAACAACGCGCCGAAGAGCATCCTGGATCCGTTCCCCAGCCAGGTGAATCCCAACGCCAAGGGGGCGGGGTACTAAGCTGTATCTGGAGTAGTAGAGTTTCATGGAGCGGCCCGGAACACCATGAACGGGGTTCCGGGCCGAACTATTTTGAAGGAGAAATTTTCACTCGGAGACTGTTCCCTTGCACCAATCAATTCTGCCTGCCCAGAACAGCCAACTATCTGTTCAACGGCATGGATCAAAAGAATTGATACCAGGAAGGAGGAGTCATATGCCCGGCGAACGCACCTGTCCGACTTGCAACTCCGAGAAGGCACAGCAGATCAGCGATATCCTTCGTCAAACGCCGCCTAGGGAGGCCTTGGGGCAGCTGCCGACTTCGTATCACCCTCCCAAGGCCCCCTGGGCTTATCTTCAGGGGTTTTTCCTCGGTATACCGGTGAATGTGGCGGTGATGCTAAGTCTGGCATCCCCGCAGGGGTCGGAATCCGAGATGGCAATAGCAGACTTAGCCTCCTCTATCGCCTTTCTAGGGGTGTGGGTGGGGTATGGAGCCGTGAAGACCAAGAACTATACTCAAAAGCTCAATGAATGGAAGGACACGATCGCGTCGAAGTTTCTGTGCCGGAAATGCAGTCATGCGTTTGAAGGGTAGAGTCCTCGCAGGGGTAAGTGCTCAGATCTGATCTGCTCGTAATGGAGTTAGCTCCTCATCGCGAAACAAGATAGATATCGACGGCCCGCAGCCGCGAGGTGAGGTGGTCTCCTTGATGGTTAGAAATGATGGTGTCCCCAACGGGATTTGAACCCGTGTTACTGCCTTGAAAGGGCAATGTCCTAGGCCAGGCTAGACGATGGGGACGTGATAATTATGGGTAAGAAAGCAGTGCCACTCATACCACACTCGTAACTGGCCTGTCACTAGGATAGGTTGACCCAAAGTGCAAGGTCCGAATCCGGGAGAGCCGATTGTCACGCGTGGACTTCCAGCTTAAGTATGTGGTGAGAGGATGAGAGGAGATGGTCTAGCGCGTACCTCTAAAGAACGGCAACTCTGCGTCCATTGCAGCAAGAGTATGATGTGTTTGGTCTTTTGCTGAGAGTATAGGTTGCCTGACCGGCCAGAGAATTCCCAAAGCCGGATCATTCCACAAGATACCGCGATCATCTTTGGGGGAATAATAGGCGGTGCACTTATATAAGAAGCACGCGCTATCGCTCGTGACGCAAAAGCCATGAGCACATCCGGGAGGAACATACATCTGCTGAAGGCTCTTCCCGGATAGTTCGACTCCATACCATTTACCGAATGTCGGCGACCCTTTGCGGATATCAACGACGACGTCGTAGACAGTCCCCTCAAGGGCCATGACGAGTTTCCCCTGAGCCTGAGGTTCTTGGAAGTGCAGGCCACGCACCGTGTTTCGTATCGATTTCGAAAAATTGTCTTGAACGAAACGCTCAGCGATGCCGGCTTCTCGGTAACGACGGTCATGGTATGTTTCCGCGAAACAGCCTCGATGATCGGACATGACAGAAGGCTCAAGCAAGAGTACGCCAGGGATGTCTATGGTCGTTACTCGCACTGTATTCCCTTTTACGGAGCGGGGTCGGAACCACCGGGAGGTTGATGAGAAGGATCGACGACGTTCGGGCTGTCCGGATATAATTGTCCCAATCGATCGATCAAGGGGAGGGCTTCAGGTGTGCTGTTCATGCGAGGGTCACTCACCGGATGGTCCCACACCAAGGTGGTAATGTTGGCCTCGTGGAGGAGAGATCGGATCGTAGAAGCACAGGCCTCGAGCGTGAGCTCCGTCCCTCCCCGGAGGTCAAGAACCCGTTCTTTAGGGTTCGTAGGTGGTGGCTCGGTATGAATGAGTGCCCAGCAACGATCGAAGATCGTTTGTCGGAGATCTTTGGACACATTGATCGTCGTGAGATCTGCTGTGCAGAGCGCCGACACGAAGAGAACGAACTGGAGGTCGGGCATTCCGGGATTATGAACATCGAGAGTTGGCATGGCCTCCATTATCGGAAGAGATGACCGGTGAGTCAACAGTCGCACAGCCGAGACAGGCAAATCGTTCGTACGCATGAGGAATGACGGAGATGATAACCATCGTTTTGACCGGACAACTGCAAACCGTGGATGGCGAGTGTGATCTGGCCTGCGACATTGATCGATCGATGTCCGTTCGTCAATTGATCCAACGACAAGGCATTCAGCTTCGACATCTGCTGCAACTGTTGAGAGAGAAGAAAGTGCTTGTGACCATCAATAAGAAGATCGCCAGCGAAGACTCGCTCGTTCACGATGGGGACGCGATTCGTCTGATCGGACACGATGGGATGGGGGGGAGCGGACTTGGCCCGTCGGCCCCGTAAATGCCCGGACATGTGAAGAGGGGACGAGATTTCGATGCAATCTCGCCCCCTCTTGTATGTTCTAAATGGAGCGGATGAGTCCACACTGCCATGGATCAGGCGATACGGTGGTGCAGGGGATAGGATTCGCCTTACTTCTTGCCGAGGATTGAGTCCTTGGCAGCTTTAGCGACACGAAACTTGACTACTCGCTTTGCCGGGATCTTGATTTCCTCACCGGTCTGCGGATTGCGGCCGATGCGCGCCTTGC
This sequence comes from Nitrospira sp., assembly GCA_029194665.1. Lineage (NCBI taxonomy): Bacteria > Pseudomonadati > Nitrospirota > Nitrospiria > Nitrospirales > Nitrospiraceae > Nitrospira > Nitrospira sp. The sequence continues at coordinate 209,032 of JARFXO010000001.1, read as the reverse complement.
GGTTAGCGAGCTTGAGTTTGCCGATTCCAGGCACCGTGAAAACGTTCTTGGCCTCACGATAGGCCAGGGCTGCCAGATCATCAAGAATCTGTACCGCTCCTTTTTTCGTGATGCCGGCTTTTCCGGCGAGGTAATCTGCGATCTGCGATTTCGTCATTGATTTGGCCATTCGTGAACCTCCTTGAGGGTAAGGGATTATAATAAGTCGATATGCGACGTGACGCGCCTGGTTGAAACACATCCCGGCTAGTGGGCCGCCCATGCGCGCGCTTCTACCCACATCGTGAAAACCCGCGAGAGTGTAGCCAAGAGTCCGAAGACTGTCAACGAGAAAAACGCGCGTCTGTCATGGAGAAATGCACACACAGCCTCTTGCGGTTCAAGCAAATGGAAGGGTAGAGTAGAGCAGGATGGACCTTCCGAAGAGACGCAAACGGCTCTTGACGTTGGTGAGTTCACGTGGCTAAAGAGCTACCGATATTACCCGTAGGTGTAGCCAACCAAGCGTCCGAACAGGATGAAAGCTTCCTCTATTCGCGCGTGTTCTGCCAAAAGGAGAATTCTCCTCCTCTCCGACTGGTAATCGATTTCCTAAAGTCCCGCGGGGAAAGTCCTACCGTGCCTCCCAATCTGGAGGAAGGAGCGCTCGAGGATTGGGCTTGGGTTCAAGTGACATTGGGCTACCATCAAGAACGCAAGCCGATCCACCTCTTTTGTGTGCGTGATCGTGGCAGCTATCGAGATGTCTATGATCAAGAGCGGAAGCTTTTTCTGAACCTCCTCACTGCTCACTCCGACATCGAAGCGCAGCTCGCGATGGAATATGTGACCCGTTGTCGGTTTATTTTGACCACGCGCATGGCGGAGAATGATGTGACCGACGAGGGTTACGATTTCAATGGCTGGATCCTCGAGTTCTATCAGGAGCAGTGCAACGGAATCGTGCAAATCGACAATCAGGGTTTCTATTCTCCCAAAGGTGAACTCATCGTGGACATGTCGGCCTCGGACAAAGACTAGCATGTCAGGGGCACCCCCCATTCCTTCACCGTTGTTTGAAAGGACCGCTCGCTGGTTTGACCGGGGGAATGCCTCTCTCCTCGGGAGCCTTCCTTGTACCAAAGGATGTTCCGGCTGTTGTGTCGGACTCTTTCCCGTGACCATCCTCGACCGGCGTGAAGTTCGGCGTGGTCTCCGCAGCCTATCCGATGAGCACCGGAGCAGGATCGAACAGTCAGCAGCCGCGCAAGTCACCGCGCTAACAGCCGCCGCGCAACAACTGCGCACGGATCGTTTTATCGACCGGTGGCCCGAGCAGGAAATTGACTGCGTTGTTCAACGGTTCGAGAGTTGGCCTTGTCCGGCCTTGGAGCCTGATGGAACCTGTGGCCTCTACGAGTTTCGACCGCTGGTCTGTCGTTCCATGGGTGTTCCTCAGGATGATGGGGTCTTGGTCAGTGGGGCCTGTGCTGTGCAAACGGCCGTTCCACTTATTCGGCCCTCGAAAGCCTTTCGAGAAGAAGAGAATCATCTCGCTGGGATGGAGGCGGTGGAAATCGAGACATTGCGCCATCAACAAGGAATCGAGGGAGAAGAACTGTTCCTGCCCTTTGCTTTCATACCAGATCCCGAAGTGTGAGGGTTGAGGTCTGGATTTTGAAACGATGCATCCACAAGTGCAGTGATACGACACACGCATAATGTGCGCTAGACAGTATATTTCTCGCTATGCTAAGGTGAAGTTCCTTGGTTGCAGGAGCGCCTGTAGCTCAGCTGGATAGAGCATCAGCCTCCGGAGCTGAGGGCCACAGGTTCAAATCCTGTCAGGCGCACCAAACCGGTTCTTGTAATCGACATCGACAATTCAATACCCGGTGGGGCCGTTAGCTCAGTTGGTAGAGCAGCTGACTCTTAATCAGCGGGCCGTAGGTTCGACCCCTACACGGCCCACCAAACCAAGCTTCGCTCGTGCGCTCTCCATTTTTGTAGCGTAATCTATCGCGTGCGGATAGACCGCCTCAGTAGCCCACAGAATTCAGACTCATGAGATAAGTTAAGGGCCTGTAAGGCTCTAGGCGCTCGATACGACCGGCACATGGCGCGGCTGGAGAATCATGCGGATGCCACTTTTCGGTTGCAAGGTCACGAAGAATTCGGCCTCGACAACTTCTTGAGCCGGTTGCAGATCGTAGCGGTGACCGATCAGGGCTAATAGAAGTGGCCCTTCGACTGATGCGAAATGAATCCCCACGCAGGCGCGTGGTCCTGCGCCGAACGGAAGGTAGGCAAATCTGGCAGTCGGCCGCTCGCCATTCAACCATCGCTCCGGCAGAAATCTGTCGGGGTTCGTCCAAAAGGCCGGGTGTCTGTGCAGATTGTATATGCTGACGAAGACGAGCGCGCCTTCCGGTAGTGGTAATCCACCCACAGTAGTATTGATCGCCGCCTTGCGCTGTACGACTGGAGCCGGTGGATACAGCCGGAGTGATTCCTCGAAGATGGCCCGCGTATACGGGAGGTGCTGAAGGTCGTCGGCGTTTGGCGTTCTTCCTTGGAGAACTCGGTCCACTTCCTCATGAAACCGTGCCTTCGCCTCTGGATGGGTTGCGAGAAGATACCAGGTCCAGGCGAGCGCAGTGGCCGTGGTCCCGTGTCCAGCCGCAAAGATGGTGAACGTTTCGTCCCGCAGCTCTTGATCGGTCAGTCCGGCACCGGTCTCTTCATCGCGGGCCTGGAGCAACAGATCAAGGAGATCGCCATGCTGGGATCCGCTGCGACGCCGCTCGGTAAGCAATCCATAGATCAGGCTATCCATAAACTGCATGGCAGAACGGAATTCACGGTTGCGTGAAGTCGGCACCCAGCTGGGGAGACGCAGTGGGTTCTGAACCGAGTCGACTGCATACTGCAGGCTCACACGTAACGCATGACGGATCTGATCGATGTGTTGCGCCATACTGGCGGTGAACATGGTTTGCGAGATTACTTCGAGCGTCAACTGCATCATTTCGTCGCCGATATCGATCGGCTGTCCTTCAAGACTTACCCAACCGACAATCCGCAGCTCGCCCACCTGGGCCATCCGATCTGCCATGGCAGCCATCCGAGAGCGATGAAAAATCGGCTGGATAATGCGCCGATGCCGCTTCCAGACCGCGCCTGAACTGGTCACCAATCCATTACCTAGAACTAGCGAGATGCCGGTCGGCTTCCGAGGGTCATACACTTTCACAAAGCGGTCGGCTTGCTGGACCAGAATCTCTTCAGCGAGATCAGGATGACTGAAGAGATGGAGAGTCTTCGGCCCAAGCCGAAAGCGCAGCGCATCGCCGTACCGGCGCCACCACCCGGACATCGTCTCCAACGGGGCGCGTTTGAACGTCCCCAGGTGGCCAAGCAGCGGCGCGCCGCCTGGCACATCGACCAGCGTGAAGGATTGAACCGACTCCGGCATAAGAGGACGGACGATATCACACTAGGTCGTGGGCATCAAATGAATGAAATACGAGAGCAAGCTTGATTGAGTTCTAACTCCAAGTGCAACACGTCATGCCCGGATGGGCTAGGGTGTTGCCATTGATAGGCTTTCGACAAGAACGTACTTCGACGAGGCATTGCCTACGACCTAAAATCGAGCCAGCGGCTGTTCGACCTTCGCCGCGAGGATGCTTCCGCGAATAGATTCATGCTGTAGGGACTCCACAAACGGCGGGATTCGCGGTAGAGTGTCCAAAGTTTTTCGATACCCTGCTAGGGAAAGCAAGCCTATGAGCCGCTCCACACGCATTTCCCAGTTTGCGAAGCAGGATCTCTGGACGGGGGATCTGGCAAGCATGTCGTTGCTCCAACGGTTGACTGTACAAACGCTTCGGCTGGCTACCGCCGTCGGCATGGAGTTCCGTCATCGCTTGCTCGATGCGCGGACGGCCGGTCTGGTCTATACGACGTTGCTGTCGTTGGTACCGTTTCTCGCCGTGATGTTCTCGGTCCTGAAGGCCTTCGGTGTCCATCACGTGATCGAACCCTTCTTGGCGCAGGCGCTCGTACCTCTAGGTCCTAAGAATCGAGAGGTCACCGCCACCATTATTAATTTCGTAGACAATATCAAGATCGGCGTGCTGGGGGCCGCCGGCATTGCCGGCCTGTTCTATACGACGTATTCGCTGATCGATAAGATCGAGCAGGCGTTGAACGCGATTTGGCAGGTGAAACAGGGACGCACCTGGGACCGGAAGTTTGCCGACTACTTGAGTGCTGTCCTCGTAGGACCGGTCCTGGTCTTTAGCGCGTTCGGCCTGCTGGCTTCGCTCCAAAGCAACACGGTGGTCCAACATCTCATTGCATTGGAGCCGTTTGGGACGCTGCTCGTGTGGAGCGGCGAAATGGTTCCCTTCTTGATGTTCTGTGGCGTCTTCACGTTCTTGTATAAGATGATCCCCAATACCCAGGTCGAACTCCGTTCAGCAGCGATCGGTGGCGTCTCGGCGGCTATTCTCTGGATCATCGCCGGTGAAGCCTTTGCCAAATTCGTGGCTGCCTCCGCCAATTACAGCGCCATTTATTCGAGTTTTGCCGTGCTCATGCTGTTCCTCCTGTGGCTCTACACCGGCTGGATGATCGTGCTGATTGGGGCGCAGTTTTCCTTTTTCCACCAGTATCCGACGGCCTATTTGTCGCGCTTGCTCTGGGAGCAGGGCACACACGTCTTCCGTGAACAACTGGCTCTCAAGGTATTGCGAGTTCTGGGGAATCATTACCTCAAAGGGGACCGCCCGTTGAAGCTGCCGGAGTTGTCGAGCGAACTGAACATTCCCTTGTCCCTGGTGGAGGAAGAAGTCGAACGTCTCATTGAAAATGGGTTTGTGGGCCGCCTTCAGGAACCGGAAGGGGTAAGCCTCATCAAGTCGCCGGACCTGATCTTGGTGAAAGAGGTCCTGGATTCGGTTCGCAACGGAACCCCGCCGTGGATACTGCCCCATCTCGATAGCAGCGATCCTGTGTCCGCTCTCTTGCGGCATCGAGATAAGGCGGTGGAGCGGGCGTTGGTGGGTGAAACCGTGCAATCGCTTCTACATGATCAATCACCGTCCCAATCCCCCAAGCCTTGATGGTATGGGGGGTGAGTCTGGTGACTGTCGTCGATTTCTCGGCGTGCCCTTCTCTCTGTCTCCAGCTCAAGGGAGCAAACAGACAGATCCCTTTACGGCAGTCCTTCCGCTTGTGATTTGTCTTGGCCGTTGCCGAACGATCGCACATAAAGCAAGACTTGCCACGCTTCCTCTTCGGTCAAGACCAATGGAATGAACTTCGCCATCGCCGTGCCTTTGCTGCCGTTCTTCAAGATCCAGAGGAGTTCACCGTCGGTCCGGGTGGCCTGCCATTCTTGGTCGGTGAAATCGCGCGGCAAGGGACCCTTAAGCGTACCCGGCTCAATATCACCTCCCAATCCCTTGCCGTCTCGTCCGTGGCAGGTTACACAGAAGGCCTTCCCGTGAAAAAGTTGCTTCCCCTTTTCAATTGTTTCGACGGTTGCGGGAAATGGACTCTTCCATGTTCTCGCTTCCTGAAGTTGATCAATCGGGACCCGTGGTCTGAGGACGGCTTCATCGGATCCAAAGACGGAGACATCCCATGAGGCAAGCGCTATTGCCGTAAAGACCAGAGACTGGCAAAGCGCTCTTCCTCTCATATCGCTACTCTTCTCATAACTGAGGTCATGACCATAGCCGTGTCTGGTCTACTGGCAGAAGGTCTGCCTAGAGTCTCCCACTCAGTTTATTTGTCAAAATAGCCAGGGAACTTGTGTCCGAGGGATTGCGGGAAACTCACGGTGCCGTCGGGAAATTCCTGACCATGCTGCCATAGCTGATAGATCACACCATCTGTTCCGGCCGCGGCTTCCGCCACCTTAGCAGCCTGATCGGGAGGCAGGTCGAGGACTTGGACTCGCCCTGTCCCTATTTCTACCTTATGATCGTGGAAGTGCCGGTGCCACTGAATGGCGGGAAGCTTTCGGGTGAGGTCCTTGGCGATGAAATATTCGACCCCGACCAAGGGTGCCTTTGGATCAGTGGATTCGAAGAGGAGACATTGAAGGATCTTGTCGGAAATGCCTTTGCAGTAATGGTGGAATGGGCCACCCGGTGTCCCATCCGGCATCATATGTGGTGCTTGGACATGAATTTCGTATCCAAGGGCTGGGCTTGTCGGTTCCCCGGCCGCCGCTTTTGGGGTTGCACCTCCACTCCATCCGACTACAGTGATCGCCAGAGCGACCAATAGACCTTTTCTCATCACAACAAACCTCCTGGGGCTGAGGAGTCATCACCTAGCCTATCTAGGGAGAGAACTGCCTCCACATTCAACTTGTTGTTAGAGATGGTGGATTGAGAAAAGATTCGAGTCTTTTAGGTCAGAGTGTACAAAACATGAGCTCGCGCGGTGGATGATCTAATAGGGCAGGGTTGGGGAGGAAGGAGAATTGGGCTTGGTCGGGGTGATAAGTTGGTCAGATTGCGGAGCGATCTTACCGTGAGTGTCCATCATCTCAAACATCAAACAGCACTTCAACCTTCCACACACACCCAACAAACGAGGGTCCTCGATCGGCAGTGCGAGCTTTTTCGCCTGCTTGGCCGAGATAGGCTGCATATCGGTCAGAAAACTCGCGCAGCATAGTACGAGGCCACAGGTATCGATGCCACCAAGCCGCCTCGCTTCTTCGCGTACCCCAACTTGACGCATTTCGATGCGTCCGCCAAATCGACGCGCCAGGTCTCGGACCAGTTCACGAAAATCGATCCGGTCCTCTGCCGTGTAGACAAAGGTGAGCTGGCGGCGATCCATGACCCCATAGACTTCGACCAGCTTGAGAGGGATGTTCAGTTCTGCTGCTTTGGCTCGGCAATAGGCGGCAGCCTCACGAGAGAGCTGCTCGAGCCTGTTGATCAGAGCCGTTTCTTCGGAATCCGGCTTTCGCAAGATGGATTTCATCACGCGCATGGGAGGAATAAAGGGCGTCGAGTAGGGCTCCATGTAGACGATTCCATAGGTGACTTCATTTTCCACCTCGATCAAGACCGGGTCGCCGTTGCGCAATGACACACCGGCTGAGTCTAACTTCCTGACTTCCCCACGGTTCCTAACCTTCACACCGACCAGGCGAACTGAGGTGGGATAGGCGTGCGCGAGTTGTGCAACAAGCGTAGATTCCATAGGCCGATCATACACAAATTTCGTCGGCGTGGGAACCGCTAAGAGAGCGGTAGTGACGAAAAGTAGCCAGAGCGATTCATCGGAGGGAAACGTTGCAAGTCATTGACGTATAAAGATAAAATTGCCAACACTCTCGCTACCTGGTTATGGTAGGCTAAGTCAACGATGGCGGGGAGCTCGAGCAAGTTATGGGGACGATGGTCAGCGAACGAAAGAAGATGTTACGTATTCCCAATAGGGTTGTCCTGCCGTTCGGCTACCGGATTGCGGTTCGACAGTTATCCGATGCGGAAATGGACAAGCGCGATGCGAATGCCGATGGCATTTGGGATGACGATACCAAAACGATCTATGTTCGGAAGCGACTTCCTGTGACCCGCCGCCGGTATATCCTTGCACACGAGCTGGGCCACGCTTGGCTGGACTGGCAACATCGGTACATGGACGATGGAAAGGCCAGCACATAGGGTACGGAACGATTCAGTCCTCAGCCGACTTTATGATATGCCTCCATTCGAGCGGAGTAACCGGCTGAACCGAAAGCCGTGACCCTTTCCGCAACAAGACCATTGTCTTGAGGGTGGTTTCGCTCCGCAGTTCATCCAACGTCACGGACCTCGTAAATCTCCGAATATACTTAATGTCGACCATATCCCATCTGGGCGTGGATGGTTTGCTCCTAGGGTCGTAGTGCTTGTCCTTTTTGTTGAATTGTGTCGGATCAGGGTAGGCGGTTTTGACGACCTCTGCGATGCCTACGACCGCCGGTGGATCGGCGTTGCTGTGGTAAAAGAGGACTCGATCGCCGACTGCCATGCTGCGCATGAAATTCCTCGCTTGATAGTTGCGTACTCCGTCCCAACAGGTTGTCTGGTGAGGAGATCGCATCAAGTCATCAATCGAGAAGGTTGAGGGTTCTGATTTCATCAACCAATACCTTTTGGGCTCCATTCCGTCCTCTTCTTTCTGAATTCTCTTGTGCGAGGAAATGCTCCGAACAGCGGACATGTGGCAATCGTGCATTACGGGGGTGCGAGGTGATAGACACTACCTTTATGATTCAGGCCATAGAGCTCGCGAGCTGAATCTCTACATTCCTGCGGGGCTGGACAGAATCCGGCCACTAGACACATATTCACCGATGATCGCATCCAGGGAAGCATGGGTTTAGTTGCTTTCTTGTGAACGAGACTCAATAAACTCGATCAGGGCTTGATAGGTCAGCTCCCTCGTTTGCGCCTTAGTCATGCTCCGACCATCAAGGTTTCCCTCCAGCCAGATGTGATCAGCGATCGGCTGAACTGCTTCGTTACAGAGACTCCATAGCTCATGGAGGAGAGATTCCGACAAGCCTACTTGGATGCCTTCCGATTCGATGCGATCATCCAGAAGGGCGAGGAGGTCTGACAGGGCCTGATCGGGACGATACGGCAGGGGCGTAAAGCCGAACTGTGCTTGGGCATGCTGCTCTTGCATGGCCTGATCGACAAGGTCCCGCATGTACTCTTTGAGGAGACCAATGATATGGCCCGAAAAGACGATCGGCTCTCCCATGCGCTATTATCGAGCTTCTTTGTGAAAGGAGCAAGATCGAGAGAACCTATTGAGTGGATCATGCAACGTTGGGTGGGTGACGATCGTTCAGTGTGGGAAGGAATGTGAGAGGTGGTGATTGAGCGGGGGTACACCTCGCTGACTCGGTATGAGTGACGACCTCTCCCTGGCTATCTCATGTTCGGCAGGGTAGGTGTACCCGCGCACGAGCAAATCTACGCCTTTTGATGAAACGCGCAAGACCCAAAGATGGCCTTATGTGGGAGTCCATTTGGGGTAGGGCCAAAGGACCGGTAGGATCTGTTGATGACGGTGCTCCACATAGATCAAGAAGAAACCATTGCCACGCGATATGAGCCGGACGATCAAATCGACATGCACCTTGCCAAAGCATCGGATCCTTGTCAGCGAGGCTCTTGATTCATCGTGCAACGGCATATTAGTTTCGATCCGCTCGCAAGGGAACACCAATGGGTCTCCATGCTCGTCGCAAAGATTAGCCGCCACATAACCAGAGCAACGGTGCCCTGATTAACCAGGAGGAGAGATTACATGCAGAAGCCAGTGGTGGTGTGTTTGGATCTGGAAGGGGTGCTCGTGCCGGAGATCTGGATCAATGTGGCACTGAAGACGGGTCTCGATGAGTTGAAAATCACCACCCGTGAGATGCCCGATTACGACAAGCTCATGCGGCAGCGATTAGACATACTCGATCGACAGGCCTTGAAGATTGGGGATATTCAGGATGTGATCGCTAAAATGCGTCCTTTAGATGGGGCGAGTGACTTCCTTGCTTGGCTGCGAGAGCGTTGTCAGGTCATTATTTTGTCGGACACGTTCTATCAGTTCGCCCAACCACTTATGCGGCAGCTTGGTTTCCCGACTCTCCTCTGCAATCAGCTGGAAATCGACGGAAACGGCCGCATCAGGAACTACCACATGAGAATGCAGGACCCCAAGAAGCACGCGGTGGCTGCCCTCAAGGCACTGAACTTCTTTACGATGGCTGCCGGTGATTCGTACAATGACACCGCGATGCTGGCTGAAGCCGATGCGGGGTTTTTCTTTCGGCCACCGGACCATTTGCCGCAAGAATTTCCTCGGTTTCCTGTGACGCAGCAATACGGCGAACTTCAGGAGAGACTTGCGCAGACCGGTCAGTTCAGAGCCTTGTGAAGCCCCTTACGAAGATCTGCGAGGATGCCCCGCTCGGAAGAGCGGGGAGGAATGGCAGCTCGTAGCGAAGCGGAGATGAATTCCCTCTTGGTTTACAAAAGCCCCGCCCGGCAGGGCGGGGTTCTTTACTGGAGAAGCCTGTCTAGGGTGTTGCGGTGGGTAAAGCATACGGCAGCCTAGAAGTTGATCCAGAGCTGGGCGTAAGCCCAATCTTGCCCGGCTGCAGTTCGCCCGAGGTTTTGCGAAATATATGAACCAGGCCACAGATGACCATAGCCCCCTTGAAAGGCGACCATGCCATCCATGATGAAATGGGTCCAGACGACATCAATCTCGTCGCCGATATCGGTCTTGGTGTTGCCCGGCTGTGAGAAGACATAGACACCCTGGCTTCCGCGGTACCAATTGTCTCGGGCATTGGCCAGGTGCAGGTTTGTGTACCACACCTCGATGTGATCGTTCACGCTGGGTCGGGCTTGTATGTTGGCGGAGAAGCTGATCATGTTTTTCCACGCTTGGACGTCCATATATCCCATATGTATGTGATTCGTCGGGAAGAAGTTTTCAAATGTGTTGGCCGTCTTACAAGGACCATAGGCTGCATTTAACGTGCAGTTCGCACCGCTGTCTCCAGAGGCATAGTCGAAATTGAAGGCTACTCGAGGTTTCCAGGGCCAGTTGAATGCTGTATACCCGATCCAGTTCCTGGTCGCCAATGCACTGATATGGAGACACTTGCCCTCACCTCCGGGATCACCGCACAGGCTGCTTGCGCTGACAGCGGTGTCCCCCATCTGTCCGAACTGATAGACCACTTCGCTGGAGAGATCGAAGTACCCTTTCTTCATGGCTACCCTGGCTCCGAGGGTATGACGATTCTGATCGCCGTGCTTCGGGGTACCCAACCCTTGAGAGGAAATGGCGCCTCCACCAATGTTGTTGTTGTAGTAGATGTAGTACGGTTCGATAAGAAATCCTGGTACAGTCTTGATCTGATTGTAAAATATGATGAGGTCGGCATCACCGTGGGCATTGTCGACGATGTTTGCTTGACCACTGCCGACGGCTGCCCCTTGGAGGAGGTCCGTTTCTGCCGTTCGAAACCAGCCGACATGAGAATCCAGTATGCTGTTACTGTATTGCATCATGACTCCATCAAACGAGAAGCCGGTGTTGGACCAATCAAAGTGACCGAACAAACTCTGATCGCCGAAGACCAGATACTGCCGGCCAGCCTTGAGACCCAGACCCTGTATACCGACAAAGTTACGAATCAACATGTAGCCGGCTCGCACTCCGAGTGTGCAGACCGGCCTCTGGCCAGGATCAGGCGTGGCCCCACAGGTTTGGATCGAAGGGTCTCCGTTGTTCCCAGCCCCACCGGGGCCAACCGGCGTGCCGTTTCCGCCCCAGGTGCGTGAATCAATGAGTTCCAGGTAAAAGTTGACGTTGGGTGACAGATCATAGCCGATGCCCAACCGGATCATCTGCTGGACAAATTGATCAGTTGCGCTACCCGGCAGGTTATTTGGAGTGGTACCAGGGGCGTTACATTGTCCGCTGGCGCCGATACCACCGCCAAAACAGACGTTGTTACGGAATTCAGGTCGTACGCGCAGATCCGCGCGGAGCCAGAGGTTTCTAATATCGAAGTTTCTGCCGATCTGTGGATCGAACAGTTCGTACGCTTCCTTTTGAGGTATGCCACGCCCGATGACGATAGGATTGGTAATCTTCTCGCCTTCAGGCAATTCGAAGGCGCCCTCGACTGAACCACAGGCGATAAATAGTCCGACCGCCCCCGTTATCGCCGCGAGGAGGACCGTACTCCAGGATGGCCAAACTATCGGTTTCGGAATCGTTCTTACGGTACCCATGCCCTGAACAAGAGATGGTCGCCTCGCGCAGACCCTTCAGCACGTTGAAAAAGAATGGGTAACGAGATGCCCGTATATATGATTATCTATATAACGTCAATGGGAGGGTTCGATGAGGGTCGAAAAATAGAGGGGAAGCTATGTCCGTGTCCGCTTCGTGAAGCCAGCGCACTGATCATTCTCGGTTACATAGGACCAGATTTGCTCACAGACGCCGAGGCCTCTTCGGGTGGTTTCCCGGCAGCGGTGATCTCGTCGTCGGCTTCCTTCATGGAGGCTTGAAAGTCCTGTTCAACCATTTTGACTTCTTGCTGGATCATGTTCAACTCCGGTTCCACCGACTTGCGAAGATCCTCAGCCGTATCTTTAAAACCCCTGATGGCTTTCCCAACTTGGCGTCCGACTTCAGGAAGCTGTTTCGGGCCAAATAAGAGGAAGGCAATCACCAGAATAATTAAGATCTCGCTGGCTCCCAATCCAAACATGATTCAGATTAGTAATGGTAATGCCGTTAATCTCCCCGCGTCCAGTCGTCACAGCCCACTCAGGCCTTCTACCCTTGTTTCACCTGATCCGGTTGCGCCGATTGGGGGGCTGCCGCTTGTGTGGCTTCTGATCGGGCATTGACGTGACTTGAGGAGGCGGAATGAGTCTGAGGCTGCTCAGATTGTTCGGCCGGTGTCACGTCAATGGCATCGGCCTCGTGTACGGACTTCTTGAAGCCTTTGATGGCTTTACCAAGCCCTTCTCCCAATTGGGGAAGCTTACCGGCGCCGAAAATGATCAAGACAATGATCAAAATCAGCAGTAATTCCATCCAGCCAAATGAACCGAACATCGAAACCTCTCGTGAATACGGTAAGTATGGCCTTCGACCGGTTAGGTCACCGAAATAGAGGCACCTCTCATCCACTTCATTTGTCTCGAAGGCTATAGGAAGATTACGGGACAAGTCAAGAAGAAGAACGGAGCAGGGGCGTTAGAACGGTTGAATAATTCCACCGCCGAGGACCTGATCTCTGTCATAGAAGACCGCGGATTGGCCTGGGCTTAAGGCCCGTTGAGGCTTCTGGAACTGAAGGCGCATGCTCGATGAGGTCAATGGTGACAGAATGGCAGGCGTCGGTGGTGTCGCGTAGCGGACTTTGACGTGAACTTCCGTTGGTCTCTCCAATAGATGAGGCACAAAGATATTGAGGTCGCTCACCGTACATTCTTGCCTGAGCAGGGATTCCTCCGAGCCGAGCACGACGATATTCATCGCCGGGCGGACCTCTTGAACATAGAGCCGTTGTCCTGTGGCAATGCCAAGGCCGCGGCGTTGGCCCGGTGTGTAGAACGCAATGCCGTCGTGTCTGCCCAAGGGCTGCCCGGTTTCATCGATGAAGAGGCCTGGTGTCTTGGCTTCGGGAACCTCTTTTTCGATGAATCTACGGTAGTCTCCTTGAGTGACAAAGCAGATCTCCTGACTTTCTTTCAGCTCGTCTGCCGGGAGGCCTAGCGCCTCGGCTTCCCTCCAAACGTCAGATTTGACCAAGCTGCCGAGAGGAAAACGGAGTCTGGGCAGCCAGGAAGGGTCGAGGCGGTAGAGAAAGTAGGTTTGATCCTTGCGATCATCGGTGGCCCGTGCGAGGACCGGAGTTCCCTGGTGTTTCCGAAGACGAGCGTAATGACCTGTCGCGACATAAGTGAAGTCCCGCGAGGCGGCGAGATCCATGAGTCCCCGAATCTTCACCCTCTCGTTACAGCGGATACAGGGATTGGGTGTCGTGCCGGTGGTATAGCCGTGGAGAAAATCGTCAATGACTCCCTTCCGAAACATATCCCGGGCATCGATCACTTCATGGGAGATGCTCAGCAGTCTGGCGACGTGCTTGGCAATGCCGACCTTACAACATCCACGCTCCTGCCATTTCTTGGATGGTGATACGGCTTCGTCTTCGTGTTCCCATACCTGAAGCGTAATCCCGTGCACCTCGTAGCCTTCGCGGACGAGTAATGCTGCTGCGACAGAGCTATCAACTCCGCCGCTCATACCGAGAAGGACGGTCGGGCGATTCATTGGCACAGCATTGTACTGGGAGGAGTCACTAAAGGGCTAGAGGTCTACCGCCTGCGCTTTGGCTCGATGGGATGCCAAATCGTGAACGTTCTTGAGGGATGATGGGTGTTCATCGGTCCACTTGTTGGCCCCCATGTCACACATGCCATGGAAATGAGCGCCATCCTCAATGGAAATGCCCGGTGTGCGAAGATCGCCAATGAGAATGCCTGGTTTAAGAATTTGAATTTTGTCGGTCGCTGTCACCGTGCCGTTGATCTTTCCGCTGGTCATCAGGGTGCCTACCGAAAGAATTCCTTTAATAACCGCTTGTTCTCCGATAATGAGAGTCCCGGTGGTGTGGACCTCGCCTTCAACGCGGCCGTCGATGCGGATGGTCCCATCAAAATTGAGAACGCCTTTGAAATCGACTCCTTTCCCAAGAAACGTAAAATTATCGGTGTTGCTCGATTCTTGAACACCTTTATCGCCTAGAGCCCACATCAACTTTCTTCGCTCCTTGTGACGCTAACCGACGAGTGCACTGCCCTCAAATGAGGTCTGACAGGAGAGGAAATTCGTTCGGTGAGATGGTGCATCCTCTCTTTGTCGTCTTGTTGCCGAGTGTACCACATGATTAGGCGGAGACCCTCCGGATGGCTGGCTCAGCTGAAAGGCCGATGGAGTGAAGGGGGGTGGCTTCACGTTGGTATTGAGGAGCGGCTTGTCCCATCTCTAAAGTGCCATTAAAGTGGACCCCTTCTTCGATGGAGAGAACGGGTGTGGTGACTCCGCCGTCGATGATCGCGGGAGCTCGCAACTTCATCTTGTCTTTGGCATGAATATCCCCTGTAATCTTCCCCTTACAGACGATGGTGCCGGCCGTAACTTTTGCCGTAATGACAGCCTCTTCGCCAACCAACAGGATGCCATCGGTGTGGATTTCCCCCTCGAGCGTCCCATCGATCCGCACGGTCCCGTTGTAGGTGATGGTCCCCTTAAACACCACACCTTTCCCGACAAAAGCACTGACATCTTGCCCAGTGTCCTGTCGCGTCGACTCCAGACCTGACCCATTGCTCTCGCTTTCGACGTCATCGGCACGCCTACCGTCTTGTTTGTCCTTCCACATGCTCGCCCCTCCTCTCACATGTTTGGGAGACCCCGGCCCTACTGAACCGCGGAGCCCTTATCCTTAGGGAACATATCGGTCGGTTCCGCTGAGATATTTAGCGTCCATATTCTGAAAAGGCAACAAGATCAGCTTTTTCGGCGAGCCCGCGTCACCGAGGCCAAGACGAGGGTTAACTCAGGAGGGTCTCCATAACTCCATCGAGTTCGTTGGGGGAAAAATAATGAATGACGACTTTGCCTCCTTGCTTGTGGGAGTGGATCGTCACTTTCGTGCCGAGGCGTTTCTGTAGTCTGGCTTCGAGATCAGCCCAGGGGGAACTGCGGGGACTCTTTGGCTGCCGATGCTTTCCTGCAAGGGAAAGTTCCACGAGCTTTTCTGTTTCTCTGACAGAAAGAGTGCCTGCGGCCACCATTTTGCCGACTCTGAGCTGCTCATCCGTGGATTGGAGGCCGAGCAGTGCTTTCGCATGCCCGGTTGTCAGTGTTCCCCCTTCCACGAGCTCCTGCACTTCAGGGTGAAGATGGACCAGTCGAACGAAGTTTGCGACAGAGGAACGATCGCGTCCGACTTTTACGGCAATCGCGTCTTGCGTAAGACCGAATTCGTTCATCATGCGACAATACGCCCGCGCGGTCTCCATCGGATTCAAGTCTTCTCGTTGGATATTCTCAACTAACGCCAGGAAGAGGGATTCTTGATCACCGCAATTGCGAATGACGACGGGGATGGTCTCAAGACCGGCCTCCTTCGACGCTCGCCATCGGCGTTCTCCCGCGATCAATTCGTAAATGCCGTCACCCTTGCGGCGAACGATAATCGGCTGAAGAACCCCGCTCTCTTTGATGGACGCCGCCAGTTCAGCAAGTTCTTCCTGGGGAAAGGTGTGCCGCGGTTGATAGCGGTTTGGCACAATGTTCTCGATCCGGACTCGCTGGACATCGGTTGGTTCCGTTGGCTGGGTCGTTTTGGAGGATGGGAGGAGGGCGCCGAGTCCTTTACCGAGAGCTTTTTTTTCCATGGCCTACAAACTCCTTAGCTAGATATACGTATGCTTGTGAGCCGGCGGATGCCACGTTGTACAAAACTCCAGGCCGACCGTAACTCGGAGCTTCTGCGAGTGAGACATTGCGCGGGATGACGGCTTGATAGACCTTATCGACGAAGTGGGATCGAATTTGTTCGACAACTTGTCTGGATAAGGTATTGCGCGAATCAAACATCGTCAGAACAATGCCCTCCAGGTCGAGGTTTGAATTAAACGATTGGCGGACAAGTTCGATGCTCCCGATGAGTCTAGTGAGACCTTCCATCGCGTAATATTCGCACTGGACTGGAATGAGCACCGAATCCGCGGCGGTAAGGGCGTTGATGGTGAGAATTCCAAGAGCTGGAGGGC
Organism: Nitrospira sp.; assembly: GCA_029194665.1. Lineage (NCBI taxonomy): Bacteria > Pseudomonadati > Nitrospirota > Nitrospiria > Nitrospirales > Nitrospiraceae > Nitrospira > Nitrospira sp. The sequence continues at coordinate 192,638 of JARFXO010000001.1, read as the reverse complement.
AATCTAGAAAGACAAAGTCGTACGTCTCCTTGATCTCGCTGATGATGTTTCTGAGATGACCCTCACGCCCTTCAGTATTAACGAGCTCAACTTCAGCTCCCGCAAGATCCGAGTTTGTCGGCAAGATAAACAGTCCAGGAACCGATGTCTGAGTTGAAGATTCTTGAATTGTACTGTGTTTAACAAGGCAACTGTAAGTTGTGTTCTTCAAGGACTCGTGGTCAATGCCTAACCCACTCGTCGCGTTTCCTTGTGGGTCCATATCGATAAGCAATACGGATTTTCCTTCTAACGCAATGGCGGACGAAAGATTTATAGCCGTAGTGGTCTTGCCGACACCGCCTTTTTGATTCGCGACCGCAACCACCTTTCCCATCGAAGAACTCCTACACCAGACTTGTTCCACGTGGAACATTACGAACGGTTGATTTGGGATGAGGGTGTAACAATGGAAATCACCCTTTGTCCATATCCTCTCTGAAGTTGGAACGTGTATTCGCTTTCCAATAACCAGCTGGAAGAAAAGTACGAACGATCAATCGGTTGTGACGAATAGAGAATGGCCTTTCCACCCTGGCGAAGAAGTTTTGTGCCATTTCGTAAAATCAATTCATGTTTCAACGCGCGGGTTGTCAGGTAATCAAACGATCCATGGGACAGATGTTCGTTAAGGAATCTGTCTAGGGTTCCGTCGAATATGTCGACGTTTTCAAGCCGAAGGCGACCTACGATGAAGTGAAGGAAGGAGGACTTCTTCCTCGTCGGCTCAACAAGGGTAATAGCCAGATCAAGTCTCGCAATCTTTAAAGGAATTCCTGGAAATCCAGCGCCCGTACCGATATCGAGCAGTTTGGCTCCAACCCCAATATTGTCGGCTTTCAGTGCGACAAGAGAATCCACAAAGTGCTTGACGATGATCTCATCGTCTAGGGTAAGGCCTGTGAGATTGAATGATTGATTCCAAAGTCGAAGCTGGTCAAGATACACCATAAACTGCTGCACCTGCTTAGCGCTAAGTGAAACGCCCATTTCGTTCGAGCTTGTCTGCAGCAGCAAGGAAGGTGAACTCGTTTGTTCCACGTGGAACAATTACGCTGATGTGGGAGTGAGGTCAATAGGGAAGGTTGGGTCCAATAAAATATTACGACACTATTTGTCTGGCAGAATGAAGCTGCCGACGACTCCTTTCTATTGCAACTACTAGCAAAGATATGGCAGCAGGAGTCACGCCTGATATTCTCGATGCCTGGCCTACCGTCTCAGGTCTTACTCTATTGAACTTCTCACGAACTTCCCTGGAAAACCCTGAAACCATGTTGTAATTGAACGTGTGAGGAATTAATCTTTGCTCAAGTTTCTTAAATTTATCAACTTGTTGGATTTGTCGACGTACATAACCCTCATACTTGATCTGGAGTTCTACCTCTTCGGCAATTTCATTTTCCTGAATGAACGGCATGCCGAAAACACTTAAAAGTTCTCGATAGCTTGATTCCTGCCGACGAAGAAGCTGTGCCATGGTCATGGCAGGCGAGACGTTGTCAAGATACGTGTCTTTTGTCTGTAGCCGGATCTCCTCTGTGACCAGCGGCCTGGCTGTATTCAGATGTTCGATCTCTTTCTCGATCAGATGTTTTTTTTGCAAAACTCTCTGGTGCGCTTCGTCAGAAATCAGACCAACGTCATATCCAAGCTGCATCAGTCGAAGGTCTGCGTTGTTGTGACGGAGGAGCAGTCGATACTCTGCCCTTGATGTAAACATTCTATAAGGTTCGTAGGCATCTTTTGTAATGAGATCGTCGATGAGTACCCCGATATAGGCTTGAGATCGGTCGAGAATGAGAGGCGGTCTCCCTTGCAACTTCAGAACGACATTGATACCAGCAACTAAACCCTGCGCCCCAGCCTCTTCATACCCGGAGGTCCCATTGATCTGTCCGGCGTGATAGAGGCCCGCAACATGTTTTGTTTCGAGGGTTCGGTAGAGTTGACGAGGAGGAAAATAATCGTACTCAATGGCATAGCCAGGCTTGAGTATTTTGGCATGTTCTAATCCAGGAATTGTCTTGAGCATAGCCGTCTGAACGTCAACCGGCAGGCTGGTTGAAATGCCGTTCGGATAAAATTCAATCGAGTCGATGCCCTCAGGTTCGATAAAAACCTGGTGTCGCTCCCTCTCGGCAAAACGTACGACCTTATCCTCGATGGAAGGGCAGTACCGAGGTCCGGTAGATTCGATGACGCCGCTGTACAGCGGCGAGCGGTCAAGATTTCTCTGGATGATCTCGTGCGTCTCTCGATTCGTATAGGTCAGGTGACAGAGAACTTGTCTCGTGGTGATGCGTTGGGTGCGATACGAAAAAGAAGGAGGAGGAGTATCTCCTGGTTGAGGAATCATCACGGAAAAATCAATCGTAGCCTTGTCCAATCGGGGAGGAGTTCCCGTCTTGAGTCGCCCGATCTCAAATCCCAGGTCTCGCATGCAGTCCGAAAGGTGTTCAGCCGAAGCTTCTCCCGCGCGACCGGCCGGAAAATGGTTCAGCCCTATATGGATAAGGCCCTTAAGGAATGTACCTGATGTTAATATGACTCCTTTCGCATCGATCCGTTCACCCGAGCCGGTCACGATCCCGGTTACCGCACCTCCCCTTACGAGCAGTCGATCCACCACCCCTTCTGCCAGGGTAAGGTGCTCCTGCAAGGCGAGAGTTTGCTGCATGGCAGTGCGATACATCGCTTTGTCGCATTGCGCGCGCAACGCCCGCACCGCTGGTCCTTTGCTTGTGTTGATGAATCTAAATTGAATCCCGGCGCGATCAGTATTTCGCCCCATCTCACCGCCGAGCGCATCAATCTCCTTCACGAGGTGCCCTTTGGCGATCCCCCCGACCGCAGGATTGCATGACATCTGCGCGATTCGATCTAGCTCCATCGTCAAAAGCATAGTCTTTGCACCCATTCGCGCCGCAGCCAGCGCTGCTTCACAGCCGGCATGCCCACCTCCAACGACGATGACGTCAAACGCAGTGGCCATCAGTTCCTCTATTTACCGATACAAAATTCAGAAAAGATGCGGTCCAGAACTTCATCAGAGGTAATTGCCCCGACAATTTCGCCCAGCGCGTCAGCTGCACCCCGGAGATCGACCGCCACAAACTCTGGCTCTAAGCCCCGTTCGATCGAGACCAGTGACTCTTGCAGTGATGTCTCGGCCTGCTCAAGCGCTACCCGATGCCGAACATGAGTGACGACGACACCATCGCTCGCTTCGAAGGACGGCTTCACAAACTGCCCGCGAACAGCGGTCTTCAACGCCTCCAATCCCTCGCCCGTGCGAACGGAGATGGGAAGAACCTTGCATCCTGTTCGAGCTCGAAGTACGTCACACAGCGATTGTACGGAGGCATCGTCGATCAAATCGATTTTATTGACGATGAATAAACGTTCCTGACCTGATGACGGAGAACAGACATTCGTGAGCTCCAGCTTTTCTACAAGTTGGGAGCCATCCAAGACATGCAGGATGCTATCCGCCTGATCCTGAGCTTCCTTGGACCGACGGATGCCGGCCAGTTCGACAAGGTCAGCTGTATCACGCAACCCGGCAGTGTCGATCAGGGTCACTCGCAGACCGTTCCAGACGATCGATTCTTCGATCGTGTCTCGAGTCGTGCCGGGGATGTCGGTCACAATAGCTCGGTCTTCACGGAGCAAACTGTTCAGTAAACTTGATTTGCCGACGTTCGGCTCCCCGGTGATCACCACTCGGACTCCGTCACGCAGTACGCGTCCACTCTCGGCGGTCGCCAACATTCGCCGAACCTGAGCCAGGGTCTCTCGGAGAGAGGCCGCCATCTCATCACGTCCAACGAAGGCAATATCCTCCTCGGCAAAGTCGATTCCTGCTTCTAGGTGAGCCAGCAGGCCCAGAAGCCCGGTGCGCAGTCTATGGACTTCCTGTGCGAGCTCGCCGCGGAGCTGGCGCTGTGCCAATCTGAGCCCGAGTTCGGACTTGGCCCTGATGGTGTCCAGCACTGCCTCAGCTTGGGACAAATCTAGGCGACCCTTCAAGAAGGCCCGTTTGGTAAACTCTCCTGCCTGTGCGAGACGAGCGCCCGCAGCCACGCAGGCCTCACAGACTCGTTGCAGGACTAATCCACTTCCATGGCAATGAATCTCAACCACGTCCTCCGTAGTAAACGACCGAGGTGCCTTCATATAGACTACAAGGCCTTCGTCCAGTATCTCCTCGGTTAACGAACCGGCCTTGGAAAATGATCGGTTGTCGATTGAAGAAACAAGCCGTAAGACAATATCGGCAAGGTGCAGTTGGTGAGAAGCGACCGAAAGAAGCGATCTCTTGGAGCGCAGCCGAACAACATGTCCGGCTATATCAACGGCATGTGGCCCGCTTATCCGAACGATACCGATACCTCCCTCCCCGACAGGAGTGGCGATGGCACAAATCGTATCCTCGGGCGTTTCAACGGCCGGCATGTTCCCACAGGTTCGGGAGGGTCAGTCACATCAAGCTCAACCGACTGAGCATCATGGTTTGCCGCCTTGTTCGTCCGTAGCAGGAACTATGACAGGCGTTCGAAAGAAAAACCGATCCGTGACGAACTGTTGCACGATGGTGAGCAGGTTATTGGTCAACCAATACAGCACGAGGCCGGCAGGAAAATTGATGAATAGGAACGTCATGAGGGCCGGAAGCATCAGCATGATTCTCGCCTGAGTCGGGTCCATGGTAGTCGGTTGGATCTTTTGCATGACCACCATGCTGATGCCCATGATGATAGGCAAAATATAGTAGGGATCCTGAACCGACAGATCGCTAATCCACAATCCTAACGGCGCTTGGCGTAAATCGATCGTCATATACAGAATATTGAACAAGGATACGAACACCGGCATCTGCAATATCATAGGGAGACAGCCACCGACAGGATTAACCTTGTGGTCTCGGTACAGTTTGATCAGCTCCTTGTTCAACCGTTCACGATCGTCTTTGAATTTTTCCTGGACAGCCGCCACCCGTGGCTGAATGCCCTGCATCTGTTTCATCGATTTGTAGCTCTTGTATTGCAGGGGAACAAACAACAGCTTAATGATGACTGTCAGGAGGATGATCGTGAGTCCATAATTATGAGTATAATCATTGATATATCGCAGCACATAGAAGATGGGCTTGGCCACGGCCCGTACCATGTCCCAGCTCCCGAACAGAAACCATCCAAAGTCGATGGTATCTTCGAGCCGAATTTGCAAATTTTGAAGCGTGTCAAACTCCTTGGGACCGGCGAACAGCTGGAGTGCGAGAGGCGCGCCTGATGAATCCGCAGGCAATCGAAGCGCCGTGGAAACAAGCTTGTCCCCTTGTTTCCTGGGCAAAGCGGACGCAGTCGTCTTGGGAATAAGCGCGGAAATGAAATATTTATCTTGTAGCGAGACCCATTTCACGGAGCCCTTGCGCTCAGTCTCGGATTCCGGCGCGTCGGTTTCAATCTTGTCGTCGATAAGCGAGGCCGTTCCGACCGATCCAATGAACCCCTCTCCCCAATCCACAATTCCAAAATTGGTCCCCAAACCGACAGTCACCGTTCCTGCAAGACCACTGGATTTCAACGCGATATCCACGACATACCTACCAGCATGAAAGGTCAGCTGTTTTTCTAGGCGTACGCCGGTCGCTGGATTATCGTAATGAAAGGTCATATGACCTGTGGGATGGTCCTGGTCCAAAGTCGTAAAGTCCTTTTCCACTCTGTAGATCCCGTCGCTCAATTCCTTTGAATGAGAGGCATCCGCTGTTGACACCGTCAGGGGCTCGGCAAACTTGCCTCCTTGTCGAACGAGTTGCACCGCGGGCTTTCCATCAGAACTGCTGTGATAGCGTTTGAGTTCCCAGCTAATGAGCGCGGCACCGCGGCTCGTGAACTTAGCTCGATACAGATCCGTTTCCACCTCGATAAAGTCACTTGCGACAGGTTCACCACGAGCCTCCTGAGCTCCCACGTCCCCACCAGCTGATTTTGCAGATGATTTTTCCGGGGCTGCCTCCTTAGTCACAGGCACCCCTGACGCTGGAGCTCCGTGACCAGTCCTCCCAGGGGATGACGTATCGTTCGTGGAAGGCTCGCCCGGTTCCGAAATGGTCGGTTCAGGGATGAGACCCAACTCTTTGAGCAGGTACTCGTACCCAAAGATGATCGCAAGGGAGAGTACCAAAAACACGATGACTCGCTTTTCCATGAGGACGCTATGCTTTCTCTAAAAGAAGTAATAGTCGCTACTTGACCGGGTCTTCTCCGCCGGGGTGGAAGGGGTGACATTTCATAAGCCTGAGGATGGCTAATCCAACACCCGGTAACACTCCGTATTTGGTGATGGCATCGGAGGCATATTGCGAACAACTGGGTTCGAATCGGCATGTGCGACCATACAAAGGGGAAATCACCATGCGGTATCCCCGAAGAAGCCACAAACACAACGATTGCATCTCAATATGCCCTCGGTCGAAGAAGGTGGAGACGATCAAGCGCGGTTCTCCATGCTTGGACCAATCCCTCCCGAGATTGCAGTAATGCGTCCCGCTTTGGAAACACGAGAAGTCCCCGCCCCGGAGCCAAGTCCGGATGTGATTGCCTCACCAGTTCACGAAAGACTCGTTTGGCACGATTGCGTCGGACCGCATTTCCAAATCGCTTCCCGACGATAATCCCCACGCGACTCGGGGCTTCATCCATCCTGCAGGCCAAGAGATTGAAGAGGGCGGTCGAAGTTCGCCGACCATGCTGCTTGACGATTTGAATGTCCCGATCCCTACGCAAAAAAATGACATCTCGTCCCTGCTCTTTCGCCGGCATTGGTAAACGGGGTGTATCTTCGCAGCAACCAATCCGTCCCTGATCCCGGAGAAGGCTCTAGCTGGTAGGTGAACGCACGCTCAAGAGCAACCCGACCGAGTGGTGCGCGCCTCGAAGAACACTTGCTCATTCGAATGATGGGTCTAGACAGTCAACCGAGCCCGTCCCTTAGCCCTGCGGCGGGCCAGCACCCTACGCCCGTTCTTGGTGCTCATGCGCTTCCTAAATCCATGCTCACGCTTCTTCTTCAAGTTGGACGGTTGTTGAAATGTGAAAGACATGATCCCCTCTCGATTCCTATACCTTGGATTGTCGGTTGAAATGAACAGCGAATTATAGGGAAGGCACTTGTGTCTGTCAATTTCATGTTCCTGCCCCCTTGGCCTTCGGATCCTTGTGGGATCAATAGACTTCAGACCCTGATGTCCGCAATGTTGAGGCGCTTTTGCTTCCTGCCACCAGAGTGCCACAACACCTCCTGTCTAGAGAGGATCACCCTCAACATAAGCATGTGGACTAGAATGAATCTTTGTCCAACAACGACGATCGTCGATGGCACCGAGCTTGCTGCATATTTTCTACGTGCTGGTATGCCTGAAGGTCTAAGTCTGCTATGCTGGCGCATCAGCCTCAAAATGCTCTTCATCGTTTATGAATCGGTTATGAACAGTAGCACCGGCTGCAAATCGTGGACTGCCGCATGTTAATCAATAACAGGCAGCAAGAACTGAATTACCCACAGCTCTGGGCAGAATCTGTAAGGAGGGTTCTTCATATGCTGAGACAAGCATCCATTGTCGCTCTTGCCGTAACTCTCATTGGCATCGCTGGATGTGCGGAACCTCCAACCCAGCAGATTCAGGAAGCGGAAAAAGCTCTCAAAGATGCACAGGAAAGCGGCGCCGCCACCTATAGCGCCGAAGAGTATGCCAAGCTTGAAGGTACCCTTGCGGCATTGCGGAAAGAAGTCGCCGATCAGGACGACAAGTTCACCCTCTTTCGAGACTACGGCAAGACCCAACAACTGTCTACCTCGGCCAAAGCCGATAGTGAACGGATCAAGGCGGCCTCAGCGCAAAAGAAGGAGGAAGCCAGGGCCGCAGCCTTGCAAGCTCAACAGGTCGCTGAGGAGGCGGTGAAAGCGACGCAAGACTTGGTCGCCAAGGCGCCCGTCGGAAAAGATCGGGCTGCGGTGGAGGCCATCAAGAATGACGTGGAAGGGTTAAAGTCATTACTGAAGCAGGTTCAGGCCTCGATTGACAAAGAAGATTATCCGGCTGCGCAAACCCAGGCGAAGGCTATTCACGACATGAGCCAAGGTGTCTCCACTGAAATACAGAACGCCCTCGCAAAGGTGGGAAAAGGCAAACCCGCAAGAAAAAGTACCACACGGCATGGCGCTTGATCACACACATAAGGCACTTGCCGCGATTCTCTGGGTCCTCTATCTGACCGGTTGCGTTCAGGCCGTTCCGCCGGACCTCATTGCAGCCCTTGAAACCATTGATCAGGATTTAATCGCAATGCGGGCTCCGGAGTCCGCGCCTGAGGAGTACGGGCAGTTCGTTCACCAATGGGTCACTCTGAAAACGCGCGTCCAATTGGACGATGATCTGATCCAATGGCCCTGGGAATCGAGCGATCTTGAGACTGAACTTCGGCAGTTGTACATCTTGGGCGAGCGTACGGTCTCCCGGCTGCACGAGAGGCAGGCCTCGCAGCATCGCGCGGCACAGGACAAGGTGATTCGTCTCGAGGAGCAGCTTCATACGATTACATCAAGGGTCGAATCCATCGATGGGCGCATCCTCCTAGGAGAAAAAGTCGTTCAAACGGATCTCCTCGTTAAACAGGCCCGTTCCTTCTTCGAGCAACAAGACTTCCAACGAGCCATGCAAGCGGCAGAGAAGGCCGATCATGCTCTCAAGGCACAGGCTTCATTACTCAGCCAAGAATTGGGGCGATACGCCGACGAGAGCCGCATCGCTTTTTGGCAGACCTTGGCCAAACAGACCATCGCCTGGTCGAGAACCCACCAATCAACGGCAATCTTGGTGAGCAAGGCCGACCGAGAATTGACGCTCTACAAGAACGGCCGGAAGGTGTTATCATACGCAGTCCGTTTGGGGTTTAATGGCATGCTGGAGAAACAGTTCCAGGGGGACGGTGCGACACCGGAAGGTCGCTATCGTGTGACCGACAAGCGAGGCCAAGGGCAGACGCAATTCTACCGAGCCCTGGCTCTGGATTATCCCAATGCCGAAGATCGTCGGCGATTCGCCCTTGCGAAGAGGGCGGGAACGATCAGTCCTACCAAAGGCATTGGAGGCCAAATCGAAATTCATGGAGCCGATAATGAACTCTTGGCCCAGACCCTTGGGTGTATCATGCTCGACAATCAGAATATGGCTGTTCTCTACGAGGGCGTCTCCATCGGGACACCGGTGACGATCGTCGGGGCCTTGACGAAAGAGAACGCGGTGGCCATGGCCCTATCTGAACTCGCCCAGCGTAGAGGCGAAACCTGAGTGGAGCCTGATGGGCCGACTTCTTCTTCCAACTTCAGCGGCGGTCTTACTGCTACTCTTACTGCTACTACTGGTCGTGATTGCTCGGACCCCCAGTCTCGTAGCACACAAAGCTCCCCAAGCCGTTCACCAGCCGGCTGTCCGGGACAACACCGGTCTTCGTACAATGCAAGCCCGGTATAAGGCGCTCTCCAAGCAGCTGTCCCAACTCATGCCGAACCAGCCATACATCTTAGTCGACACGGCCCGCAACCGACTCTATGTCAAGCACCAAGGGCAAGTCGTCCTCGATGCGATTGCTTCGACCGGTAGCGGGACCATTCTTGACAAGCCCGGTGAAGGTAACAACCAGTGGGTCTTCGATACGCCCCGAGGAGAATTTCTCGTCAAGTCGAGACTGACCAATCCCACCTGGATCAAGCCCGATTGGGCATTCATCGAAGAAGGACTCGCGGTGCCACGAAATGCCGCCGACCGTGCCGAGCAGGGGGTCCTCGGCGAATATGCCTTGGGATTCGGCCAAGGCTATTTCATCCATGGGACCTTGTATACCCGTTTGTTGGGAAAAAACGTGACGCACGGATGCATCCGGCTCAATGACAACGACCTTAAAGGTGTCTACAAGCTCGCTCGAGTAGGGACACCGATCATGATCTTTTGATCCCTCAAGAGTGCGCAGATACTACCAATGAACCTCTGCGCCATTTTTCTCCTGCTCGCTTTCACCGTGCCAAGTTGGGCAAAGGATATCGAAACCTTTCCCGACTTGAATCTCAAGAACCCCGACGAGCTGAAGGAGGCAACACGCGTCCTTGAGGAAGAGCTAAAGCTGGCTGCTCGTCCTCAAACCTATCTCTTGATCGATCTGGGCGGGAGCACGATTCACATCAAAGGTCGTGGCATCGGCCTTCACCAAATTCCCATCATTGCATGGTCCACAACCTCACGAGAGGGTCTCAAGGGAATCCACCGATTGGTTGCACGGCCCCCGGTCGTCAGACGCAAGATCGAACCGGGTGTCGGAGTCGAACAGGAGCCTATTTCTCTCGTCGATATGCCGACCGACTTTGTGTTGGCCTTCAATCCCTCATTGAGCGTCAGGGTCGTTCCGTCCATTGCCGGCGAGGGCCTCCTTCAAAGCGCTGTCCTCATGGGAAAAGCTGGGTGGCGAAATGTGAGGGACTGGACGAGTAGCCTCATAACGGACCGCTCGTCGGTGCCCACCCCTCATCTTCGACTGACCTTATCAGTCGACCATGCACAATCCTTCGCCTGGTCTCTGGTCGATGGCATGGCTCTGGTCATTCGTCGCCCAACCGATAAGTAGGAATACAGAGCGTAGCGCTCCTATTGTCTTTTCTGAACCGGCCCAATAAGATACAAGCAGATTTTCGCCGGGGCTCTTATCGTTGAGGTACCTATGTCGAGACGGTTGAGTGACGACCTTCCTGCTTCGTTCCAGTCCGTAGTCCATCTGGCCGTCGATGTGCTGAGTCACGAACAGGTCATTAAGCGTCTGTGGTCGGATGACCATCGACTCTGGAAGCCGCATGCCAAAGAAATCGTCGACCGTCTGGGCTGGTTAGCTAGCCGCTAAAATGTCCGTCACCCCGGAAATCCATGTTTCGCACGACGTTCAGGAATGCGTGCAGAAAGCAGCCGCCTTCATCCTTACCGTCAGTGAGCGAGCGATTCGATCCACCGGTCGATGTCTGATCGCACTCTCGGGAGGATCTACACCGAGAAGTCTCTACCGAACCTTACGCGAACCTGACTGGAGCGTACGTTTCAACTGGTCGAGAATCTTTTTCTTATTTGGAGACGAACGGTGCACCCCACCTGAACACCCCGAGAGCAATTTTGGCATGGCTCAGACGGAGCTGTTTCAGCCGTTGAATATTCGGGCCGATCATATTTCTCGCATGAAGGGTGAGTATGAGGACCCCATGGCCGCGGCTCAGGAATACGAGGAAACGATTCGAAGACTTATCCAATGTCCTGTTCCAGATCTCCCCCGCCTAGACTTGATCCTACTCGGCCTCGGCGAAGACGGCCATACGGCATCGCTCTTTCCCGGTACCGTTGCCCTCCGAGAACAATCCAAGATCGTCACGGTCGGCCATGCCCCCGCAGGCATCAGGTCCCGCCTCACGTTCACCCTAGGTGTTCTGAATCGAGCTGCTGTGATACTGTTTCTGGTGACCGGCTCAGGTAAAGCAGAGATGGCCCGTCGGGTCATCGAATCTGAATCCGAGAGGGATCGCTCCTTGCCGGCGGCGAAGGTATCGCCGGAATCCGGTCGACTCGTGTGGATGCTCGATCAAGCCGCTGCGCAACAGCTCACGCAGGAGCGATCACAGAGAGAGGTGACATGATTCTTGCTGGAGACATTGGGGCAACAAAAACAAACTTGGCCCTTTATGAGTGGACCAACGCACGGGCGGAACCCCTGCGTATGGAGAGGTTTACAAGTGGTGAGTACAAATCGCTCGAGGATATTCTCGTCGAGTTCCTAACACCACCGAACCAGCCATCTCCTGAAACCTCGCTAGAAATCGAAGACATACACCAACGCGAAAAGCCCCCTATCCCACCTGCTAAGCCGGTGCAGCTGAGAGCGGCCTGTTTTGGAGTCGCGGGACCGGTTATCGACAATCGTTGCCAAACGACGAATCTCCCCTGGGCTATCGACGGCCTGACCATCGCCAAGCAGTTCGGTATTCCGCGCGTGCAGTTACTCAATGATCTGGAAGCAACCGCCTATGGACTTCTATGGCTGCGTCCAGACGAGCTTGAGGTGCTGAATCCCGGCAATCCTCCGAACAAACGCCAGGCATTGGCACTCATTGCCGCGGGCACAGGACTGGGTGAAGGCATCTTATTCTGGGACGGCAAAACATACCATCCCATGCCGTCTGAAGGAGGTCATTCGGATTTTGCTCCAAACAATGATCAAGAAATCGAACTGCTTCGATACCTGCGGAGCCAGTATCTCCACGTCAGCTATGAGCGGATTCTCTCCGGCCCCGGAGTCCACGCGATTTATGAGTTCTTGCGCGACACGAAGAAGAACGAACCGACATGGCTTGCACAAAAGATTAACGTCGGCGATCCAGCCGCCGAGATTGCCCAAGCCGGGTTGCAAGGACAAGCCGAGATTGCCACCCAGGCATTGGATCTCTTTGCCTCGATCTATGGGGCAGAAGCCGGCAATCTCGCCTTGAAGGCGCTCTCCCTTGACGGTGTGTATATTGGTGGCGGGATTGCTCCGAAGCTCATCACCAAGCTTCAAGACGGCACATTCATGAAAGCCTTTACCAATAAGGGTCGCTACAAGCGACTCATGACTCAGATACCAGTGAAAATCATCATGAACCAGCAAACGGCCTTGATCGGTGCGGCGTCCGTCGCAGGGGCGCTCTCCCTCACCTCCGCGCCATGACCTCCGGCGATCTCGACAGCCTCAAAAGAGCTGCTGCTCTAAAGGCCATTGAATTTGTTCGAGACGGGATGGTTGTCGGACTAGGGACAGGATCGACGGCAAAGCATATGCTCGTCGCCCTCGGCGAACGAGTCCGTAGCGGCATGAAACTACGAGGCGTCGCAACGTCGCAAGAAACCGCCATGCTCGCCAGAGAGTCCGGTATTCCTCTCATCGACTCAGAAGATCGGTGGGAGATCGATGTTGCCATCGACGGAGCCGATCAGGTCGATCCCGACTTCAATCTGATCAAGGGTGGCGGCGGAGCGCTCTTAAAAGAAAAAATCGTGGCGGGGTCGGCGCAACAATTCATTGTGATGGTCGACCACACCAAGCAAGTACCGGTGCTCGGAGGGTCCTTCCCGCTGCCTATCGAGGTCATTCCCTTTGGGTGGGGCAGCACTGCGCGCGAAATTGAAGCGCTCACCAAGAGTCGCGTCGTGTTACGAGAGTGCAACGGGTTCCCATTTAAGACCGAGGCCGGTCATCTTATCGTTGATGCTCATATCGCCCGCATCGATCGGCCTGGTGAATTGGAAACAGCACTGAATCTGATCCCCGGTGTCGTGGAAACGGGACTCTTTGTCGGTCGGACGAACGTCTTGATCGTTGGTACGCCGGAAGGCGTTCACACCCTCCATGCTCCAAGGAAATGAGTACTCGTTCACCAGACGAAAGATGCTATTGGAGTTCGGCCGATGGGTCTGCTTTCTTCTGAGCGGCTCGGCAGCATATACACTCATACCATCGTCCGAATCCGCAGACGCCGCAACCACCACCAGACCACAAGGTGAAGACATGTGTCCAGATGATGTTCCAGGCAGCGACGACCCCTATCGGCTTCCGCGACATGTGATCCCAACACGCTACGACCTACGGTTTGAACCTGATCTCGCGGCCGCAACATTCACGGGCCGGGCGACGATCACGATCACGGTCAAACAGCTCACGCAGACCATCCTGTTGAACGCCGTCGATCTTGTGCTTCAATCAGCGCTGGTCGAGGACGCGAATCGGCGGCATGTGGGAGCACGCCTCGAGTTAGACGAAAAATCACAACGCGCCAGGCTCTCTTTTCAAGAAGCCCTCCCGCCCGGCGAGTGGCGTCTGCACCTTTCCTTTCATGGGCAACTGAACGATCAGCTTCGGGGCTTCTATCGCAGTACCTACAAAGATGCTTCAGGAGCGCTGCAGACGTTGGCCGCCACGCAGTTCGAAGCCACCGACGCGCGCCGAGCCTTTCCTTGTTGGGACGAGCCGGATTTTAAGGCGGTCTTCGCGACGACGCTCGTGATCGATCCTGATCTCACAGCCATCTCAAATACGTCGGTCACATCGGAGCACGTTGAAGCCGACAAGAAACTGGTCCGCTTTGCGGACACCATCAAGATGTCGACCTATCTCGTGGCCTTCGTGGTCGGTCGTATGGAGGCAACGGAGTCGGTATGCGTCGGTAAGACACCTCTTCGGCTGTGGACGGTCCCAGGGAAACAACCACTCACGCCGTTCGGACATGAGATTGCCGTAGCGTCTCTGAATTTTTTTGAGGGCTACTATGGCATTCCGTACCCTGGAGACAAACTGGATCTTGTCGCGATTCCGGACTTTGCTTCCGGGGCGATGGAGAACCTCGGTGCCATCACGTTCCGTGAGACCGCATTACTCGTCGATCAACAGACTGCAGCCCATGCTGAGCTGGAACGGGTGGCCGACGTGGTAGCCCATGAGAACGCCCATATGTGGTTCGGCGACCTAGTCACCATGTCCTGGTGGAACGGACTCTGGCTGAACGAGGCCTTCGCGACGTTCATGGAAATGTTGGCCGTGGACGCCTGGAAACCGGAATGGAAACGATGGGAGAGTTTCAGCGTCGCACGAGCCGCTGCGTTCTCGGTCGATGGGCTGGTGAGCACCAGACCGATCGAATACCCCGTTCACGCACCCAAGGATGCCGATGCCATGTTCGATATCCTGACTTATGAAAAAGGGGCGTCGGTTCTTCGGATGCTGGAGCAACATATCGGCCCCACGGTGTTCCGGGACGGTGTGCGACAGTACCTTCGTACCCATGCCTATGCCAACGCCGATACGAAGGATTTGTGGACGGCCCTCGGCACGGTCGCCAAGCAACCGGTGCCGGACCTGATGAACGGCTGGATCTTTCAACCAGGCTTCCCGTTGGTAACAGCTGAGGTACATGACAACGAGCTGCGGCTCTCGCAGCAGCGATTCACCTATCTGGAGCCAGAGTCGGTGTCAAAGCAGCTGTGGCAGGTTCCGGTCCAGCTTCGTCTGATGGTCGGAGATCGGCTGGAACATCGCCGGCTGCTGTTGACAGAACGGGAGACGACCATAGAGATTCCGGCTGGAACTACCTCCGTATTTGTTAATGAAGGAGGGCATGGGTTTTATCGCGTCCGTCATCGGAGGCCGCTCTTGCAGAACCTCCTCGATCAGGGTCTCAATCGGCTGGCGGCCATAGAACGGTTCGCCCTGGTTAGTGATACATGGGCTACGACCGTTGCGGGGATGACGCCGCTCTCGGAGTATCTCCAACTCACCGCCCATTTCAAGAATGAACGAGATAAGAATGTATGGGCAGTGTTGCTCGACTCGTTCTCATTCTTGAACAGGACCATCGCACCGGAGGATCGAGCCACGCTCGAAGCCCTGGTGCGTGATCGGGTCAAGCCGGCGGTCACGGATCTCGGATGGGAGCCGCGGCCGGCAGAATCGGATCTCGTTCGGCAATTACGCGGCGACTTGCTTGGTGCCCTTGGAAGGCTCGGCAATGATCCTGGGACACAACACGAGACAACGGAACGCTACCAACGATACCGTACGGATGCGACTACCGTGGATCCGAACATCGTACCTGCTCTCGTGGCCATACTGGCCCATACCGGAGATGAGGCACGTTACGATGAATTCCTAGAGCTCTATCGAACGGCCTCTACCCCTCAGGAAGAACGGCGGTACCTTTTTTCGTTGGCTGCCTTTCAGCCCAAGGAATTACTCAAGCGCACGCTGGCCCGCACGATCAACGGCGAAATCAGAACCCAAGATGCCCCGTTCATCGTCGGAGCCATGCTCATGAGTGTGTATAGCTGTGAGATCACGTGGCATTTTGTAAAAGCCAACTGGGTTCACATGGATCGACTGTTTCCGAAACAGGGCCTCAGACGCATGTGCGGGGCAATCGCCGGTCTCACTACTTCGGACCTCGAACAAGATGTACGCGAATTCTTTACCTCCCGCAAGATCGACCTGGGCGGGAAAACCCTCGACCAGTATTTGGAACAACTTCGTATTGCCGTCTCGTTCCGCGAACGAGAAGGACGTACAATTCGAGCTGCGCTTGCCAGCTCGGTGGGCGCTTGAAACGCAGCGGATCCCTTCCAACCGATTGGTAGATGCCCAGGGGCCGGGATTCAGAATGCAAAGAGATTGAAGCAGGCTGATGAATACGTATCAACTACTACGCATATTAGCTCCGTTGTCGCAACCGCTGCACCTCGCTACAATCAATCAATACAACTCTATGTAGAACGTCCGATGTCCGACCTCCATTGTCCGGCCTGCGGGGCGAGCAAAATCAGGCTCGCTCACAGAAGATCTCTTTCTGATATTCTGCTGGGCGGTCTGACGATTTACCCGTTTCGGTGCCAGCTCTGCGCCGACCGCTTCCGCACATTCCTCGGGCGTCGCACGCCCAATCCTCGTCGCAGCTTCGAGCGCGTCGCGGTCTCCTTCCCGGTCTGGTTCAAGCCTCGCCGATCCTCAGCCTACTCCGAAGTGGGATATGAGGGCGTGATTGACAATCTGTCGATTCGTGGATGCCGAATTCGTTCCACCGCTCCGATTAGGGTCGGCTCACGGCTCGAAATGGAATTCCAGCATTCCAACGATTCCTTCCCGATTACGATCGATGAAGCAGTAGTGCGATCGTTATCCAATGGGGCGATCGGCCTGCGCTTCACCCGCCTCCGTCGAAGCGATGAGCGGCGCATTCGCCAGCTTATCGATGTGTGGCTGTCCGAACTCTTGCCGTCCAACCCGTAGTGTTCACTCTCCCGGTGTCCGTGGGGGTTTAGGGCTATTCCTGGCGAAGCACCGCCAACGGTGGCTGGCCGAGTAGCCGGTAGGTGCTGAGAAACCCGACCAGCATGGTGAGTATGGTCGTGGCTGTGAAGCCCATGGCCAGCACCGTTGGTTCAAGGCTCCAAGAGAGGTCGAACACTAGCGATAACACAGCCCAGGACAGAGCGCTGGCCAATGCACATCCCAGAAACCCACCCAGCGCTCCCAAGAGCGCGTATTCGGCAGCAAACGAGCGTACAATCAGGCCGCGAGTCGCCCCCAGGGCTTTTAGGATGACTGATTCGTACAACCGACGATAGCGCGTCGCCGCCAGGGCCGCTGCCATCACCAGACCTCCTGACAGCACACAGAACAAGGCCACGGCACGGATAGCGAGAGACAATCGATCAAGTACCAGGGCAAAACTGTCGAGGACGTCGCCCATATTGATCGCGGTTACGTTGGGAAAGGATGCGACGACCGCTTGCTGTAACGCCAGTTCTTCGGATGGCGCCACGTGAACGGTGGCTACAAAGGTATGTGGGGCTCCATCGAGGGCGCCCGGCGAAACAATCATGTAGAAGTTCGTGGAAAAATTCCCCCACTCCACTTGTCGAATGCTGCTGATCGCTCCGGTGATGGGTACCCCCTGGATGTCGAGCTCGACAGTGTCTCCAATTGTAAGGCCCAGTTGCTTCGCCGCATCCTCCTCGATCGAGATCAGCGGTTTGGTGAAGATCTGTCCCAGCTTCCACCACTCGCCTTCTACGACCTTATTGTCTTTCGGGAGATCCTGGAGGAACGTCAGGACGTATTCGCGTGTCAGGTACCACTTCTTCCGCCGTTCTTCCTTCTGGGACTTTTTCTCCTTCCGCTCTTCTTCCTCGGACGTCGCTTCAAACTTCACTGGTTCGCCCTTGACGGCTGATAGCCGTGATCGCACCAGAGGTATCAACTGAGGGTTTGGATCACTGGACCGTTGGCGCAGGAGCGCAGCCATCCCGTCTTCCTGGTCAGGTTGGATATCGATGAAAAAAAACGTTGGGGCGTCGGTCGGCCGATTGTCGGCCACTTGTGTGAGGAGCGAACGCTCGACGAGCGACACGGTCGTCACGACCATGACGGCGATGCCGATCGCAATCGTGATGCTCACTGCCTGGCTACCTGGACGTACGACATTGCCAAACGCTTGACGAAGGACGAGGGGCCCGAAACGTGGCCATTTCTTCAGGCCCATGAGTACCCCACGTGCCGACCCACCCAACAGCAGGACCGCAGCCGCGAAGGCCAGGACGAAGAGCAGCCCGACCTTCCAAGACCCCGCTTGCCATACTGACAAGAGCGCCAATCCTGAGCCAATCCCGACCGACACCAAGATCTTTACCCTGTCGAGTTTGCGCCAAGCAGCCCACCATGCAGCCGTTGGAGGGTTTGTCGTCGGCGTCAGTGGAGCAATCTCACGGCGGAAGATCCAAGCAGGCTTGACATCGCGGATGGTCAACAGCGGCCACAGTGTAAAGAGCAGTGTGGACAGCATGCCCAGTGCCAACCCCTTTACAAGAGGAGCGAGGGCAAGCTCCATCCCATTCGCGGCGAATCCCAATTGGTCAAGAAGATCCGATGCCATCAGGGCCGCAATCATCCATGGACCTCCTTGGTGGAGCAGCACACCAAGCATCAGCCCGACCATGCTTCCGATCATCCCAAGAATCATTGCCTGTAATCCATAGGTCCAAATGATCGTAGGTGACTCTGCGCCGACCGTCTTCAAAATGGCGATCGTATTCAACTTTTCCCGCACAAAGGCATGCACCGACGTGGCGACCCCCAGGCCTCCTACAAACAGCGCCGTCAATCCGATTAGGCCCAAATAACGCGTCAGCTGCTCCAAAGACTGCTTTAACTGTGGTTGTGCCTCTCGGTAAGTCGATACGCGAACCGAGTCCGCCGCAAGGCGTTCTCTCAGTTCGTAGAGCAGCAGCTCGGGCGCCATAGTGTTTGGGATTTTCAGTAGATATCGCTCACGAATCCTGCTGCCCATTTTGATCAGGTCGGCTGCGGCAAGCCCCTCTCGCGAGATCAAGACTCGAGGTCCAAGGCTGAAGGCGCTAGCCATGCGATCCGGTTCCGTCCTGACCAGCCCGGTGATGATGAACAGACCTTGTCCGATCCTAAGCTGATCTCCCATCGCGAGCCCCATCCGGATCAGGAGAGACTCCTGCACGACCACTCCAAAACAGGTCCGGTGTGGGCACCGTCCGGTTTGCCGGGCAAGAAGGTCCACTAAGTTGCCCTGTGGTTCCAGTCGAAGCGTGCCATACAGAGGATACCCAGGCTCGACGGATTTCAGCTCAATGATCTGAGTCAGCTGCCCAGTCCCGGATGATCCGGCTCTCGCGGCCATCGCGATGAGCTCGCTGACGTGGGTAAGAGCGACTCCACGATCGCTCAACGAATCAAGAACTTCCTGGCCTTTGGGACTGATCAGGTGAGAGAGCCGGATTTCAAGGTCTCCTCCAAGTAAGCCGTGCGCTTCTTTGGTCACGGCTCGTTCTACCTGCGCTCCGAAAAGAGAGACCCCGGTCACCGCTCCCACACCGATTGCAATACAGACCAAGAAATAGAGAAAGTGTCGCCATGTCGCGCGTGACTCTCGCCATGCCATGTTGAATACGAAAGACGTCATGACCCGAATGTGGGGAAGGAATCCAACGCTAACGGATCAGCGGAGGGCGCTCGCTCCGCACTCAGCGAGCCTGCGGAGAAGTCGTTGAGGAACTCCGACGATGCAGGCATGCTGTCCGACTCAAGGTGTCCGTCGCGGAGTGACAGCACACGCTGCATCGATGAGGCCAACGCCGCGTCGTGCGTCACAAGCACGAGGGTGGTGCCGTAATCTCGGTGGAGTGAAAGCAGCAACTCAATGACATGGGCACCGGTAGAACTGTCGAGGTTCCCCGTCGGCTCATCCGCCAACAAGATCGGCGGTCGACAGGCAAAAGCCCGCGCCACGGCGACTCGCTGTTGTTCTCCCCCGGATAACTGAACCGGATAGTGCCCCACACGATCGGACAGTCCGACCGCAGCCAACAATTCAGCCGCGCGGTCGCCGACGTGGCTTGCTCCCTTGAGCTCCAGTGGAACGGAGACGTTCTCGATAGCCGTAAGGGTGGGGATGAGGTGAAACGATTGGAAGATATAACCCACCTTTTCACGTCGGAAGCGGGCCATCTGACTCTCACCCATACTCGTAATGTCTGTTCCATCCAGGTGAATTGATCCAGTGGTCGGTCGATCGAGGCCGGCCATCAAACCGAGCAATGTCGACTTTCCGCTCCCGGACGGACCCACAATGGCCACGGTCTGCTTTGCAGGGATTTCAAAGGTGATGTGGCCGAGGATCGTGACAGAACGACTTGCCGCGGGCAAGACCATCGAAACATCTTTCACGGTGATCATCAAAAACCTTTTTCGGCTTCGGAGATAAGAAGTCAGTGAATGATATTATACTGTACAGAGTCAGTGATCGAGACTTGCTTCAGATTAACCGATGAAACAATTTCATGACATAGTCGTGCCAGCCTTCTTGATGCTGCTTGGGCCGCTCACGTCGGAAGCGATCTCTTCTTCAGCCTCAGACGATAGACCACGCATCGTGGCATTTGGTGACAGTCTCACGGCCGGGCTTGGGGTGGAGGCCGATGAATCCTACCCGGCTCAGCTTCAACGTCGACTGGACAGCCTCGGCTACAACTATCGGGTGATCAACGCCGGTGTGAGCGGTGACACGACGGCCGGTGGACTTCGACGAGTAGCCTGGATCCTCAATAACAAGCCTGAGCTGGTGATTCTCGAATTGGGCGCGAACGATGGGCTTCGAGGGCTCTCGATCGATCACGCAAAAAGCAACCTTCGTCAGATCATCCGACAATTACAGGAGGGCGGTACGACGGTGGTCCTGGCTGGGATGAAGTTGCCACCGAATTATGGACATGAGTACACGGCACGGTTCGAAGCCATGTACCGGATGCTGGCCAAAGAGTACGAGCTTGCCCTGATCCCCTTCTTCCTCGAAGGGGTAGGCGGTTCGTCCTCGTTGAATCAGGCTGACGGCATTCATCCGACTAGGGAAGGCTATGAGATTATCGTCGACCAGGTGCTCAAAGTTCTCAGGCCAGTCCTGAATGAACGGTTACGCAACCCCTCGGCTCTTCAAAAGCAAAGTTGAAGATGAGACTACTCGATCCAAATCAGCAGAACCGACAAACTACAAGACACAGCGGCATAAGTCGGATCGACGAGACGCTATTCCCTACGACTTTTTGAAAAACGTGTCATAGACGCCGTACGCAAGGACCACTCCAATCAGCGTATAGTACAAGCCTGTGATTCCGCTATAATCAGGAGCCCCTCCTCCCTCTGGCGCGTTCGCCAACGCCGGTAAAGCTTGGACGAGCAGAGCCCCCAGTAACAGACTTATTTGCGAGAGTTTCCGTTTCATCTCTACCCCCTCCCAAATCCACACAACAGAATTGCGCCGTATTGTACCGGATGCCGGCTTGAAGGCGCAAGCGGAAACGAGTCGAGGGAGAATCGGCGTACCTAAGGACGGCGCAATTTGCTATTCATGGCGAGGAAGCGAGACGGCCGACTGAAGTGCCTCAGCCACATCCTTAAACGAGCTGACAAGCTTATCGAGCTGCGACCCCTTCTGGAGCATATCGCCTGTTACGGCGCGCATTTGGCCGGCATACCGTAGGACTTCTGCAGTCAACTCGCTGACTCTGGTCAGCACCTCCTTGTAGGAATCCACTTCGCGCTGAAGTTCTCGGGTTGTGGCCTGCGCAGCATTGCTCTCTCGCAGAGAGGTTTGGAATTGTTGCGTGAGGCGTCCAATGTCCGACTCACGGTCTTTCAGCTGCGATTCGAGGCTCGTCATGACCTCTTCACTTTCCCTGCGTCGATCCTCAAGGTTTCTGATCGCTTGAATCCAGGTTGAGATCGCGCCAGGACCGAGTGTGGGAGGACCGGGAAGCGGCTCCTGCCTTTCAAGCGCTTTCGCCGCAGGTTGCAGCCATTCCAAAAAGACCATCACATCGCTCAGTTTTACGTCTGACGAAACCGAGTGCGCGGTGATCCTTTTCCCATTATCAGAATAACCCCTCGGAGGTGTCGTTATCTCGTCCTTCCCAAGGCTGGAGTTGCGGGATTGATGAGGCTGGGCCCATCGCCGATATTCCAGCAGCACCGCGATGCAATGGCGGCACATGGGCTCTTCAGGAAGCGTGCAGGAACATTTCGAGACGAGGTGGCCGTCGTTCAATCGAATGTTCTGCTCGTACAGACCGGCATTGCCGACGACAGTGGAAGTGATCTGGGAATCATCGGCCGCAACAATACGGACCCGATTCGCAGTCAAGTACTGATGGGCAATTTGAAAGGCCGAGGCATTCGACACGGCCTGGATCATTTCAGAGGTCAACAATCCAAGGCGCTCGGCACTGCAGGAAATTTTGTTTCGCATCTAGACGCGGTGAAATCTTGGGCAAGCAGCGCGCATGATGGCCTCAGTGTGACGAGCGAGTTGAATCCTGTCAAGCAATGACCCGTTTCGCGTTGCCCTCCCTCTCCTTGACCGGCTCCAGAAAAAGGCTCTGAATTTTCCTACCGGCAGGGTTTGGCGGAACTGGACTTGCCCATGGGCGTCAGCCAAATATAGTCCGCGATGGGTTCCTGCATGAGAGCCCGAACATCAGATCCTTTACCTGGCTCAAACGACATCATGTAAATCGTGGTCTGTTTGACCTCCCCTTCCAGGCGCCTGGCGACCCGCTTCGGCACGGGGAGGTTATATTGAACATGGCCCGCACCCGTGTAGCTCACGATCATACGACGGGAGCCGCCGCTCTCGCGACGAAGCTCCTCTTGCCTAGTGGCCAACGTCCTCGCCATACCCTCATCCCGAACCATCGACGCCTCATACATCGTTTGGTAGTGCTCCTCGGTTCCTCCGTGACAGCGTCTCAACTGATCGACGATCCTCTCGCGGTACGCTGGATCGTCGACGATCTCTTCCTGGAGGATACGCCACGGCGCCCATTCAGGCTCTTGCCTGGCCTGGTCAAGGCCCACCTTCACGACTCGACGAATCAAGGGTTTGGGTGGATTCATCGCCCGGACGGACAACTGCCGGTTTTGAGCAAACCTCACCAATGGCGCGTAGTCATCAAAGGCTCCCCCCCAATTTTGTTTCCAGCGCACCTGTTCCAAAAACTCGTTCGCATCCGACTGGGCGGTCGAGACATAGTCATCGAGCGCCTGTTGACCGTCCCAGCCGAACATCTCCATTCCAATAGTGGGTTCAATACCGTCGGCCACCAATTGATTCAGCACTTTCAGTGCTGCTTCGATATGGTATGGATTGTGGTGCTCCTCTCCCAGATAGACAATGTCGGACTGTTCCAGCGCCGTGACAAATTCTGGAAAGGGAACCACGCGACCGGTTTGGGTTTCGAGGAGCTGCCAGGGTTGCCATCTCTCATCGTCTGCAGAACGCAGGCTGCCATTTCCCTCAGCCGTACAGTCGATCGGAAATGCCAGGATCCCCACGAACAAGCCCAGCATGACGCCCGATCGCCGCCGCAGAGGGTCGGTAGGCAGGAATCTCGACTTCATGAAAACACTCCTACCACACAGAATGACCGTGAACAAGCGGACTTGACCCTGAAGTTTGATGATGACTATCCTCCTAAATGATGCCGTCTCATTGATACCTCACGCACACAGCCCATGACGCTTTCATGAGTCGCGACCCCCTCACCGAATTCCGCCTTGTCGTAAGTCATCGGGCGCGTCAGTCTCCCGGACAATGGGAGGCTTCAAAGAAGTTGCTGGAGGAGACCACCTTTCCCTCCACCATCGCCCGACTCTGTAATGCCGTCCAGAGCAAGGATCTTC
The DNA here is from genome assembly GCA_029194665.1 of Nitrospira sp. Classification (NCBI taxonomy): domain Bacteria; kingdom Pseudomonadati; phylum Nitrospirota; class Nitrospiria; order Nitrospirales; family Nitrospiraceae; genus Nitrospira; species Nitrospira sp. Next base: position 168,723 of record JARFXO010000001.1, on the reverse strand, counting down.
CGGCGTCCGTGAAGCAAACCTTGTTGCGCCTTTTCGAGCGGCATCCGCTTCGACGCGCACAGGATCTAGATGGAGCAGGGCTCAAGTGCCTAACCGGCCTTACACCTGCAAAAGCCCTACGTGCGCTGGTCGTCTTTTTTGAGTTGGTGCCGGCAGCCGCCTCGAAATGGCCTGTGGCTCACCTGTCGAGCGAGGAGGTCGAGGAAGCCGTTCGCAATCTGGACAATCCGTTCGATCTCCTACGTCGCACTGAAGTGGCGTCTATGTTGGAGATTGGAGCCGGCGATCTCTCGTTCGCTGAGGAACTCGTCGATCTGTACGGCTCCGAGCTCACACAACAACAGCGGCCATTCATCGTCCACTGCCTAGACCGACTCGATCCTCGTTCTGATCTGGGCGGTCCGCTCCATGCGAATCCGGAGAGAATGCAAAAGTTCCAGCGGAAGAAGGGCATATCCTTCTCCTTCTTCGGCAAGCAAGATATGTTTGACCTTGAAGATCTAGATAGGCAGCAGTTGCTGGCGCCACGATATACCATTGCCACCTGTTGGGCACCAGCCACCCCGACCTTTGCCTACGAGCCGACCAGGCTCTCTGAAATCTTCATCCGCAATGAACTCAAGCGAACCAAGGGCGAGTTTCATCACGTCCCCTTCCGGAAAGAACAAGCGCTCGAAGTCCTGCATGCCGGTCGCGCTCTTCTCTTCCCACCATGGAAGTTTGACATCATCGGTCCCCTTCCCCTTCTGACCTTACTCGCCCGTCGCGGATCACTCTGTGTGCTCGGATCAGTGGATGAGCAAGTATTTTGGGAACTTCTCGCGCAGTTGCTGGAGGAACCCCGCTATCGGCCGCGAGACCAACCATTTGACTCCGTCAATCTGCCCAAGATCTTCGGCGAGGTCCACCATATTCTCACAGGTCTCCAGGTCGGCGAATCATTTGACTTGGCCGAAGCGGCGGCCCTTCGGCGTCACTATCTTCAGTCGGCCTCACCAGCCTTCATAGACTGCGTTCAAGGTCATTTTCGTTATGTCCGCGTCAGCCGTGGCGCCATCTTCCCTGGCACTCCCGCGAGCAGCACCGCAAGGAAGTTCTCCGGCATGCGGGAAGAACCGCCTCCGTGGATGCTCACGCTTGTTCCGGCCTAGAAGTGCCCCACGGCTCGGTGCCAGGGGAGTAGGGACGAAAACACATGACTAATTGACCGTTTTTCGACCTATTGTTAGACTTCGATCGTGTCCGATCACCAAGTCATTCTCAAGCGCCACCCCACGATTTAGTCCTAACATGAATTCGACCCAGACCATTCGAGCCATCCAGGAGAATATTGCGCGGGTGATCAAGGGCAAACCGCAGGTGATCGAAATGAGTCTGGTCGCTCTCTTGGCGCGAGGGCATCTTCTCCTCGAAGACGTACCGGGAGTCGGAAAAACGACGCTCGCACATAGTCTGGCACGATCGTTGGATTGCTCCTTCAAGCGTATTCAGTTTACGAGTGATCTGCTTCCATCCGATATCGTCGGGGTCTCCATATTCAATCGTCAGAAACAGGCATTTGAATTCATGCCCGGTCCGATCTTCGCCAACATCGTGCTGGCGGATGAGATCAACCGAACGACGCCGAAGACGCAAAGCAGCCTTTTGGAAGCGATGAGCGAAGCGCAGATTTCCTTCGACAATAAGACCTATCCCCTGAATCAGCCCTTCATGGTCATTGCCACGCAGAATCCAGCCGAATACCATGGCACGTTTCCGCTCCCGGAGTCGCAACTGGATCGGTTCTTGATGCGGCTTCGCATCGGCTATCCCTCGCCGGAGGAAGAGAAGAAAGTCCTCGAGCGATCGCAATCGCTTCATCCGGCCGAAGAGCTTCAACCGTTGCTTACGGCTCATGCTGTCCTGCTGCTCCAGGATCAGGTCGATCAGGTCCTCATGGAAGAAAGCATCACGGACTATCTCCTGGCCATTGTCCAAAGCACCAGGCAGTCGGATCTGCTGTCATTGGGCGTGAGCACCAGAGGAGCGTTGGCGCTGAGCCGCGCTGCCAAAGCGTTGTCGCTCGTCCGTGGACGGACCTATTGTCTCCCGGACGATATTAAGGAACTGGCCCCCATCGTGTTGTCTCACCGCATTATGGTGGCCCGCACACAAGGTTTGCATCAGAGAACCTTTGAGCAAGCTGAGAGCATCATCCAGGATCTGGTCGATACGATTCCCGTCCCTGTCTAGCGTCTCCGTTCTCACCCGGCGCAGGTGGTCCATGCCGCATCAATCTCCTTCCTTCTTCCGTCGATTGTTTCGCCACCGTAGAACGAACGTGACCTCGGAAGGCATTCAATTCCTGCTCTTCACCATGGCGATCGGCCTCGCAGCCATCAATACCGGCAACAATCTCTTCTATCTCTTGTTCGCGATGATGCTGAGCCTGATTTTGACCTCGGGAGTTGTGGCGGAATATTGTCTGCGGCGGTTGGAATTCCATCGTCATCTTCCCGATCATGTCCTTGTGAATGAACCGTCCACTGTCACGCTGGTCGCGAAGAATCGGAAGTCATGGCTCCCCAGCTTTTCCCTGACGATGTTTGATGTCAGCGATGGTCACGAGCTGCATCGAGGCCTGGAGGTTCGCCAACTCCTACCAGGCGCGAGCCGACTCTTGTCGTATCCTCTCATTGCCACGCGGCGTGGCCGGCTGCAACTTAGCGGGGTATGCGTCGAGACGGAGTTTCCCTTCGGACTCTTCAAGAAACAAACCTTTTACCCGCTTGAAGAAGCAATCATTGTCTGTCCGGAACTCAAGCCGATGGACGAGCGATGGCTAGGGGGTCTTTTCACTGCGGGACCGGACCGTAGCATCCACCGACGAGGCTATGGCAATGATTTGTACAATCTGCGTCTGTATCAAGCAGGAGATGACTCGCGAAAGATTCACTGGCCGACGACGGCACGGACCTCCCAACTGACGGTCCGAGAAACCGAGGCCGAAGACCAACGTCGAGCCATCGTTCATCTACCGATCGTCGCTCCAATGAGCCACGATGCCTTGTTTGAACAGGCGGTCTCCCTCACGGCCTCCATCGTTCACCACCTGACGCAGCACGGATATATTCTTCAGTTGGTCGTGGGGTCGTCGCGCTCGCCCTTCGATCAAGGCGAGCTCCACCTCTTGGACCTTCAGCGAATGCTCGCTCTCTGCGAACGGACTTCGCCCCATGCAGAGTCCGCTATGCCGGGAGAATCGCTGAGACACCCTTTGGATCTCGATGGAGCGACAATCATCGTCGTGCAGTCCTGGCTGGGACCAGAGGATACCGAGCCAGAAAACCTCACCCTACTGATTAACGGATCCGTCGTTGCCGGAGCCTCACATGCAGTTTGATCACGCCCATCGGTTCGCATCGATTTGGCTGGCTACCACGTCCTTCATCGGCCTGACGCTTGGGGCAGGTCTGCCGGAATGGCTGGCTGCCCTGACGGGTGCCGCGCTGATTCTTGCCCTCTTACGGAACAGAGGCGGCAAGGTTGTGGATCCACTCGCCGCCTTGACGTCGATTTCAGCCATGAGATGGAATCTGCTTGTGATCGTCGGATTTCTTGGATTCTGGGTGGATGTATTGTGGGTCTCGGGCGAACTGCTCCCCGCAGGCATTCACTTCCTCATGATCCTCCTGATCATCAAGCTGTTCAACCTCAAGCTTCGTCGCGATTATCTCCAGCTCTACGCCATCAGCCTCGTGGCGATCCTGGCTTCCGGCTCTCTCACGGCGGAGCTATGGTACCTCCCCATTTTCCTGCTCTATCTTTTGGCCGCTGTGTGGGCCCTGTTGCTGTTTCAGCTGACCAACAATCTGGATGGAACCAGACTACCGACGACGTCGGCCACTCTGCGAGCGCAACCTCCTGCCTCGGTCAGCCAGGTAACACCACAACTCTTTTGGTTTGCAAACGGGCTTGCCCTCGCAACCTTTGGTCTGACCTTGGCGATCTTCTTTACGATTCCCCGAGTCAGTGCTGGGTTCTACCAAAAAGGCTTTGGGGAGAACATGCGCACGTCGGGCTTCTCCGAAACGGTGAACTTGGGGGAGATCGGGCCCATCAAGCGAGATCCCACAGTCGTGATGCGAGTCGGGTTGTCCGACAGCTCTCGACATGAAGCGGGTCGGCTTTACTTACGAGGTGTGGCATTCGATCAATACGACGGCAAGGCCTGGACTAATCGACTGAGTTACCGACGGACTGTGAGCGAAGACGAGACCGGGACGTTCGTCCTCCACGGTAGTCGATCTCCCGCGTCGGCCCACCATGGCGAAGCCATCCGACAGAGCATTCTTTTGGAACCGCTCGACACCACCGTGCTTTTTGCTGCCGCTTTTGTCGAGAGAATCAGCGGAAGGTTCCCCAGCGTTCAGTCAGACTTAGCCGGGTCTGCCTACTTGCCATTCCCCAGTTCGTCACGAATCGAATATTCCGTCCTTTCGCGCTCCAACCCGGTACTACCGGCGGATCTCAGTTCGGAATCCAACCTCTATCCGGAATCATTTGCCCGACATTTCTTGCAGATCCCCGCTCAATCCGAACGAATCGCTACCCTGGCGAGAGAGATCGCCCACACGAAGCGCACGACCTACGAGAAAGCCGACGCCATCCAATCGTTCCTCACCCGTAACTTTCGTTATAGCCTGGATGCGCCTCTGAGAGATCAAGACCAGCCGCTTGAAGAGTTTCTCTTCACCCGAAAAACCGGCTATTGCGAACACTATGCGACCGCCATGGTGGTGATGCTCCGCACCATCGGAATCCCAGCACGCCTCGTCACGGGGTTTCTCGCCACCGAGTGGAATGAATACGGCAACTACTACTTGGTCAGACAGCAAGACGCCCACGCCTGGGTGGAGATGCATCTGCCGAATTCTGGATGGATCACGATGGATCCAACTCCACCCTCCATCGAAACTCTGGCCAGCGGATCATCAGCATGGCATGCGTTGGAACGAATAATGGATACCATCAGACTCCACTGGAGCCGATTTTTTGTCCAGTATAGTGCCGCGGACCAGCTTGCCGTTGTGCGGGAACTAAAAGCGGAGAGTACGTCGGCCCGAACCAAGGCACTCGATTCCTTGAGCGCACTCCTCAGCCCGTTCATCTCCATACTTAGTGGGATAAAGGACTATACATCTAAAGGAGCGATACGGTCTTTGACTGAGGTGCTTGGCCCAGCCTTGATCGGCCTTGCCATTCTTCTCTGGCTAGGGATCAAGCGGCCCTGGGCCAAGGGGACGGCCAGTAAAAAGACGTCTGAGGACGAACAGCTCATCACGCAACTCTATGGACGAATGATCAGCCACCTAGCTCGTAGAGGTGTTCCCAAACTCACTGCAATGCCACCTCTTGAATTCGCCCGCCTCACTCAGGAGCGGTGGAGCGATGCCGCTTCGGCGGTCGCCTCCATTACAGATCTCTATTGCCGAGCCAGATTCGGTCGAATTCCTCTCACAGGAGAAGAACTGCACCGAGCAGAAGATCATCTTCGCTGCCTCATGGCGCTCGATAAACCGTAACACAATCGGAAACCGATCGTCCCCCGCACACATCGTGATATGTGCCTGAAGAAGACGGACTTACCAGCCACTCAGCCTGATAAGGAACGATAACTTCTATTGGAGCGGGAAAAGGGATTTGAACCCTCGACCCTCGCCTTGGCAAGGCGATGCTCTACCACTGAGCTATTCCCGCTCGCGAGGTTTGAGATGCGGAGTGTACTGACCTCGTTGAAGACTGTCAAGCCAGGGTGCTGCTGTAAGTACAGCAAAAAAGAAAGTTACCAAGTTTAAAACGTTACCTATGTGTAACTGCCATCGCTAATGACAGAGCATGTTAAGCAAATCATGTGATATTAAAGCATAATAAGTACGAGTCGGCGCATGTCATAGCCTCAACTACAAAACATTGTAACCTCTGCTACTCACGCCTTACCGTGGATCTGTCTCCAAACTCCTAGAACACAATTCCGAAAGATCGATCTCTTTTCATTAACTTACGACGTCAATGAGCGAAAAGGCTACGTACGGCCAACATGGCTTGGATATTGCGAAACATGTCAGCTGAATCTCTGGGTGTGAAGTGATTATGTGCGACACGTTCTTTACAAGCGAGTCGGTGATGAGCCAAAGATATCAGTTTCAGTTCCCCATCATTCCGATTAAGAGAAAACAGATTAGTGCCGGTATCTCTCCGGCAAATATGAAAATCAAACAGGGAAACCGAGCCAGTTCAAGTTCCTAAACGTTGAGGAGGTATCCACAATGTTCTTGTCACGTCGACAATTTTTGAAGGTCTCAGCAGGCACCGTCGCGGCTGCCGCCGTGGCGGACAAAGTCCTGGCCCTGACGGCCCTGCAGCCGGTGATCGAAGTGGGCAATCCCTTGGGGGATTATCCGGACCGCTCGTGGGAGCGGGTCTATCATGACCAATACCGGTATGATTCCTCCTTTACGTGGGTCTGCTCCCCGAACGACACCCATGCTTGCCGCATCCGGGCCTTTGTGCGGAACGGCGTCGTCATGCGGGTGGAACAGAACTACGACCACCAAACGTATGAAGACCTGTACGGCAATCGTGGGACGTTTGCCCATAACCCACGGATGTGCCTGAAGGGGTTCACCTTCCATCGCCGGGTCTATGGGCCCTATCGCTTGAAGGGGCCCTTGATGCGGAAGGGGTGGAAACAGTGGATGGATGACGGCTCGCCGGAGCTGACCCCGGAATCCAAACGCAAGTACAAGTTCGACAGCCGTTTCTTGGACGACATGCTGCGGGTCTCGTGGGACACCGCCTTTACCTATGCGGCGAAGGCGATGATCGTCATCGGCACACGGTACAGCGGGGAAGCCGGGGCCCGGCGGCTGCGCGAGCAGGGCTATGCGCCGGAGATGATCGAGATGATGAAGGGGGCGGGGGTGCGTTGTTTCAAACACCGCGCCGGCATGCCCATTCTCGGACTCATCGGCAAGCACGGCAATACCCGTTTCAACAACAGCGTCCTGCCGTTGCTGGACACCTGGATCCGGAAGGTCGGTCCGGATCAGGCGCAAGGGGGGCGGTATTGGAACAATTACACCTGGCACGGAGACCAGGACCCCTCGCAGCCCTGGTGGAACGGCACCCAAAACTGCGATACCGATTTGAGCGACATGCGGTTCTCCAAGATGAACACGAGCTGGGGCAAGAACTTCGTGGAAAATAAGATGCCGGAAGCGCACTGGAAGCTCGAATCGATCGAGCGCGGCTGCCGCATCGTGGTCATCACCCCGGAGTACAATCCGACGGCGACGCGCGCCGACTACTGGATTCCTCTGCGACCGCAATCGGACGGGGCTCTGTTCCTCGGGGCCTGCAAGATCATTCTCGATGAGAACATGCAGGACATCGACTACATCAAGCAGTTTACCGATATGCCGCTGTTAGTCCGTACGGATACTTTGCAGTATTTGGATCCGCGGGATGTCGTGCCCAACTACAAATTTCCCGACTTTTCCCACAGCTATTCGGGCCGGATCCAATCGTTGAAATCGGATCAGATCGAGCGGCTCGGGGGCTTCATGGTGTGGGACTTGGCCAAGAAACAGGCGGTGCCGCTCCATCGGGAGCAGGTCGGCTGGCATTTCGACAAGAGCGGGATCGATCCGGCCCTGACCGGCACCTATCGGGTCAAGTTGCTGAACGGCCGCGAAATCGACGCCCTGCCGATCTACCAGATGTATCTGATCCACCTCCAAGACTACGATCTGGATACCGTCCATCAGATCACCCGCTCGCCCAAGGACCTCATTGTTCGCTGGGCGCGCGACTCCGGCACGATTAAGCCGATGGCCATCCACAACGGCGAGGGCGTCTGTCACTATTTCCATATGACGGAAACGGGCCGGGCGGCGGCCCTCGTCACGACCTTGACCGGCAATATCGGCAAATTCGGCACGGGCTGCCATACCTGGTCCGGCAATTACAAAGTGGGGATTTGGAATGCCACGCCCTGGTCCGGGGTCGGCTCCGGTGTGCATCTCTCGGAAGATCCCTGGCGGCTCAATCTGGATGCCAATGCCCATGGGAAGGAAATCAAATACCGGAATTACTATTATGGCGAGGAGCCGGGGTACTGGAACCACGGCGACACCGCCTTGATCGTCAATACCCCAAAGTATGGGCGCAAGGTGTTTACCGGCAAGACCCATATGCCGACCCCCAGTAAGATCCGGTGGGTCGTGAACGTCAACATCTTAAACAACGCCAAGCACCATTACGACATGGTGCGGAACGTCGATCCGAACATCGAATGTCTGATGACGCAGGACATCGAAATGACGTCCGACGTCAACCACAACGATATCGCCTTCGCCGCCAACTCCTGGATGGAGTTCACCTACCCGGAGATGACGGCCACGGTATCGAATCCCTGGATTCAGATTTGGAAGGGAGGCATCCGACCATTGTACGACACGCGGAACGATGCGGATACGTTTGCCGGCGTGGCGGCCAAGTTGGCCGAGATGACGGGGGACGGCCGCATGCGCGACGTCTTCCATTTCGTCTATCTGAATCGCGTGGATGTGTATGCGCAACGGCTCCTCGATGCGTCCAGCACCTTCTACGGCTACAGTGCCGATGTGCTGTTGAAGTCGGAAAAGGGCTGGATGGTGATGACTCGCACCTATCCGCGACATCCTCTCTGGGAAGAGACCAACGAGTCGAAACCGATGTGGACCAGGTCCGGGCGCATCGAGACCTATCGTGTCGAACCGGAAGCCATCGAGTACGGCGAAAACTTCGTCGTGCATCGCGAAGGGCCGGAGGCGACCCCCTACTTGCCGAACGCCATCTTCACGACGAACCCCTATGTGCGGCCGGACGACTATGGCATTCCCATCACGGCCCAGCACCACGACGACAAGACAATTCGGAACATTAAGCTGTCCTGGGCTGAGATCAAGCGTCATAGCAACCCCCTGTGGGAGAAGGGGTACCAGTTCTACTGCGTGACCCCCAAGACCAGGCATCGGGTCCACAGTCAGTGGTCGGTGAACGACTGGGTACAGATTTACGAGTCGAACTTCGGCGATCCCTACCGCATGGACAAGCGGACGCCGGGTGTCGGCGAACATCAAGTGCACATCAATCCGCAAGCGGCCAAAGACCGCGGCATCAACGACGGCGACTATGTGTACATCGACGGTAATCCTGTCGACCGTCCCTACCGCGGCTGGAAGCCGAGCGATCCCTACTACAAGGTCGCGCGGTTGATGATTCGCGCGAAATACAATCCGTCCTATCCGTACCATGTCACGATGGCCAAGCATGCACCCTTCGTCTCGACGCCGAAGTCGGTCAAGGGTCATGAAACGAGACCGGACGGGCGCGCCATCGCGATCGATACCGGCTACCAGTCCAACTTCCGGTACGGCGCGCAACAGTCCTTTACGCGCAGTTGGCTCATGCCGATGCATCAAACCGACTCGCTCCCCGGTAAATATTCGAACGGGCTCCGGATGAAGTGGGGGTTCGAAATCGACCACCATGCGGTCAATACCGTGCCGAAGGAATGTCTCATCCGCATCACCAAGGCGGAAGACGGCGGCATCGGGGGTCGTGGGCCGTGGGAACCGGTGCGGACCGGCTTCACGCCGGGTCAAGAAAACGAGTTTATGATCAAGTGGCTCAAAGGTGAGCATATTAAAATTAAAGTCTGAGGTAGACGTTCACCGTGACTCGTTAACCGTGCATCGCAGCAGAGGGTCCCGACGTTTAACGAAGAACGAGTAACGAATAACGGTCGCGACTGAAAGGAGCAACGCAATGCCTGAAGTCTATAATTGGCAGCTGGGACGCAAGATGTTGTATCCCTACGAGGAACGGCATCCGAAGTGGCAGTTTGCCTTTGTGTTCAACATCAATCGCTGTTTGGCCTGTCAAACCTGTAGCATGGCCGATAAGTCGACCTGGCTCTTCTCCAAAGGCCAGGAATACATGTGGTGGAACAACGTGGAAACCAAGCCCTACGGCGGGTATCCCCAGTTCTACGACGTGAAGATCACGCAGCTGATCGAGCAGGTCAATCCGGGTGGGCAGGTCTGGAACGTCCGGGTCGGACGGAAGCACCATGCCCCCTACGGCGTGTTCGAAGGGATGACGATTTTCGATGCCGGGGCCAAAGTGGGCCAGGCCGCGATCGGCTATATTCCGACGGACCAGGAATGGCGGTTCGTCAATATCTATGAAGACACGGCCACCTCGATGCGCGCCCTGGTCGAGGGCATCGACAAGACCGGCTTCTCTCGGGATGAACCCTGGAAAATGACCGGCAGCAGCCTCCCGGAACATGAGACCTTCTACTTCTATCTTCAACGCATTTGCAATCACTGCACCTATCCCGGCTGCTTGGCGGCCTGTCCGCGCAAGGCGATCTACAAGCGGCCGGAAGACGGGATCGTCCTGATCGACCAGAATCGCTGCCGAGGGTATAAGAAATGTGTCGAGCAATGTCCCTATAAAAAACCCATGTATCGGGGGACGACGCGGGTCAGCGAGAAGTGTATCGCCTGTTATCCTCGGATCGAAGGGAAGGATCCGCTCACCGGCGGCGAACCGATGGAAACGCGCTGCATGGCGGCCTGCGTGGGCAAGATCCGGATGCAGAGCCTGGTGCGGATCGGCGAGGATGGGCTCTGGGCCGAAGACCGGTGGCATCCGCTCTACTATGCCATCCGGGTCGAGCAAGTGGCCTTGCCGCTGTATCCGCAGTGGGGGACCGAGCCCAATGGGTACTACATCCCGCCCCGGCATTCCCCCCGTGGCTATGCCCGGCAGATGTTTGGGCCTGGTGTGGACAATGCCATTGAAAAGTATCTGGTGCCGAGTCGGGAACTGTTGGCTGTACTTCAGCTCTGGCGCGCCAGCCAGCAGATCATCTTCCGGTACGATGTCATTCCGGGGCCGAAAGTCTTCGAAACCCAGATTCACGGGAAGCGGTTCGAGATGTACAACGATACGGTGTTGGGCTTCAATAAGTCGGGGAAAGAAGTGGCCCGCATTCAAGTCGAAGAGCCCATCTATATCCGGCCGGCCGAACGGGTAACCTGGCTGTAGCGCGACCTCAAGCGCAAGGCTCCGCGGGGGCGGCGTCCGTCAAGGGTGTCGCCCCCTTCCTGTTTCAGGACGGCAAACCCTCGCGTTGTTCAGCAAACACCCATGTGACTACCCCGACCTACGCACGTATCGTAGAAAGTGCTAGGGCCGATCTAGCCAGAAACATCTATCTTTTGGCTCACCACCACTGTATCTTCAGAGCACTTGACGAGATGGATACCGTCCAGTACAGTTTTTACTTATGGCGTCCTTGCTATTCAACTGTGGAGCAATCCCGGCGTGACATCACATCAGCAGCAATCAGTGCCCTTTGCTGCACAGGCCATCCCATTTGATGAGTTTCTCGCTTCCGGTAAACTCCCAGATGGCTATCTGCATAGTGATTATGTCGCTCAGCAATTCGTCGAGCGCCTTGTGCACTATGTTCTTAGCGTGCCCGCCGGCAGTTATTCCATGGCTCAGCTGAGCCAACTCTTGGAGCAGCTCGATCCACGTACGCAGGTCTTCTTTTTCAAGCGCTTGAAGGAAACGAGTCCGGACTCTTTGAAAGATTTTGCACCCCTCTACTACGGGTTCATGAACGAGTTCCATTCCCTCCTGTTCACATAAGATTGCCAACTAAAAATACCCCTTGTCCGCACTCGAATCTCATGTATAATTGCGGCTCATCCAAACGAGAAGGAGTATAAGGAGTATTATGAATCCATCGTTACAAAGGGGAGTCACCAGTTTCTACAATTTGATTTACGAAGCACAGACTTTCGCCACTGCGATGGCAAGGATCGACACCGCTGAGCAGGAGCATTACGCCGGGCGTATTGAAGGCCTCAACTGGGTTCTCGATCGCTGTCAGGAGCTGGAGGACATGGATACCAACCTTACGCCATCGTCCCTTCAGCGAATCCTGGGGGAAGTCAAATCAGATTTGGATCATGAACTATCCGTACAGCGAAGAGAGAAAGGACGCAGAGCCGACGGACGGGAGGAAGCCCTCAATTTCGTTGCCGATTATCTCTCCAGCCTCATTACAGCAACTGAGATCGAGTCCGCCAAGGCCACCGTCTAACCCGGTCCTTTATCACAGCGCGGTCCGTGTCTCTCATGTCGCCGCATGGGTCTTGCTTTCTCCAGTCACGTCTGGAGCAGCGTGACCCAGTCGTGAGACACCAAATCGACCGGTTGTCGAACGGTATACCATGACTCTACCAGCTCACCCCCTCTCATCCAGGCTGATCGATCCAGCCGCTTCTCCCTTCTCTCGGGTGGCGTCCCAACTCCCAAAGCGACATCCGAACCCCCCATTGTTGTGGGAAATATTGATTGCTCGACCGACTGCCGTTCCCCCATCAGTTCACATTGATTAACCCTTGACCAGGACTGACAACTCTCACTAATATAAAACATGCGCTCACACAGATCAGGCCCTCCATGGCTTCCAACCACTCACCGGGCTCCCAACAACCAACCCCACTCTTCATCAGAAACCACACAAGCCCAATTCGCCTCTCTCAATGCTTCGCTCCTGTTCTGTCCTCGGTGCCGCATGGCCACCCCGACGAGAGAACGACTTCTGCTCGTTCTACCCGTCGGAAATCTTTATGAATATCTTTGTGTCCATTGTGGCACTTCGACTGGTTCAAAGACTGACAATCGCGACAAGACTGTTCAAATTGTCGCTCCTTAACCTCATCAAGTATCGATCCATCACCGGTCGGAGCATCCGACAGGGTGGTACTTAACCGGCTATCCTTATCCACTGATCCCGTATCGACACCGACACAGCCTCAGGTATCAGGCCTGACCGCATATGCCCCCCAGCGCAGGAGACTGCGCCGACCAGATACCGGCATGACTGGGACACCATGGACATTCTAGTAGAGATGGACCGTCGCTCGACGGACCAGGGTCTGGTGCCTCTCGACCCAATGCCGTCACTGCAGAGAAGTACGTCGCAGGCTGGGTCAACGAATTTGTTCCAGCGGAATGCCTTCCTCGATCAGCATCACCGGAATGTTGTCGCGGATGGGGTAGAGGATCTGCTGGTCGGCGCGAATCAGACCACCGTCGAGCACATCGGATACCGGCCGCTTCCCCAAATTCTTCACTCCGCCTCGTGCCACAGCGGCATTGAGCTTCTGAATGAGGGATTCCTCCGCCAGAGTGACCACCTGCTTGGTATCCGGGCAACAGAGGATTGCCAAAAGCTCTTTGTCAATGCTCACAGTCATCGACCTCCCATGTATGATGCCCCTAGAATATTCGAACGAGACATCTCGTGCAAGCTCTCTCATAAGGAACTCCTCATCCTCAGCCAATTCTGATACACTCGACCTGTTTTCCGCAAGCCTGGCTCGTCATGATTAAATTCTTTTGGAAGACGTGCGTGACAGGTCTCATCGTCTTGGTCCCGGCCTGGGTCACATTCTTGATTCTCTCGACTCTGTTCACCATCCTTGACGGGGTCGTCGGCCGATACATGTCGGACCCAGTCCCAGGTCTGGGCCTACTGCTATTGGTCATCCTTCTCGCTGTTGTTGGCCTCATCGGCGATCATGTCATCGGGCAAGGCCTGTTAGTAAGGCTGGAACAGCGCATTGAACGGATCCCACTCGTGCAGAGCATCTACCTCACGCTGAAAGGCATGACCGATGTTTTAAACTTCCGGTCTCGCTTTGGTAGCAGCAAAGTGGTGGCCTTTCCATTCCCGCGCGATGGATGCTGGGCATTGGGTTTCGTGATGGGGATGGCGCCTTCATCCCTCCAGGTCGAACCATCCAGCACCCTCTTCATGGTGTTCGTCCCGACCGCCATCCACCCCCTTACAGGATTTCTTGCCTTTATCCCGGAGCAGGTCCTCCGCCCGATCAATCTCCCTGTTGAGGATGCGATGAAAATGGAGTTTTCAGCCGGATTCTATAGACCCAAGCGCGGATGGCTTGACGCATCTCAATCCCTCCACTCGTGATCCAGCATGACCGAGAGCATCCACATCAGACCAGCCAGTCAAGACGATCTGGATATCATCGTCATGTTCAATGCCGCCATGGCACTCGAAACAGAGCGCCGTCAGCTCGATCTTGCAACATTGCGCCAGGGGACTCTTGCAGTCTTAGAAAGCCCCGCCTATGGATTTTATGTCCTCGCGGCACTTCCGGAGGACAAACGCTACAAGCCGGTTGGCCAGCTCATGATCACCTACGAATGGAGCGACTGGCGGAACGGCGCCTTTTGGTGGATCCAAAGCGTCTATGTCGAGCCGAATCGGCGTGGCCAGGGCGTGTTTCGAGCCATGCACGACCATATCCTCGTCAGAGCCAAGGCCGATCCACGAGTGTGCGGACTCAGGTTATACGTGGAACGAGAGAATCGCAGGGCTCAGACTGTGTACCAGCATCTGGGACTCACCCCGTCAGCGTATACGGTCTTCGAGCAAGATTTCGTCCTGGGGCATGAAATCACTTCCAAATAGGCAAGGAGTCCCAATGAAATTCCCTCATTCCTTGATTTGTCTTCTAGCAGTCGCCTCCTTGCTTCAAAGCTGCGCCTTCAGTCGAGGGACGCTAGGCGACGAACTCCAAACCGACGTTGTCAAGACCATTCAGAAAGGTACGACAACAAAGGAAGAGCTGCTTCATCTCCTAGGGGCCCCGGATCGGCTACTCGCTCTCAATGGCAGAGACGTCTTTCAGTATTATCGATACGATGCAAAGGCAGGCAGTCTTCTGCTGATCGTCCTCAATTTCACGCGTCTTTCTATCAAGAGCGACGATCTCTTCGTCATTCTCGACCGCGATGGGGTTGTCGAGGATGTGATTTCATCGAAACGGACGGAGGACCTCAAGTTCCGATTCTGGCCGTTTGGAGATTGATGTGATCAACGACTGCAAGGACATCTGCGCCTTTGTTCTGGTGGTGACTCTCGGCTTGTCCCTGTTTGGCTGTAATGTCGTTCGAATCACACTCAACAGGCCCATCACTCCGATGGATGTCGCATTCATTGTTCCGGGGCGCACTACCCTGGCTGACGTTGTGGCCAAGCTGGGAGCGCCTGACTCGATCACCGATTCCGATACGGGCCTTGTGGCTACCTATCGGTTCCTTGACTTGAAATACTCACGGATCAATTTGGGTTGGCTCGCGAAACCCTGGACACCTGTGGACCCTGATTTGATCTTTTCACGCACGGGACTCGGTGTGGACGCCTTTGAAGTGTTGTGTGATCCGAAGTGGGTGGTAGTGCACCAAGGGTTTCACCGTCATCTCTACAGACATCCTTTTCACCCCTATCCCTTCCTACAATCCCGGGACCCCACTGTTCACGAATTGCCGCCGTTCAACGCCCTCGCTATAATGACGAGCCATGGATGAGGGAATATCCGACCATCCGACCCATCACTCCAGCCACGTCCGCTCCTCCTCCTATATCCCGGCCGATAAGGACACCGAGTTTCTTCAACGCGATGAGCTTCGCTCCGTCCGCATCGGACTTGAGCTGCTCAAGCCCGAACTGATCCAAAAAGAAGAACATATCAAATCCACCATCGTGGTATTCGGGAGCGCCAGACTGAACGAGCCGACTGTCGCAAAGCAGGCGCTCAGCATGGCGGAAGAAGAAGCAACGCAAGCTCCGAACGATCCCGTTCGCCAACAACAACTCGGTATCGCCAAACGGCGGCTCGAATTGGCGAAGTATTATGATGTCGCCAGAGAATTCGGGCGGTTGGTCTCCTCGATCTGTCAGATCGGCGGTCATTGTCACTACGTCATCGTGACAGGTGGCGGACCAGGCATTATGGAAGGAGCCAACCGTGGCGCGGCGGACGTGAATGCCAAATCGATCGGGCTGAACATTGAGCTGCCGCACGAACAGCAACCAAACCCCTATATCACGCCGCGCCTCAGTTTTCAGTTCCATTATTTCGCCATTAGAAAAATGCATTTCCTCATCCGAGCCAAGGCTCTTGTGGCGTTTCCCGGAGGGTTCGGCACGGTCGATGAGTTGTTCGAAACGCTGACCCTACTCCAGACCGGGAAAATCGAGAGGCTGATTGTCGTCTTGATTGGACGAGCCTTTTGGGAGCGCTTGATCAACTGGCAACTGCTCGTTGAGTACGGCTTGATCACGGAGTCAGACCTCGCCCTGTTTCACTACGCCGAGACGGCTCAGGAGGCTTGGGACCTGATCGCACGCCACAATGGAGTGCCCACGCCATGAAACTCACATTCCATGGTGCCGCTCGCTCCGTCACCGGGAGTCGGCATCTATTGGAGGTGCCGGGCTTCCGGCTGCTGCTCGATTGCGGAATGTTTCAGGGCCGCCGAGAAGAAGCGGCCCGCCGAAACCGAGACTTGGGGTTTGAGACAAAATCCCTGGGCGCCGTCTTGCTCTCGCACGCCCATATCGACCATTCCGGTGCCCTCCCGATGTTGCCGCGGCAAGGCTTTTCCGGGAAAGTCTACCTCACCAGAGCGTCAGCCGATCTCACTGGCATCATGCTCGAGGATTCCGCTCGTGTACAAGCAAACGACTGCCGCTATGTCAACAAACAAGAGCGTCGACGTGGGAAGACCTGCATTCGGCCATTATATGATGGGGAGGACGTCCGGAGGATCGTCCGACGGTTTGAGGGAGAACGGTACGGCGATCAGCTTAAGATCGCACCTCGGATCACCGCATCGTTTCATGATGCAGGCCACATCTTGGGATCGGCTGCCGTCAGAATGAAATATACGGCGCGCGGCAATACCACCACACTCTTGTTCAGCGGCGACCTGGGTCGATCTCATATGCCCATCTTGCGCGACCCTGAGCCGCCGCCTCCCTGCGACGTGTTGATTCTCGAATCTACATATGGCGACCGCATGCATGAACAGCTCGGCGAGGAGATGAAGAAGAAGGCGCAGGATCTCCTCGACCATGCGCGGACCCACAAGAGCAAGATCATCGTGCCGGCCTTTGCCGTGGGGCGGACACAGGAATTGGTCATGCGGATCAAGGAGCTGGTCGGTGAAGGCCGCGCGGACCCGGTTCCGATCTACATCGACTCACCCCTGGCCGATAAAGCTACGGAGGTCTTCAAACGACATCCTGAGTGCTATGACGACGAAACCATCAAGACCTTCTCATCCGGTGAGGATCTCTTCTCCTCCCGCTACATCCATTTCGTGTCATCTTCTGAGGACAGTAAGCGGCTTAACGCCATGCGCGGCCCCTGTGTCATCATTTCTTCCTCCGGGATGTGCGAGGGGGGACGTATCATTCATCATCTCAAACATGCTATTCAAGACGAAGCGACTATCATCGTGTTTGTCGGCTTTCAAGCGGAACATACGCTCGGGCGAAAGCTCGTCGAAGGCTGGGACGTCGTCCCTATCTTCGGCGTGCCGACGCCAAGACGGGCTCAGATCGTCAGGTTCAATGGTCTGTCGGCACATGCCGACCGGAATGATCTCTTGGCATACGTACGAGCCATCCACCCACCACCCAGCAGCATTTTCATCGTACACGGCGAAGAGAAACAGGCTCTCTCCCTCGGCGCAGCGATCCAGGCGGAACACCCGACCATCGATGTACGGATTCCACATCAGAGTAGTACGTATGACATCTAGGTCTCTACAGTTCGTCGCAATGGGTGGCCGACATGCGGCTAGGCTGCTGGCCCTATCCTGCGCCGCTGGCCTGCTTGCCGGTTGTCTCACCCCTGCCGCAGCAGAACCGAACCAGGAACGCCACCGTCTGCGTGAATTGGGGATCGTCGTCGGACAATATCCTCCCGGTCCCCTCAACGCGATTACCGACATTGCAGGCGTAAAGGTCGGCCATACCACGTTGATCTCAGGCGTGGGCCCCTTAAAGCCCGGGCAGGGCCCTATTCGCA
The DNA here is from genome assembly GCA_029194665.1 of Nitrospira sp. Lineage (NCBI taxonomy): Bacteria > Pseudomonadati > Nitrospirota > Nitrospiria > Nitrospirales > Nitrospiraceae > Nitrospira > Nitrospira sp. Next base: position 150,703 of record JARFXO010000001.1, on the reverse strand, counting down.
CGGGTGTGACGGTCATCATTCCGCGCGACGACGTCTGGCACAAGAAGGTTCCGGCAGGCTCGTTCGTCCTCAATGGTACCGGTGAGATGACCGGCCTCGCCTGGGTGGCCGAGTCGGGTTTTCTTGAATATCCCGTCGCACTCACCAATACGCTCAACGTTCCACGCGTGGCCAACGGCGTGATGAGCTGGATGATCAGGCAATATCCGGAGATCGGCATTTCCGACGATACGCTCACACCAGTCGTGGCCGAATGCGATGACGGCCGATTGAACGATATTCAGGGGCGCCACGTGTCCGAGGAGCATGTCCTGGCGGCGCTCGACGGTGCCACCAGCGGGTCGGTGGCGGAAGGCACGGTCGGCGCCGGCACGGGCATGGTGTCTTATGGATTCAAAGGCGGAATCGGCACGTCATCGAGAACAGTATCCGACAAGGAAGGTGGCTATAGGGTGGGAGTCCTGGTCAACGCGAACCACGGACGAAGACCGGAACTGATGGTCGCTGGGGTCCCTGTCGGAAAGCTCTATGATCCGCCACAACAGGTCTCCGAAGCAGTCGTGCCTGGCCAGAGCGAAGGGTCCATCATCATCGTGATCGCTACCGATGCGCCGCTGGATGGGCGCCAGCTCACCAGGCTGGCCAAGCATGCGGCGCTCGGTCTGGCCCGCACCGGCTCGACGGTGCGCCACGGAAGCGGGGATTTCATACTGGCTTTCTCCACAGCCAACGTGATTCCACACTACCCGACAGCTCCTACCTACAACTTGACGCATCTCGCCGACCCTCATCTGAATCCGCTCTTCGCGGCGACGGTCGAGGCCACCGAAGAGGCCATTCTCAATGCACTCACCACGGCCACCACGGTGACCGGCCGCGACAATCACCGCATCGAAGCCATTGACCTCACCCGACTCACAACCTTGCTCGCCGAATCACGTTGAAACTGATCACCTGAATCTTGAGCGCCTGCTGTAAAGTGAGCCAAGCTTGCAAATGTAGCGATTCCCTCGCTATCCTTCTGAACGTCAACCAGGAGGGTGGTATGGGTGACTACCAGATCGGGGGCGGGTTGCAACTGCTGACCGCGGTGCAGAAGACCGAAGCCTTCGGTGAGTTCCTAAAAACCAGGATGATCCATGCCCTGGAAACAGAGGATCCGACAGAACTCCACTACCTCCTTGCGCAGGTGGACGACTACCATTCCTACCTGTGGCGATATTATAAGAAATTGGCGCAGACCAGGGCTCAGCGGATGGATCCAGGAGTCTGACTCGATCCTGTGGCGAGCCCGCGCGCCCCTCACTCATGCCGGGCTCATCGACCACCCTTCCACATCACGAGACGAGATCGTGCAATTTGCCGTGGCCCTCTCAAAAACAGAAGAGACGGAATCCGCGGCGCGGGCCGTGGTCCAGGACATTCGGACGCAGTTGAATGACGCCCCCATCGACCTTGCTTGCGTTTTCTTTTCAGCGCATCACGTCGCCGAGGCCGACCTCTTGGTCCATGTGCTGAGGGAGACCCTTCGTCCAAGCCTCCTGATCGGCTGCAGTGGAGAGGGCGTGATCGCCGGAGCAGAGGAATTGGAAACCGTCCCGGCGATCACCGTCTGGGCCGCCGTCCTTCCCCACGTCAACCTTCACCCGCTGCGATCATCGTTTTCATCGGCGCACGATCAATTTCACCTCTCGGGATGGCCAGAGCCGGGCGTTCCAGAGGCGTCGTTCCTCTTACTCGCCGATCCATTCACCGTGCCGGTTCAGGATATCCTTGGGCTTATGGAGGAGCGCTATCCTGGAACGAAGGCGGTCGGAGGATTGGCCGGAGGTGGACAAGAGGCCGGCATGAATCGATTGGTCCTCAACGATCAAGTCCTCGATGGCGGGTTAGTGGGTGTCCGTCTCACGGGGGCCGTGGATATTCGGCCGATCATCTCCCAGGGCTGTCGCCTGATCGGTGACCGGTTCGTCGTGACGAAGGCCGAACGCAATTTCATTCACGAACTTGGGGGCGTGCCGGCTTTGGAGCGATTGCAGGCAATCTTCGAATCGCTGACGCACGAAGACCGGCAGCGCGCTCATCGGGCGCTACATCTCGGTATCGTGATCGACGAACATCGGAATCGCTTCGAGCGGGGAGACTTTCTCATTCGGAATCTCCTCGGAGCCGACCGTACCACTGGTGCTATCGCCATCGGCGATGTGGTGCAAGAAGGCCAGACCGTGCAGTTCCATCTGCGCGATGCTGAATCAGCAGCGGAAGATTTGAACCTTCTGTTGGCGACCGACCGAGCCCGCCATCGGCATCCTCCGCTCGGCGGGCTCCTCTTCAGCTGTTGCGGCCGTGGTCGAGGGCTCTTTGGGCGGCCGAACCACGATGCGGCCACGACTACGGAACGTCTGGGACCGATTCCCATCGCGGGTTTCTTTGCGCAAGGGGAGATAGGGCCCATTGGAAACCGCAATTTCTTGCATGGGTACACGGCTAGTCTGGCGCTCTTTGCCGAACGGAATTCCTAGCAATTCCATAGTTGACCACGCCGTCTCTCCCATGCCATACAATGAAATGAAGGAGACTCGTATGAAACCTCGATACATTGTATCTATCTTTGCGATGTTGGTTCTCGCATCAACATTCGGATGGGGAGGGGCTATGGCATCAAGCGAACAACCGTCAAACGCGCAGGAAATCACCACATCGTCCGGGCTCAAATACGTGGATCAGGTGGTCGGCACCGGAGAGGTGGCGGTTGCCGGGAAAACGGCGAACGTCCACTATACCGGTTGGCTGGAGAACGGTAAAAAGTTCGATAGCTCCGTCGATCGTGGACAGCCCTTCTCGTTTCCTCTCGGAGCCGGGCGAGTTATTAAAGGCTGGGACGAAGGGGTGCAGGGAATGAAGGTGGGAGGCAAGCGAAAACTCACCATCCCATCCGATTTGGGATACGGACCGCGGGGCGCGGGTGGCGTAATCCCACCGAACGCCACGCTGATCTTCGACGTTGAGCTGCTCGGGATACGGTAGCTTCACGGTGCAGCACACGCCTCTCATCGCACAACATCGCGTCGCCGGGGCGAAACTCGTCGATTTCACGGGGTGGGAAATGCCCATCCAGTACAGCGGCGTTGTGGATGAGTATCATACCGTTCGAAGCAAGGCGGGTCTCTTCGATGTCAGCCATATGGGGCGGATTGTCGTCACCGGCTCCGGCGCGGAAGCCTTCCTTCAACGCATGACGACGAACGATCTCACAGCGCTGCGGCCCAGGCAGGCGCAGTACTCGATGATCTGTAACGAGCAGGGCGGCATCATGGACGATGTCTTCGTCTATCGGATGGCGAACGCCGGAGAATTTCTTTTATGCGTCAACGCGTCCAATCGAGCCAAGATCCTGTCCTGGCTCACGGAGCACAGTCGGGGAGTTCCTGGCTGTCAGGTCTCCGACCGTTCAGCAGAGATCGCGCAGATCGCCTTGCAGGGCCCGGCTGCGCGAGCGATCGTCGCATCGCTAGGATTGTCCCAGCTGGAACAGCTGAAGCTCAGAGAATCAGCGATGGTGCGTGTCGCAGATGTCGAATGCCTGGCGGCGAGAACGGGCTATACCGGAGAATTCGGCTACGAGTTCTATGTCTACGGACAAGTCTCGACCCTCTGGGATAAGCTGTTTGCTACAGGCAAATCCTACGGTTTGAAACCGGCGGGACTCGGGGCACGGGATCTCCTGCGTCTCGAGATGGGTTATCTGCTGTATGGCAACGATATCGATGAACACACGACGCCGATCGATGCTGGAGCGGAATGGGCCGTGCGTTTCGAGAAGGGGGAATTTGTCGGCCAGACTGCCTTGTTGATTCAACGACAAGCGGGCCCGTCCCGCCGATTCGTCGGCTTTGAGTTGTTGGAGAAAGGCGTTCCTCGCCATGGCTTCAAGATTCTCTCTGCATCGTCACCCCAGTCTCCCATCGGAGAAGTCACCAGCGGCAATCTTTCCCCTCTTCTGCAGAAGGGGATCGGCTTAGGGTATGTATCATTCGAGCATGCCGAACTCGGGACGGATCTCTTCATCGACATTCGAGGGAAGGCGGTTCCGGCAAAGGTCGTCAGGCCGCCGTTCTACAAGCGAAACTCCAAATAGCAGGAGCGCAATCTCGCCCTTGCGGCCGGCCCAACGGCTGAACAGCATGACCGAAATGGAACATCCAATGGTTCGCAACATCTATTCAGGGAAGGTGATCACTCTCAACATCGACACCGTCCAGTTACCGAATGGGGTGACGGTTGACCTCGAAACAATCCGTCATCCGGGGGCGGCAGCGGTGGTCCCTATCAAAGACGATGGTACGGTGGTCTTAATCAGGCAGTTCCGCCATGCTGCCGGCGGATTCATTTACGAAATTCCAGCGGGAAAGCTTGCTCCCGGAGAAGATCCCTTAGATTGCGCCGCACGAGAACTGGAAGAAGAAGTCGGCTATCGAGCATCCTCGTTTGAGTTACTCTCGAGTATCTTTACGGCTCCCGGCTTTGCCGACGAAGTGATTCATGTATACAAGGCCATCGGTCTCACGAAAGGGCGTCAGAACCTGGATCGAGATGAAGTGCTGGAGATCATCGAAATGCCGCTGCATCAGGCGATCGCACGAATTCAAGATGGTACAATCCGAGATGGGAAAACGATCGTCGGCCTTCAAGCGGTCTTTATCCGAAAGAGCGATTGCCGCTGATCAGGGCGAGGTGGGGGCACCATTGGAGTCGGTCTGGATCAGAGTTGTGCGAAACGTGAATCGTAATCAACGCTCATGTCGTTGAGCTTCAAGAAGGAGAAGAGTGCTCATGTTGCTCGAGGGGAAAAAAGGACTCATCATCGGCGTGGCGAATAAGCACAGCATCGCTTGGGCCATCGCGGAATCGACGGCCGGTCAGGGAGCTCATCTCATCTTCAATTATCAAAATGAACGACTGAAACAAAATGTGGAAGAGCTCGCCGCCACCTTGCCGGGCGCGAGAGCGTTCCCCTGCGATGTGACCAACGATGGAGAGATCACATCGCTCATGCAGCAGGTCCAGAAGGAAGCCGGACAAATCGACTTCCTTGTCCACTCCCTGGCCTTCGCCCCCCGGGAAGAGCTGAGCGGACAATTCGTGAATACCACTCGACAAGGGTTTGCAACGGCGCTCGACATCAGCGCCTATTCTCTCGTGGCTGTCGCAAGGGCCGCCTTGCCGTTGATGGCCGCCGGAGGCTCCATCCTCACCCTCACCTATCTCGGGAGCGAGCGCGTCGTACCCCATTACAATGTGATGGGGGTCGCGAAAGCTGCACTCGAAGCGACCGTTCGCTACTTGGCTTACGATCTCGGCCCCCTCAACATTCGCGTGAATGCGATCTCCGCTGGACCGATCAAGACGCTGGCCGCGCGCGGGGTTTCAGGCATCACCAAGATGGTGGACCTCCATAAGGAATTTGCGCCGCTCCGTCGCCCAACCGAGCAGAGCGAGGTCGGCGACACCGCATTGTTCTTGGTCAGTTCACTGGGGCGGGGCATTACCGGCGAAGTCATCTACGTAGATGGAGGATTCAATATCCTAGGCATGATGGTTTCCGGGGGACAGGGAATCTCCTGACCTATCGACGACCAAGCCATTGGGTGTGTGAATGATACGGATGAAGACCCTCCTACTGGTTGTTCTGGTAAGCAGCCTGTCCTTCTTGCCGATGCAGTCCACGGCACAGGAGTCGAGCCACCGTCTTGCCAGACAGGCTCTCGCGGAATGTAATCTCGGGAGACTCGCCATGGATCGTGCCACGCGCCTGGCTCATTTCCAACAGGGGCAGACCTTGGGCGAGCGTGCGGTGGCAGCCGATGAAGGAAGCGCCGATGCCCACTTTGCGCTGTTTTGCAATCTGGGGGAGCTGCTCCGCATCGACGGAGAATCCCTCACCTCCCTCTTCGGGCTTCGACGCATGATGAAGGAAATCGACCGGACTCTCGAACTTGATCCAACTCACATCGGTGCGCGCTCGGCCAAGGGTACCTTGCTGGTGAGGCTTCCCAGCGTCCTTGGAGGTGACTCAGAACAAGGTGAGCGACTTTTGCAACAAGTCATCAAGCAGGCACCCGAAGCAGTCAATGCTCGGTTGGCACTCGCCAAGGTTCGGTGCCAGCACGGCCACCACCAGGAAGCCGTGGCACTGGCCGCCGATGCGCTGGCCTTAGCTAAGGAATACAAGCAGATTGAGTTCGTCCCGGAGGCCGAAGCAGTACTGCAGCAGGCACGAGCCAACGCGCGGTAACAACCAAGGAATACCGTTCCTAGCCCAGCTCGACATCAACGAAGCCACCCTCTCTCATCGCTCAACTGTTCCCCTAAGCGCCTTCAAGCGCCCCTGACGCTTCTTGCCCTCAATCCGTCGCTCCTGAGAACTCCTGGTCGGTACGGTGGCTTTTCGCTTCTTGCGAGGAATCGCCGCACGTTGTATGAGTGTCCGTAAGCGGTTCAGCGCATCCTCACGGTTGCGCTCCTGCGTGCGGTATTGCTGAGCCTTAATCGTGATCACTCCATCGGCTGAGATGCGGTGATCCCGCAACCTCAACAGGGCATCTTTATAGAGTTGCGGCAAAGATGACCTATGGATATCGAATTGCAGATGGATGGCGGTCGAGACTTTGTTGACGTTCTGCCCACCTGTACCTTGCGACCGAATGCCGTGTATCTCCATCTCGCAATCTGGAATGCCAATGGACGATGAAATGTGCAGCATGATAAATAGCTAGCACAGTCAATATCCAGGCGCAACGAGTGGCCCCACAACGGACCTCCTCCCGTTTCCCCTCTCTAACTTCAACAACACCAATATAGGAACGCCTCTTCAAAGAGAGCGTATTCGCACCGCATCATCACGATCAATACGCTCGTTTCAATAATCACACAATGACAATGGGTTAGGAACTCATACGTGAGACGCGATTCAACTAATTGTAACTATTGATCATTTATGCACTGTGCGTCTTTCTAGAGTGAACCGAGTCGGTTCATAACGTAGGCACCGGATGTGCTTCGTGAATCAGTGAACGCCGAGTCTAGGCGCGTCTCGAAGGGACGAGAGTGCGATGTCGCCATTTGAACATCTGGCTGGGCCTCAGGGCGAAACACCACAGAACGGGATACCTGGCTTAATACATTGGCGGTATGACCTAGTAGCTGGGTTACAAGTTGCGCTGGTGGCACTTCCACTTTCTCTGGGCATTGCACTCGCCTCAGGTGCAGCTCCGATTGCAGGAGTGATCTCAGCCATCATCGCAGGACTCGTCTTTCCTCTTCTCGGCGGATCTTATATCACCATCAGCGGACCAGCAGCAGGCCTCGCACCAGCTCTACTGGCTGGTATTCTGGCTCTCGGTCAGGGAGATCTTGAGGCAGGGTACCCTCTGGTGCTTGTGGCCATTTTCTTTACTGGAGCAGTACAGATATTTTTGAGCATCTATAAGGTCGGCCGTTTCGTCATGTACTTTCCGATGTCGGTGCTCCATGGCATGTTGGCCGCCATCGGGATGCTGATTATCATCAAGCAGATTCCCTCACTCCTCGGCCACCTGACGCTTTCAACTAAATCGATTCCGGAAGCCATCATCCTCATCCCCGCGCAGATCATGGGGATGAACTTCGAGATCTTCGCCGTCGGAGGCATTACCTTGGCCCTGCTCTTCGCGCTCGACAGCAATACGGTCAAGAACCAAAGCTGGGCGAGGAATATTCCTGCACCTCTCTTAGCCGTTGCCTTGGGCGGGATAGCCGGGTGGATGCTGCACATCCCCGAGGCCTATTTGATCCATGTCCCTAAAGATGCTCTGATCCAAGGATTCCATTTCCCCAATTTCTCGGGGATATGGCAGCGCCCGGAACTATGGTTTACGTTGCTGACCACGGTTATCACCCTGACGTTGATCGATGGAATGGAGACCTTGGCCACCATTGCCGCCATCGATAGAATCGACCCATTCACCAGAAAATCGGACCCTACTGTCACGCTTCGGGCCATGGGTATATCCAACATCCTCTCTGGGTTAGCCGGCGGATTGACGATTATTCCAGGGGGAATCAAGAGTACGGCAAACGTCATCGCAGGAGGGCGAACACTATGGGCGAATTTCTACCACGCCCTGTTCTTGGCGCTCTTTGTCTGGGTCGGCACCGGCCTTATCAACAGAATCCCACTCACCGTCCTGGCTGCGTTGCTCATCTTCATCGGATGGAAACTCTGTGCGCCGAGAATCTTTTTAAAGGTTTTTTCGATCGGGGTCGAGCAACTCCTGGTCGCGTCCGTCTGTGTCGCGGTCACACTCTACACATCAAACATCTTGTCGGGAGTCATCGCAGGAACCGTGACGAAGGTGCTCGTGCTTTGCTTTGATGTGGCAAAGGCGCTGACGATGGAACAGCAATCCCATGCCGGTCACACTGCATCCTTCTCCACCCGCCTCTGGGCCGCATTTGGAGAGCTATTCCGAGATCCCGTTATCCGAATCGGAGATGGGCGCACCAGTAGAAAAGGATCTCTCCCCGTCATGAGTGTCGCGGCAAAAAATATGAAGCACCCTTACAAGATCTACCTCTCATCGCTCAGCTGCATGAATTTGTTGAAACTCGACGACAAACTCAAGACCCTCCCTAATCACAGGGACAACTTCATGATCATCTTGGCTGGGCATGTGGTGGATCACACTGCGATGGAGTATTTGCATCGGTATCGAGATCAACATGTGAAAGAGGGTCGTAAGTGCGTAATCATTGGAACTCAACATTTCCTTTCTCATTCAGACCATCGTTTGGCCTACCGAGTGAGCCAATCGGATGAGGCTCTGGCCTATGGGTGAGGCTCGCTTGTGAGGCATTGGACTTCACTTTAAGTTCTCAGCCGATGTCGTAGGGTCGCAAGTTCTCGGTTTAGTCACAGGGTGCCTGTCCCTACCGAATGTCATCGATTTCCCTTCCACAAAGTGGTCGTCGTCAACACCTTGCAGCGTAACTTCGCATACAGTAGCATGCCATGAGAGGCTCTCCCATGATGCAAGCGAGTATTTTCGTCGTCGACGACCAAGCTGCATTTCGCAACGCACTCGACAAACTGCTTTCTCGTATGCAGCACCGGGTTCGGTCGTTTCAATCCGGCGAAGAACTCCTGGCCGCGGTCGAAGAGGATGTGCCGGACTTGATCTTGCTCGACCTGAAGATGCCCGGCATGACCGGGATCGAGGTTCTGCAAGCGCTTCGTCCCAAAGGCTGCGACGCCCTCGTCATCCTGCTGACCGCATATGGAACCGTAGAGGATGCGGTTGAAGCCATGAAGCTCGGGGCATTTGATTTTCTCATTAAAACGGTCGATCTTGAAACACTGGAGCCGGTCGTCAAGCGCGCTCTTGAGCATATTCTGCTGAAGCGGCGAGTATCCTACACCATCGAGCACGAAGCCCATCAATATCAACTGGGCAACTTGATCGCACAGAGCCCGGCGATGAGAGCCTTGCTGGTCCAGGTGCGGGAAGTGGCTCAGAACCCGAATATGCCCATCCTCGTGATGGGAGAAACCGGCACTGGGAAAGAATTCTTAGCGCGCGTCATTCATCATAACAGCGGGCGCGCGAAGGGGCCGTTTGTGAGGATCAGTTGCACCTCTCTTTCCTCCATGCGGTTCGAACGCGACCTGTTCGGGTATGAACGAGGCGCCTTCGCCGGGGCGGAACGGAGGAAGCTCGGTCTGCTGGATCAAGCGGAAACCGGCACGCTGTTTTTCGACGAGATCGGTGATCTCGACCTCGTGATGCAGGGTAAGCTCCTCGGGATCGTACAAGATCGAACGTTTCGCCGTCTCGGCGGCGTCGAGGATATTTCCGGGGACTTCCGCGTGATCGCCTCTTCTTACCGGGATCTTAAGGAGGAAGTGTCGGCAGGGCGTTTTCGAGAGGACCTCTTTTTTCGGCTCAACGCGATGCAATTCGTCGTACCGCCGCTCAGGAGCCGCACCGAGGATATCGTACCCCTGGCCAAGCTCTTCATGATGAAGTATGGGCTGGAACTCGGGAAAGAGGTGACCGATATCGATCCGAAAGCCGTGGCGATGCTTCAACAGTATTTATTTCCTGGCAATGTGAGAGAACTTCAGAACATTATAGAACGGGCGATGATGCTGTCCATCGGCAAGACTTTGACCAGTAGCGACCTCCCGGGAGCGCATTGAAGCCGTGCGCGTTCGGCCAGTCAACGCGAACGGTTGGTACATGGTCGGTAGTATTCGGGTGTCGTCGGAGTGTTTATGCAAGGACGTTTTCCTCGGAAGTTCTTAGACGATCTCCCGATCCTTCCCAAGCTGCTTCTCATTCCGGCCATTCCCTTTGTCTCTCTGATGTTATTCAGCATGATGACCTATCTCGATGTTCAGAATTTTATACAGGGTGAAGAACGGCTGACACACCTCTACCAGCGTCAAAAGACGGCAGCCCAATACGTGCGCACTATCGCAGATTTGGAAACCGCATTTCTGGGTTATGTCATCTCTGAGGACGATCGATACCTGGCACGCTTTCAGGAGGGGCGGACAAGCGTCATGACAATGGACCAGGAGCTGGAAATCCAACTTCCCGCACAGCATGCACGCTTCGAGGACATTCGCGCCCTGGTGACGAAGTCGTATTTGGAGAAAGAAGCCTTGCTGCAAAGCATGCAGCAGGGAAATCGCGCCGACGCCATACGGTATGTTCGCGAGGGACGAAGTCGAGAGGTCATGCGTGAGGTTCGGAAATGGATGGAATGGTTTGATCAACAGCAACATGGCATGCAGCAACAGGAGTTGTCTCGATTGAGCTACGATCGAACGTGGACACGCTTTCTCATTCTCGGCGGCGGATTGGTGACGCTCACCCTCGTCATCCTCGCACTGGCGCTCATTGCCCATTCCATCGCCACTCCATTAACGGCCTTATCGAAGGTCGTCGGTTCCACGGCCGGCCAGACCATTCCCTCCATTCCTGTCTTTGACCGCAAAGACGAAATCGGAGAGCTCACCACCGTGATGAAAAAGATGAGCTTACAGATCCGCAAAGATCTCGACGAAGTCCAGCAGTCGGAAGCCACCCTCAAGAAGCTGAATGCACACTTGTCCGCATCCGAGGGGAAGTATCGAGGTCTCGTGGATCACGCACCGCTCGGCATCTTTATGACAAAAGGAATCAGAGTCACGTTCAGCAATCGTTACAATCAGCAGTTGGCGGGGCTGGACCCTGAATCCGCTGCCGATCCCGAGACATTCCGCCAACGGATGCATCCTGAAGATCGCGACCGCGTTGTCACGACGTTTGCAGAAGCCGTCGCCGCGGGGAGACCCTGTGAAATCATTTTCCGCTTACTTCAGGATGACGGCAATATCCGAACGGTTTTAAGTCAACGTGTGCCCATCATGGAGTTTGACAGTCCCGATGTCGTCTATGTGGGCTTTAATATCGACATTACGACCCTCGACAATCTCCAATTGCAATTGCGGCGAGCGGAAAAGTTGGCGACGTTGGGACAAGTTGCGGCCGGCATCGCCCATGAGCTCAGGAATCCGCTGGTGGGCATCGGTTCGACCGCCAAGGTGTTGTTGGACGACTTCGAATCCGGCGATCCGAAGCGAAAGGAAGTCGAAGTGATCTTGTCGGAGACTCGGCGATTGGATCGAATCGTTAGCCAGATCGTGGACTATGCACGGCCGCGCCGCCCTGCACCGACAGGCATCGATCTTACCCGACTCGCCGATGAGGTCTCCAAGATGTTGAGGCTCCGGTTGGAGGAGAAGCACCTCACGATCAAGGTCACTATTTCACCCATGATCAGCGAATTCATCGCCGATCGAGACCTCCTGAGACAGGTTCTCTTAAATGTCGTGGACAACGCAATTGATGCTACTCCGAAGGGTGGCGCTCCCATCGAGATCATCGGGCACGAGTTATTCCGGGAAGAGAGGCCCGGTTTGGTGATTCAAGTCAAGGACGAAGGTGTGGGAATTCCTCCCGAGTTGCTCCCCAACGTATTTCAACCATTCGTGACGTCCGGAAAAAAGCATGGAACAGGACTGGGGTTGGCTATTTGTCAGAATATCATTGAAAGCCACGAGGGAAGCATCTATGTCACGAGCGAGGTTGGAAAGGGTACGATTGTCGGCATCTGGTTACCGTTGGAGCAACGAACTGCATTGGAAAGGGTTTGACGCATGCACACAGTCGTTTTTGTGGTCGACGACGAACAAGTCATTCGCACGGCCATCGTCAAGCGGCTGAACAGACAAGGACATTTCGCTACCGGCTATGAATCCGGCGAGGTGTTGCTGCGAGAGCTTGAGCACAAGCTCCCTGAGCTTGTGCTGCTCGATCTGAGGATGCCCGGCATCAGCGGTCTTGATGCCCTCAAACACGTGCGTCAACTTGCTCCCTCCGCCCTCGTCATCATGCTGACCGCATATGGGACAGTGCAGGATGCGGTGGAAGCCATGAAATTGGGAGCGTACGATTTCTTGATCAAAACGGTCGATCTGGAAGGAGTGGAGGAGGTCGTCAACCGTGCGATTGAAATCCTAAAATTACGCCGCCGCCTGGAATCGGAACTTGATGGCCAGACCAACCGCTACCATCTGAGTAACGTCGAGGCTCACAGCCGCGCGATGAAACAGTTGCTCGACCAAGTTCGAGAAGTCGCGGAGAATCCAAAACCTACCGTGATGCTGTTGGGCGAGACCGGAACAGGGAAAGAGTTCCTGGCAAGGGTGATCCATCACAATGGGCCGAGGGCGTCGGGTCCCTTCGTGGGGGTCAACTGCACGGCGATTCCCAAGGAGCTCTTTGAAAGTGAATTGTTCGGATACGAACGGGGCGCCTTTACCGGTGCCAACCAGCGCAAGCTGGGCTTGCTCGAAAAGGCGGAAGGCGGCACGCTGTTTCTGGATGAGATTGGGGATCTCGATCTGACGATGCAGGCAAAGCTGCTGCGGGTGATTCAAGAACGATCATTCAGGCGGCTAGGGGGAACTGACGATCTCGGGGCTGATTTCCGCCTCATTACCGCGACGAACAGAGAAATCAAGAAAGAGGTGGAACGAGGAGCCTTTCGCGAAGATCTCTATTTTCGTCTCAATGTCGTCTCATTTGAGATCCCTCCCCTTCGTAAGCGATTCGAAGACATTATTCCTCTCTGTCGGAAAACGATCGTCCGCTTTGCACGGGAATTCGGCAAGCCTATCCCAGAATTGGACTCGGAAGCTCGCGCAATGTTGGAGCGATATCAATATCCCGGGAATATTCGAGAACTGGAAAACACCCTCGAACGAGCCATGATTTTCTGCTCGGGACAAACGCTGACGGCGAACTATCTCCCGCGAGAACTCCATGAACAGGTCGGGCAAACCACCACGTCTGTTTCCCAAGGGGCTGAGCGCGTGATTCGCATTGAAATGCAAGTCGGCAAGCACACGCTGGAGCGAATCGAAGACTCCATCATCGAAGAAGTCTTACGGCTGGCCGACTACAACAAAAGTTTGGCTGCCAAGCAACTGGGCCTCACCCGATTCTCGCTGGACCGACGATTGAAAAAGCTCACGGATACACCACGGTAACGTTCCCCTCCGTTTCATCGAGCTAGCATGACAGTCCAAGCGGTGAAAACTGACCGAGCGATAAAGTCCTGACCACCAGCCTGATCTCAGCAACGAAGTGCGGTTTCTTACCCTGCCGACCGGGGGCACAAAACCGGAGATCACAGTAGGCGCTGGATCGGCACATTTTAAGGGACTCAGTTCTCTGCTTTCATTCCTTGTGCCGTTGGCATATGATCCAGTGCGCGTTCCTCATGATGTCATACCCTACGGTTCATTGATGGAATCTTTTCAATGGAGCGGTTCCTTTCACAGATCGAGAATGACGTAGAAGCCCACGAGCGTAACCTTCTCCGCAGACGGCATTACCAGGTGAGGCCACGGCAGCCATCATGGGCAAAGATTCGGAGCACCCGCCGCAGCGGCCAGAAATGAGATGGACCCCGCTCAGCCCGCAGCTGGGTAGAGAGTATGGTGTGGCCATCGGCGCAACGTTTTTTGCGTTTGTTCTGCGCTTGTCTCTTGATTCTTACCTCGACGATCGCTTGGCCTATGTCGCATTCCTCGTGGCTATAGCAGTTACCACGTGGTATGGCGGGATAGGGCCATCGGTCGTGACGGTTGTCTTAGGCGGCCTGATTGCCAATTGGGTCTTCATTCATCCCCGTTCTAGCCTTACCTTTACTGATCTGGAGGATCAAGCCGGGATCGCCGTCTACTTGACGATCAGTTTCGCGCTGGTCGGGTTTGCACAAACCTGGCGGTGGGCTTGGAAGAAAACGGAAGAAATGACACAAGAACTCCGAATGGAAATGGACCGCCATAGGCAGGCCGAAGTCGGCCCCCTGCATGTCGAATCAACGGAATCCGCACCGGCTCCACAACGCGAACACAGCTTGTAACTCGAAGCTCCTTCACATATGAGAGAAGGCAACAGAGCTTTCCCGAAGGCGACTCTCACCCGTTTGACTCCTCACTTCATCCCGATCCGTGCTTCTCCAGCTTTATCCCCTCCTCCTACATCGGAAACAATCACGGAGGATCGCTCCTAGCCCATCTCCACGTAGAAGGAGGATGATCGCCTATTCGCTCAACCGTTCGCCTAAGAATCTTCAGACGACCCTGTCGTTTCTTGCGCCAAATCCATGGCGCCTGACGATCGAAGTTCACATTTCTGACTAGCGATTTCTTCTTGGAAGAGGTACAAGATTGTGGCCGAGGAAACGTTCTAACGTTAAGTCCCGGCTAGACAAAGAGTTATCCTGAACTAAGGAAGGTCTGATTAATTCCTGATTTTAATCAGTTGGCACTCAAAACACGGGGAATTGAGCTGATTATTTGTCGGAACTTTGAATAAATCAGACCTTCCCTAAGCGATCCAAGAAGGGAGATCGCTGCCCCCGAGAGTCGGGGGCCGGAGACCTCGGAAGCGCCGAGCATCAATCTGTGCTAGGAGGTAATTATGCAGCAAGTGGCACATCACCGAAGACGTAAGGTCGCGGGCATCATCAGCATCTCAGTCCTCGTCTGGAGTCTGCTTCTGAGCCCTGTAGCCTTTGCCCAGTCCCCCTCGACATTCAAACAGGACTTAGCCCTGTGGGCACCTGTTTTCATGACGGTGAAGCTTCCCAAGTCGTTTTACGCCTACATGGAAGTCAACCCACGCTTCTTCGATCTCGACGATGGCGGCGACATTGGTCAGCTCTTACTCCGTCCGGCAGCCGGCTATCAGCTGACGGAGAAGCTCTCCATATGGCAAGGTTACGCCTGGGTCGGTAACTTTAATGTGCCGCACACACCACCTCAGTCGTCCTTCTTCGAAGAAAACCGGATCTACCAGCAAGCCAACTATGTGCATAAGTTCCAATCTTGGAACACCCTGAGCCGCGTTCGCCTGGAAGAACGCTGGATCGAGGGTGCAGCCGGTACTGCGGTGCGGCTCCGTCTGATGTGGCGGGGACTGTATCCTTTGCCCATTGCTCCGGAGTGGGCCTTTGCCACCTACGACGAGGTCTTCATCAACCTCAACACGGTCGAAGGTCGTAGAGGACCAGAAGCCGGATTCGATCAAAATCGGTTTTTTATCGGCATCAACCGGACGTTCTCTAAACGGTTCAACATGGACTTCGGTTACCAAAATCAGCTGGGCAACGTCAGGTCGATCCCTGATCTTGCCAACACGATGAACCACACCATCTTATTTAATTTTTTCATCAATCTGTAGGGCTTTGCGTGAGGAGCCCGTGCGTGATGGAAGAAGAGCAGCTTCGTTTTCCCGGCAGTCACCACATGGGGGAGGGTCTACTTCTTCACCTATGACGGCAAGAAAGCAGACAGAAGGGCATAGAGTCGCTGAGCTCGACTACGTCAACCGGCCACCTACAGCTTGGATGTATCGAACAGAGCAGGCTGCTGGAAAACCCTCCGTTCGTCCTGAGGCTCTCGAAGGATGAACGGAGTGATCATTGAATCTACCGAAGGGTTTCCGTTCGTGCTGTGCCTGTCGAATCACACGAAGGAACTTTTTTCGCAGCCTGTTGGGGTGACCTAGTGATGAAGCGGTTCGTTCGGGTAACTCAACGAGAAGCCGTTAGTGGCCAAGCACCGTTCTTCATCTCACCCGGAAGTGAAGCTGTACACACTCTCACCGTCGGCAACGCTACCGACGAATGAGAGTGTATAGAGTCTCTGAGAATCGGTGTTCCGTCCTGTGGAACCATTACGTACGTTCTGAGACCTCCGAGAGATTTGCGACCAAACCCACAATCACTACTTCGTCGCGGTCGTCGCGGTCGTTGCATTCGCGAAATTCGTCTCCAGCACGAAGCGTTTATGCAAAGGTTGCGTCGGTCGCACATTATCATGTCCCACGAGCGCGCGGAACTTCTGGATCTGTTCAGCGGAGACTTCGATGGTATCGTGCATGACCATCCAAATGACCCCTTCGGAGCATGGTGGAGTGGTGAAGGATCCCGAGTATAGGTAGTAGGAGCGCCGTTCGGGTAAGAGAGTTATCGGATTGACGGAATGGTTGTGGTCATCCATGATTTCCCCGACCTTGGTAGGAGCATGCTCTAAAAATGTCTCGAAAAACGGATTGTGTTTCCCCTCCTCCATGAAGACGGCAACCACCGCCGCTTCATGTCGCTCGTTGTGATGCACCAGATGCAGTTCCATCGGGTAATGTCTCTGATCGACCGTGTGTTCACTCGGAGTATGGAAATGAAATTGTTCAAGCAAGTAGAGGTCATCATCAAATACGATAGCGCTGTCCTTGTCAAAATGGAGCACCGTCTGGCCGTGCTTGGGATAACGGGACTTGGCCGTTTCTGAAACCGGTTCCACTTCTTGTAGTGTATGCCCGTTGTTGACCACATGGAAGGGAGCGTCTCTATAAGAAAACTGAATGTCGTCGAGTGTCGTCTTGCGGGTGCGCAACAGATCGATCGGTGACTGGTTCATGCCTTTTTCACAGAGAGAGGATTCCGGCCCGAGCTTGCCCCAATGAAGCGGTCCACGATCCCCGTCATAGCCCCATGAGCTGTGCCCTGTCTCTCCCGCATACGCGCACCCCGGCACCGACAACGCGAGCGTTAGCATCATGATCCGAATCACCATCCTCGCCAAGTCTCTGTGGGGCAACAGGCTATCTGCGACTGCTGGACTCAGTGTATCCATGACCCATCCCTCCTCTATAAGTTGATAGTCTGTCGGAGTCTCCCTGACTCACCAACAAATCGTGAAACAGTAACGGAGACGGGACAGAAGCCTCTTCAATGACTGTAAGACTCGGACTCCTACGCACATTCAACTTCTTTTGGCTGCGGATGTTTTTTCAGCAATCCACATGATAAAACGAGCGATATTGCACACTGTACACAGTGCGAATTCTAAAATCAATCCTCCTATCGAATCTTTCCTTCCATCTCGTCACGGAAGTTTAGCTAATAAAAATAACAACTTGTAGATCGCGCGATTTTACTGTTTGGGGTGTGAGTCTTGCTCATTCCTATAATGTAACTTCGCGTAATCGGGGCCAAGGTGGCACCAACAGATGATTTCGTCCATGCAAACGGTCGGAACTTCGCCGGGGTAACCCAAAGCCCAGACTCGCGAGAGACAGAAGCACGATGCGCTATCTTACGAAGACCATATTTCTTGTCCTGGTTCTGGTCTCATTGCCAGCCTGCGGGACCACCGTCCACCCTGGTCATCGGGGGGTACATTGGAATCCTCTGACAGGGGGGTTAACCACCCAACCACTCAAGAGCGGATTCTATTGGCGAGCGCCATGGAGCCAAATCT
Source organism: Nitrospira sp. (assembly GCA_029194665.1). NCBI lineage: Bacteria > Pseudomonadati > Nitrospirota > Nitrospiria > Nitrospirales > Nitrospiraceae > Nitrospira > Nitrospira sp. The sequence goes on along the minus strand of JARFXO010000001.1, from coordinate 132,780 downwards.
ACCTGTACAACGTGCAATGGCACAGTTACACCGAAACGATCGAAGCCTTAAGTTCAGACCACCTGCCGGTCATCCTCAAGACCGTCATTGTCATGAGACCCATTCCTGACGAGGTGTCCTTCCTCGCTCAAGACATAGGATCGGAATTCTATCCTCGGGTCGTCAGACCCGAGTTGCTGGCCGCCATCCGGAGCGCCGTCTCTCGCTATCCTATGGTCACGGTGCTGGAGCACGGTTCTGAAATCGTAAGCAGGGTGGAGGCCGTAGTGGCGGAAAAACTCAAAGACCGTCATCTCCAAGTGGCGAGCGTCGCCATGGCCGATATCGAACTGGCCAGGGTCGCCCTCGATCCTGTCGGACGAAAGCAGGCTAAGGAACAGGACAAGGAACCGCAACAATTCGAGCTCATCACGGCTGAAAAGTGAAATGATGGAATTCACTCACGAATGCGAGGTGAGAACTGCTTCTCTCCTTCGGTCGACCTCAGAAAGGAGGCTCACATGCGTCCAATAGGCTTATTCGCGATGTGCGTATTATTATTAGCCGCCTGCACAACCCCATCCCTGTTTCCACCAGAGATCACGAAAGATATCGAAACTGACACGGTTGCCGTCAAAGCGTGGAAAGCCCAGACAGCTTACCCGTCAGGGGCCAACTTCACCTCCCACAAAGTGGAGTTAGGGGGGCAGATCACCCAAGTTCTTCGGAAGCCGGACGGTGTCGTGATTCTCGCTCAGGAGCAGCCCATCGACAAATATCTGGGGTATGGACCTACGAGCCTCAGACGGGAAGGCGCATTGGAATTCGCGATCGTTTTTAACGGCTTTCCAGACGCCGACATGTTACAGGTCGGCAATCAGCTTGCCGTCGTCGGAGCCACGGACGGCTCAAGCCCAGAGATGATCGGCAGGATGCCGAGAGTTGTACCGCATCTTGTTGCGCAATGTCTTCACATCTGGAAGACAGAAGGGTTCGATACCAACAATTACTACGAAGGCTCAATGGGACAACATTACCCGCTGGAGAACCGAACCTTCTGTCAGGAGGCGGGCAACGGGGGAACCTTGTCAACCGGTGGTGGTCAGGAGAATCAGCCATCCGACTCCACAGGCTCGTGAAGAGGAGGGAAGGGTCGGTCTGGAATTGAGCCAGCGCTCGGGTATGACTTTAAAATGAGTTCACCATGGGGCTGCACAGCCCGTTTGCAATGGGTGTATTAGTGGGCAGCCTGTGCAACCCAACACATGTTTCCTTCAGCGATCACGAAGGACGCCGAAATGGATACCTGTGATTCAAGGCTCTGGGAAGAACAGGGGTACCACCTTACCATCGTCCCTTTAGACACTCAGAAGGCGCAAGGATCTACTTAGTCCCCAGTTTTTATCTAAAGAGTCCACTCTCAGCGGATAGTCGGTCGATACAGACTTCAACGGCAATCTTAGTTCTTCACCTCCCAATTCAACACCTCATTGTCGGTAGACGTTACAGATAGGCTCATCACGAGTAAAGCAGGCCGTCTCTGTTTCTGAGCCGGATTTTCATATATTTTTCATCACATCATCCGCTCTCCTCTGTGTCCTTGTGACACATCATGTCAGTCTGTCCTGCACTAATGCTTGCTGTCCCCTTATTTCTACAACCAGCCAAAGACGGAAAACTGAAAACTCTCCCCACGGATAGGCCGGTAATTCGTTTTTATTGCTGGCATTGCGTTTGCTCCTGGTAAAGGCAGGTGGTCGACGATGAATACCAAACGAGAATGGCACGTAATCGGAACGCAGAGGATCGCAAACGTCAGAGTCGCACTAGTCTGACGAAACACCACAAAAATACAAACTCTCATTTGAGCTATGGATCCACGATGGAATTGATGGACTACATGTTTCTTCCGGATCAAGAGATTTGGCGTGGTTATCCGAAATCCCATCCTGACGATCAGGTCTATGGCAAATCGTTCGAAGGCTTGCAGCTGAGGCTCCGTCACCTGCATCCCGGTCTGACCCGTTCACGTACCTCTTCAATCCTGCTCCACTCAGCCGAGACTGACAGCGGCACATCATCGAAGTCAGGAACACTCACGAGGAGGGAAGACAATGGCCGACGGTAGATCTTCCAAGAAGCGGGTCATGGTTGCGAGACAAAAACGGCAACTCGAGGAGGAAACCAAGCAACTGCGCGAGTTCGTAGCGGATCTCTCCTTCAGCAAGATCGTCCTCCTACAAGAGGTGTGGGAGAGACAACGCCGAGAGATTCGGCAGTAACGACGTCTTCTCTATTATGACATAGCAAGAGGAGACACTGGTAGGAGCTGTTACGGATTAGGCCTTCTTCTAGAACCGGTTTTATTGCTGTTGATGGTCGACCACGCAGGGAATCGGGAAGAGCCTGGCGAGTCGAGGTCATCTTCTGCCGGACGGTCAGGATCTTCATAGGCCGACCGTACCTCTCGTTCGGCAGAAAAGGAGGAATCATGCGTTATGTTGTGAAGGTCATGTTGCTTGTCATGATATTGGGCTCACTGCAAGCTTGCGGGACGACCGTCGCACCAGGTCAACGGGGATTACGTTGGTATCCTTTGAGCGAAGGCCTGACCACCGAAACCCTGAAGAGCGGGTTCTATTGGCGGGCACCCTGGAACGACATCTACCTGTACGACGTGCAGGTGCGCAGTTACACCGAATCGGTCGACGCACTGAGCTCAGACGACCTGCTCGTCGTCCTCAAAACAGCCATTATCCTGAGGCCGATTCCTGAGGAGGTCTATTTCCTGGCACAGGAAATCGGACCAGATTTCTATCCTCGCGTCGTCCGACCGGAGCTATTGGCGGCGGTCAGAAGTGTCGTCTCGAACTATGCCATGGTCACCGTACCGGAGAAAAGCTCGGAAATCGCAAGCAAAGTACAGGCGGTTGTGGTCGATAAACTCAAAGGCCGCCATCTCGAAGTCGCGAGCGTTGCTTTGGCCGACATCGAACTGGCCAGGGTCGTCCTGGAGGCTGTGGAACGTAAGCAGGCAAAAGAACAAGAGAAGGAACAAAAAGAATTCGAGCTCATTATCGCCGAAAAAGACGCTGAGATTGCTCGCCGTCGCGCGAAAGGGGAGGGCGATTCTATTCGTATTCGAGCCGAAGGAGAGGCGGAAGGTCTCAGAATTAGGTCGGTTGGCCAGGCGAAGGCACAGGAAACCATTACCAAGACGCTGACGCCGGAATATCTCCGATTCAAACTCTATGACAGTTCGAATTCCAAGTTTGTCCTCCTACCGGACAAGCTCAATGTGCCGATTTTGATCAATCCCGGGACTGACCACTCAACCGGGCAGTCGCGTGAGGAATTTCGTATGGGCTCAGACATGCGTTTGGGCCGGCAGTAGGCCGTCGCTTAAGAAAATTATGCAATTGCATACTTCTCAGCGGCAACAGAAAATGGAGGTGAGACCGTGACGTGCGGACGCTGCAATGGGTTCATGGTATTTGAGCCGATCTCTGATGTCACGGGACCGGCTGGTTCGAGCCAACTGCAAGGGTCGCGATGCGTTAACTGTGGAAACATCGAGGACGCGGCCATTTATATCAATCGCCTGAAGGATCACTCGACACGTGCAGCAGGACCTCGAAACATCGGAGTCGACGTTCCCCAACAGACAATGAAGATAGAGATACCCTGTGCATAAGCGCATCGAAATCGATGGGGACCCCGCTCAGGAAGCGCAAGGTAACGAAGCGGTCCAGAATTGAGCGAAGGAGGGCGATATGATCGAGTCTGGCAAGAGCGTGCTGATCGTCGAGCACAACGATGATCAGCGCCACGTGTTGAGTCGGATGTTGGAGAATGAAGGATATCGCGTCCACCAGGTGTCCGAGGAATGCCTAGCGTTGGAAGAACTGAAACGTCGACGATTCGATGTGGTGATCAGCGCTCATCACATACCACAGATCAATGGATTTCGGCTCATCTTGCTAGTCCGACTTCTTTGGCCAGGTCTCCCCACGATTCTCTTGCTGCATGACGAAACACAGTTGTCTCCACTGGCCGAGCAAGGCAGAGCATACGGCATCCTTCGCAAACCATATGTCTTCAGTGAGTTGCTGGAGCTCATGAGGAACGCCATCCGATCGACGCGTGAACCTCGATCACGAATGTCGAAACCTATCCTCCTGTCTTCGTGATGATGAGACGAAAATGCAACGGGTGCTCGTCACCCTATGTTGGCTGGCTTGAGGAGTATGGCCCAATCAATAAACGATTTCGCCAGATGTTGTTTCGAAGATCTTGGGGAAAAGAGGCTTTCATCTCAGCAACCCTCTTGTCTATTCCCATACGCTTTCTGTTCGATCATCGCCTTGCCCGGTGACTACCTATGGCTCGTGACACGTACGATTTTGACCTGCTCTGTATCGGAAGCGGCCCTGCCGGCCAGCGGGCGTCGATCCAAGCAGCAAAACTCGGCAAACGCGTCGCCGTCATTGAACGCAGGTGCATTTTGGGCGGCGTCTGCGTAGAAACCGGTACGATCCCCAGCAAAACGTTTCGTGAAGCGGTGCTGTCTTTTCTGTGCGCCGCTCATCATGTCGAACAGCATTTAGGGAATCACTTCGACAGCCGACCGACGGCGGCGCAACTCTTGGCCCGGGTCGCGGATGTCACCAAGCGAGAAGTCGAGGTCGTCGCCGATCAACTTCGCCGGAACGACGTGGTGTTGATTCAAGGAGAGGCGTCCTTCAAAGACACCCATACCGTCTCCGTCGCCGCTGAACAAGAGTCCAGGATCGTCACCGCGGCGAACATCTTGATCGCGACCGGAACCATTCCTGCTCAACCTGAAGGCGTGTCGGTTGACGGAGAGGTCATCCTGACCAGTGACGACATCACGAGCATCAAGAAGCTCCCGCGAAAGATGGTCGTCGTCGGCGGCGGCATCATCGGCGTTGAGTACGCTTCCATGTTGGCAGCCTTGAAAATCCACGTCACATTGGTCGACCAGCGAACGGGCCTCTTGGAGTTTCTGGACTCCGAGATCGTCGAGGAATTGATGCATCAGATGCGCAATCGCAACGTCACCTTTCGACTGGGCGAGGCGGTCGAAAAGCTCGACCTGACCGATGAGGAGCCCCATCGAGCCATCCTCACGTTGGAGTCAGGGAAGCGCATTCTGGCCGAATCAGTTCTCTACTCGGTCGGAAGGATGGGCGCCGTGGAGAGACTCAATCTTGCCGCAGCAGGTTTGAGCGCCGACAAGCGAGGCCGCCTCACGGTCGATGCTCAGTTTCGCACTAAAATCCCCCACATCTTTGCTGCAGGCGATATTATCGGCTATCCCAGCCTCGCCTCCACTTCTGCCTCCCAAGGGCGCCACGTGGCTTGCCACGCCTTTGGAGTGGAAATTGATCCACTCCCCGACCACCCGCCTGTAGGCATTTACGCAATCCCCGAGATTTCTATGACCGGACCACCGGAGCAGGTTCTGACCGACCAGCACGTACCGTACGAAACAGGGGTCGCGCGGTATCGCGAAATCGCCCGGGGGCAGATCCTTGGCGACGACAGCGGGCTTGTGAAATTACTATTTCATCGTGCGGATCGAAGGCTGCTCGCCGTGCACGCCATCGGAACGGGGGCGACGGAATTAACGCATATTGGTCAGGCAGTGCTCGACCTCGGTGGCGGGTTGGAGTATTTCTTGCGCACAATCTTCAACTATCCGACGTTGGCCGAATGTTACAACGTAGCCGCGTTAGATGCGCATAACAAACTCGCCATGACGGCGTCCCACGTGCCAAAGGAGGCCACATGAACGCTAAGGACATGCTTTCGATCATCTTCTGTGGAATGCTCGGGATACTCCCTGCCTGTGCGATGAATGGGTCGGCGCAACCAACAGCGCCCTCCACAGAGCCGGCCGCGACGCAGACCGTCTCCCAGATGCGCGCCTCGGACCGAATGTTTTATTGGCGGGAGGAAGGGCGAGAGCTTCATGCCATGGCGAGGCTCAGAGAACGCGAAACCGACCTGCTCTTGAAGACACAGCCAGGGCCGGCGATGAACGAGTTCGCGAAGCAGATGCGGCTCTTCGCCCACCAGTTGGAAGAAGCAGCCGTCTATGCGGACACGCAGGCCAAGAACGCCGCGCGCGAGATTCCACCCGACATGATCCAACAACTTCAGTCCGCGCCGCAATGAGCCACGAACAATCGGCATCGACCAGATCGATGCCCTTACGTAGTTTTCAGGGGCCCTACCAGACCGTTTCCGAGGAACACCTGATGAAGGTACGGAACTCCTCTGCCACGCACACCGACCGAACGACCTATCAAGACCCATTAGGATCCGATGTATCGGCCTCGGGCGAAGGCTGAGTTTTGCCGACGTCGTATCGGTCGAGGAGCCGGTACAGCGTACGCCGACTGATGCCGAGTAAACGTGCCGTCCGCTCCTTGTTGCCATGCGCTGATTCCAGCATTCTAAGCACCTGGTCCCGCTGCAGGGCCTTCAGTGTGCCGGGCAAGAGGTGATTGTGGTTCGAGATGCCTCCGTCTTTACGAAGGATTTCAGAAGGAAGATCATCGAGCGCGAGAATCGCGTGCGACGTCAGCGCCACCGCCCGTTCCACGACGTGCTCTAACTCACGCACATTGCCCGGCCACGCATACCCCGTCAGCGCACGCATCGCGGCAGGGGAAAAGGATGTGACGGGAACTTCCTTCTCATCGCCGTAGCGGGCGAGAAAGAACTCGGCCAGCACGGGAATGTCTTCCGGCCGCTCCCGGAGCGGCGGGATGAAAATGTTGACCGTATTCAGCCGATAGAGGAGATCCTCTCGAAACCGACCGGCCTCGATCAAGTCGGCCAGATTCCGGCGCGACGCGGCGATGACCCGCACGTCCACCTGTACCGACTCGTTGCTCCCGATCCGTCGGATTTCTCCTTCCTGGAGGACACGCAGCAGTTTGGCCTGCCCGACCGACGAGAGATCGCCGACTTCGTCCAAGAAGAAGGTCCCGCCGCTCGCCTCCTCCAGCAAGCCCCGCCGCAAGATATGGGCTCCGGTAAACGACCCCTTGATGTGGCCGAAGAGCTCGCTTTCGAGCAAGGAGTCGGGAATCGCACTGCAGTTCACGGCGACGAACCGGTGCGTGGCCCGGGGGCTGTTGTCGTGGATGGCGCGGGCGATGAGTTCCTTGCCCGTCCCGCTCTCCCCCTGAATCAACACGGAGGCTCGGCTGCGAGAGACTCGTCCGACGAGTTTGAACACCTCGACCAGTTTCTTGCTTTGCCCGATCAACGAGGCGGTCCGCGGCCGTTCACTGAACGCACGTGGAAGCGTCCGATTGTCCTCGATCAGGCGCCGGTACTCGACAGCGCGCGTCATGGTGAGCACGAGTTCTTCGAGATTGACCGGTTTGGTGATGTAATTATAGGCCCCTTGCTTCATGGCTTGGATCGCCGTGTCGACGGACCCGAACGCGGTCAACAGGACAATCGGCATCTCCGGCATAGTCTTGCGTAGAAAATCCAACAGATCCAAACCGGACAATGGGGTCATGCGGATGTCGCTCAAGACGGCATCGTACATCACCTCATTGGCTTTGCTCAGGGCTTCCGCGCCGTCACAGGCCATGTCCACCTCAAAGCCGACTTGGCTCAAGGCTTCGGCCAACATCTCTCGATTCTGTTGATCGTCATCCACGACCAGGATTGAAGGCAAGCCACTCATGGGCGTTTCCGGATCTCCCGCTCCTTCCACATAGGCAGGTCCACCGTGAACTCGGTACCCTGTCTCACCCCGCTCTTTACGGCGAGGCTACCACTGATCCACAAGAGCACTATTTCCTTCATTCCTGTTCTAAGCACGTGCCATGCCAAGAGTCTGTGTATGTCGTGCGTTACGCATGTCGATCTCTCTCTCAAGCGATACTCCTCGATGGAACCCTAGGACCTTGAGCATCCACACAAGTGGTTTTCAGCGAGCATGCAATTGTATTTATTATGATGTCTCTTGATAGATCTCAGAGATTTCTTACTGGGTGGAAGAGGGCGTAGTCGCACATGTCTGTCGTTTTGCCTCGCCTCGAAGCAGCGCAACTCTCTCAGTGAGAGTCTCTACGCGCCACAGACGTGCAGTTTCCGACTTACGATGGAGTTATTCTCACGATCGTCTGGAGCCTCTGTCAGAATCATTCCGAAGGGCAGCTCACAGCACAACCCTCAAAGACAAACACATGTTTTTCTGAACAATTCCACGATTGATTGCTCAATCTACTCGCGCTCTAAGATCACATTTATTCGAATAATCGTTTTTGATGAATCGCTCCGCATCCATCGTCGATGGATGCGCTCAGACTAGGTCATCTTGGCACACCTATGCGTTCCTGACACAGTGTCTTTTGATCGAGTTTCACTCTTTCCGAGGAAAACTACGTCAACTGTCATAATTCGTACGACCTGCGCACTTCACTAGGTTAGGCAGACACTTTGCACGGTATTGATCTCATGATCAGCATTCAAGATGACCCTGTCGCAATTAAGCCGGTGGTAGATCAGGACAGATCGGTGAAAGAATCGGCGGCGGGCACGCTGCATCTTTCATTTGAAGCTCGATCGCTCACAAGCTTTATGAATGTGAACGGCGGCCTTCCTGAGAAGCAATCTCCTATGGTTCCGATGGTTCCGATTAAGAGACTGGTTCCATGAATATGAACGCGAAAAAGAATAAGAGGATCTGGCATGAATAAGATCGTTCTCATTGCTCTGCGCAGACCGTACACCTTCGTGGTGATGTCGATCCTCATCGTGCTGTTCGGGGGGCTGACGGTTCAGCACATGCCGACCGATGTCTTCCCGAATATCACCATTCCGGTCACCTCCGTCGTCTGGATCTACTCCGGCCTGTTGCCGCAACAGGTGGAAGGCCGCATCACGTATCTGTTCGAACGGTTCGTGACCGCCACCGTAGAAGGCATCAAGTACATGCACAGCCACTCCTACTACGGGAGTAGTATCACCAATATCTATCTCCAAGACGGCGTGGACGTGGGGCGGGCCGAAGCGGACATCGCGGCTATTGCCCAGACGGTCGTGAAAGCGTTGCCGCCCGACATTTCTCCGCCCATGATCATGCGCCTCGCCCCCTCGTCGATCCCCGTGGCGATGCTGGAGGTGAGCTCCGACAGTATGACCCCTGCGGAGCTCTACAACCTCGCCTACATGCGGATCCGCCCGCTGCTCGTGACCGTCAACGGCGCCATCCTGCCGCATCCCTATGGGGGCCAGGATATGCAGGTCATGGTCAACCTCGATCCACAGAAAATGCTCGCCCGCAGTCTCACGCCGTCCGACATTCACAATGTCCTCATGAAGCAATACCGCGTGCTGCCCACCGGCGACATCAAGATCAACACGACGGATTGGATCGTTCAGTCGAATGCGTCACCGTTGCAGATCGATGAGTTCGCCAATATCCCGATCAAGCGGGAAGGCAACGCGTTCGTCTATCTGCGCGACGTGGCCTCGGTGCGCCTCATGGGCCGAGTGCAACAGAACGCGGTGCTGGTCAAAGGCAAGCAGACCATCATCATCGTCGTCATGAAGAGCACCGAGGCCTCGACCCTGGCGGTGGTGGATGGGATCAAGAAGATGATTCCCCGGGCCGAGCAAGTCGTCCCGGAGAGCGTGAAGATCCGGCTCTTGGACGACGCCTCGACCTTCGTCAAGGATGCGATCTCCGACGTGCTGCATGAAATGCTGACCGCCGGCGCGCTGGTCGGCCTCATTGTGCTGCTGTTGCTCGGCTCCTGGCGGGCCACCGTCATCGTCTGGACGTCGATCCCGCTGTCCATCTTGACCGCAATCATCGGCCTGCATTGGCTCGGGGAGACGATCAACGTCATGACCTTGGGCGGGCTGGCCCTGGCCGTCGGGATCCTCGTGGATGATGCAACTGTGATGATCGAAAACATCGATCGCCATCTCGAGATGGGCAAGCCGCTGGAACAGGCCATCATCGACGCCGCCAATCAGATCGTCGTCCCGACGCTCGTCGCCACGCTCTGCATCGCGATCGCCTGGCTCCCGCTCTTCGGGCTGACCGGTGCCTCCGGCTATCTCTTTAAGCCCATGGCGGAGGCCGTCATGATCGCGATGATCGCGTCGTTCATCCTTTCGCGCACATTGGTGCCGACCATGGCGAAATATATGATGAGGAGTCACCATGTCGCAACCGCATGAAGGCCACCACCACGAACAACCAGGCGCGGAATCCTTGAGGAAGTCCCTAACGAAGGTCACAGGTGAAGGATGAAGCAGATCGTCGCGATAGCCTTGCGCAGACCGTACACCTTCGTGGTGATGTCGATCCTCATCGTGCTGTTCGGGGGGATGACGGTTCAGCACATGCCGACCGATGTCTTACCGAATATCTTGATTCCGGTCACCTCCGTCGTCTGGATCTACTCCGGCCTGTTGCCGCAACAGGTGGAAGGCCGCATCACGTATCTGTTCGAACGGTTCGTGACCGCCACCGTAGAAGGCATCAAGTACATGCACAGCCACTCCTACTACGGGAGTAGTATCACCAATATCTATCTCCAAGACGGCGTGGACGTGGGGCGGGCCGAAGCGGACATCGCGGCTATTGCCCAGACGGTCGTGAAAGCGTTGCCGCCCGACATTTCTCCGCCCATGATCATGCGCCTCGCCCCCTCGTCGATCCCCGTGGCGATGCTGGAGGTGAGCTCCGACAGTATGACCCCTGCGGAGCTCTACAACCTCGCCTACATGCGGATCCGCCCGCTGCTCGTGACCGTCAACGGCGCCATCCTGCCGCATCCCTATGGGGGCCAGGATATGCAGGTCATGGTCAACCTCGATCCACAGAAAATGCTCGCCCGCAGTCTCACGCCGTCCGACATTCACAATGTCCTCATGAAGCAATACCGCGTGCTGCCCACCGGCGACATCAAGATCAACACGACGGATTGGATCGTTCAGTCGAATGCGTCACCGTTGCAGATCGATGAGTTCGCCAATATCCCGATCAAGCGGGAAGGCAACGCGTTCGTCTATCTGCGCGACGTGGCCTCGGTGCGCCTCATGGGCCGAGTGCAACAGAACGCGGTGCTGGTCAAAGGCAAGCAGACCATCATCATCGTCGTCATGAAGAGCACCGAGGCCTCGACCCTGGCGGTGGTGGATGGGATCAAGAAGATGATTCCCCGGGCCGAGCAAGTCGTCCCGGAGAGCGTGAAGATCCGGCTCTTGGACGACGCCTCGACCTTCGTCAAGGATGCGATCTCCGACGTGCTGCATGAAATGCTGACCGCCGGCGCGCTGGTCGGCCTCATTGTGCTGCTGTTGCTCGGCTCCTGGCGGGCCACCGTCATCGTCTGGACGTCGATCCCGCTGTCCATCTTGACCGCAATCATCGGCCTGCATTGGCTCGGGGAGACGATCAACGTCATGACCTTGGGCGGGCTGGCCCTGGCCGTCGGGATCCTCGTGGATGATGCAACTGTGATGATCGAAAACATCGATCGCCATCTCGAGATGGGCAAGCCGCTGGAACAGGCCATCATCGACGCCGCCAATCAGATCGTCGTCCCGACGCTCGTCGCCACGCTCTGCATCGCGATCGCCTGGCTCCCGCTCTTCGGGCTGACCGGCAGTTCCGGCTATCTCTTTAAGCCCATGGCGGAGGCCGTCATGATCGCGATGCTCGCGTCGTTCATCCTTTCGTTCACACTAGTGCCCACCATGGCAAAATATATGATGAGGAGTCACCATGTCGCAACCGCATGAAGGCCACCACCACGAACAACCAGGCGCGGAACAATCGGCGAATATCTTCGTCCGCTTTCAGAAGAACTTCGAGCGCCATTTCAATCGGTTTCGCGAGCGCTACGGCGCCTCGTTGGAATGGGCGATCGCTCGTCGTCGTGTCTTCGTCACCGTTTCACTCGTCATCGCGGTAGCCTCGATGGGCTTATTTTTCTTCCTCGGCCGCGACTATTTCCCGGAGATCCGGTCGGGGGTCTTGCAAATGCACATGCGGGCACCGCTCGGCACACGCATCGAGGTGAGCGGACGTCTGGCCACGTTGGTGTCCGCCACCATCGAAGAGCTGTTGCCCGATCAAGTCGAAAACATCGTCAGCAATTGCGGTCTGCCGGTCGGGCCGCACAATCTCGCGTTCATTCCGACACCGACGGTCGGCTCTCAGGATTGTGATTTGACGATCCTCTTGAAGGACGAAAAGTCTCCCGTGTGGGAGTACCGCCAGATCGTCCGTAAGGGCTTGAAGGAGCGCTTTCCGGGGACCGAATTCACGTTTCAGCCGTCCGATCTAACCGCCAAGATTCTCAACTTCGGCGCGCCCGCGCCGATCGACGTGCAGGTCAACGGCCCGGACATCTACGCCAGCTATGAGTTTGCTCGGAAGTTGATGGACAAATATCGCGACATCCCCGGCGCCACAGACGTGGTCATCCAGCAAACCATGCGCACGCCGACCATGATGGTCGAAGGCGACCGCACGTTCGGACTCGGAGTCAATAGAACCCTGTCGGACATGGCCGACAACTTACTCATGACGACCGCCGGGAGCCAACAAGTGGATCAGGTCTACTGGCTTGATCCCTCAACCGGTATGTCGTACCTGATCAACGTCTATACGCCGCAGCCGTTCATCAATAGCGTCAATAGCCTCAAGACCGTCCCGGTCGACTCAGGGAACGATACCACCACAAACGAAGTGCAACTCCTAGGAAATTTGACCGACCTTTCGGTGGAGGGAACGCCGGGCGTCGTCACGCACGGCAACATCATGCCCCTCTTCGACATCTATGTCTCGACTGAGGGGCGCGACCTCGGTGCCGTTTTAGCGGACGTTGAAAAGGTTACCGAGAGTCTGAAGCACGAGAAGCCCCGCACGGCTGAAATTGAGATCCACGGCCAAGCCCAGCTGATGCGGGACGCCTACTCTGAGCTGATCTTCGGGCTGCTCGCCGCGATCGTGCTGATCTATCTGTTGATCGTCGTCAATTTCCAATCCTGGCTCGATCCCTTCATCATCATTACCGCCTTGCCCGGCGCGCTGGCAGGCATCGCCTGGGCCTTGTTTCTCACCCATACGCGTCTGTCGGAGCCAGCGCTGACCGGCGCCATCATGTGCATGGGCACAGGGACCGCCAACTCGATCCTCGTGGTGTCCTATGCGCGCGAGATGCTCCAGGAGCACGGCGACGCGCTGCGGGCCGCGATCGAAGCCGGAACGACCAGGTTCCGTCCTGTGCTCATGACGGCCGCGGCCATGATTATCGGGATGGTCCCCATGGCGACGGGCTATTCACAGAACGCGCCATTGGGTCGCGCCGTCATCGGCGGCTTGCTCATGGCCACGCTCTTCACCCTGTTTTTCGTACCCTGCGTGTATGCCATCGTTTACAGCCGGCGTACGGCTAAGCTACCGAAGGAGATCATATGATTATGACATCCATTAGATCACGTATCATCATTGCAGCAGTCATTGTCTGTGGAGCCTACCTCGGCTATCGGATGCAAGAGGCCAAAAGCGACGCCGCCTTGCTGCACAACAAGACGCTCGAAGAGGCCGTGCCCACGGTCGCGGTCGTTTCTCCCAAGCCGCTTCCGGGGAGCGAGACCATTGTGCTTCCCGGCAATATCGTGGGTTGGTACGAGGCGCCGATCTACGCGCGCGTCACGGGCTATGTGAAGATGTGGCACAAAGACTACGGTGACACAGTGAAGGCAGGCGACCTCCTCGCCGAAATCAGCACGCCGGATCTCGACGCCGAATTTCGGCAGGCTCATGCGGATTTAGAATCCGAGCGCGCCAAATATCGGCTCGCCGAAGTGACCGCGAATCGCTGGATCGCGCTGCGCCCCAATCATGCGGTGTCCGAGCAGTCGATCACGGTGCAGGAACAAAACATGAGAGCCCAGGGCGCGATGGTCAAGGCAGCGGAGCAAAAGGTCAAGAACATCGAGGCGTTCATTGGGTTTAAGAAGATCATCGCGCCGTTTGACGGTGTCGTCATCCAACGTAACATCAACGTCGGCGACTTGGTCAGTAAGGAGGGCAACCTCAGTACCCCCAATGCGAAAACGAACCTGTTTACAGTCGCCGTCGTCGATAAGCTGCGTCTCTTTGTCAGTGTGCCGGAGGCGTTCGGACCGTTTCTCCAGCCGGGCCTGAAGGCCGACGTGACCGTGCCGCAATTGCCTCATCGACATTTCGACTTTCAGTTTCTGACCGTTGCCAAGGGATTCGAGGTGGGCACTCGCACCGCCACCACCGTGTTCACGATCGACAACGAGGACCGAGCGCTCTGGCCCGGCTCCTACGCCCAGGTCCATCTGACGGCGCCGATCGACCGACAAGCCTTCACGATGCCCTCCACTGCGTTGGTGTTCCAGGAGCGAGGCACACAAGTGGCCGTGGTAACGGAGGACGATCGTATCCACCTCAAACCTATCAAGATTAGTAAACTCATGGATCAAATTGTCGAGGTTGAAGAGGGACTTTCACCCGACGATCGCATCGTGAACAACCCGAGCGCCGCATTGCTCGAGGGCAACAAGGTACGCATCGTCACACCTACTGCAGGCTACGATCTCGTCACGGGCGAGAAGCCGGCACCGGAAGCGGCCGCACCCAAGCAAGACTCATCGTCGAAGCCGTTATGACATTTGAGCGTCGAGAGATTGGAGCGATTGTGTACCCATGAGAAGACCAACGAGATCGGACCTATTGTGTCTTGTGCGCGCCTGCCTGGAGCGCTGCAGCCTGGTGCTGGTGGCGCTCCTGCTGCCGGCGTGCAGCGATTGGTTACCGCGCGCCAATCTGGCGCCGACCTATGAGCCGCCGCAATACGTCGTACCGGCGTCGTGGCATGGCTCCAGTCCCTTCGTGGAGGCCACTCCGTCGGATACGGAACTGCGCCCGGATTGGTGGAAAGCGTATAACGATCCGGTGCTGAATAAGCTCGTCGAGCAGGCCATGGAGGCCAATCCGGACCTCCAGGCCGCCGCCGAGCGGTTCGTGCAGGCCCGTAACATCATGATGAAGGCCCGGGCGCAATACCTGCCGCAGATCGGGATCGAGTTCGGCGGGTCCCACAACCGGCAGTCGTTTGAGCGCCTCTTTCGTCCAGAAAATAGCCCGTTGCAACAAGCCACGATGGAACTGGGTGGGTTGGCCTCCTGGGAGTATGATTTATGGTCGGCGCTTCGCAATACCGCCCAGGTGGAGACCTACCGCGCTCAAGAACGGGCCGCCGACTGGGGTCTCGCCCGCCTGAGCCTTCAAGCGGAGGTGGGGACGGACTATTGGCTCCTCCGGGGCTTCGACGCCCAGACCGCCATCTACGTGCAATCGATCGACCTCTACAAAAGCACGCTCGACCTCGTCAAATCTCAGTTTGCCGGCGCGATCGCGTCCGCCCTCGATGTCGCCCGGGTGGAATCGCTGTACTACAGCACCCAGACGAAACTCGCGCAGGTGCAAGCCCAACGGCAAGTGACGGAACAGGCGATCGCCATCCTGCTCAATGTGACGCCGACCAGTTTTACGATTGACCCGATCAACGAACTGCAGGTCGCCAGCTTTACGGTGCCGCGGACCCTGCCCGCCACCTTGCTGGAGCGCCGGCCCGACATCGCGGGCAGTGAGCGCCGGATGGCCCAGGCCAGCCGGGCCGTCGGGATCGCCCGGGCCGCGTTTTTTCCCAACCTTGCGTTTCGGGCGGATGGCGGCTTTGAAGACGGCTTCAATCTGGTCAAGCTGGCCAATAGTTTCTGGGCCTATGGCGCCGCCGTGTCGCTCCCGGTGTTCCAAGGGGGCTATCGCCGCGCCCAATTGAACCAGGCCTGGGCGGCCTATCGCGAAATGGAGGATCTGTACCGGTCGACCGTGCTCAACGCGTTTCGCGAGGTCGAGAACAATTTGACTCTGACGAACCGCCTGACCCTCGCGGCCGATCGGCAGGACGCCGCCGTGGGCGCGTACTTCAAAACGCAGAATCTCACCATCGAACTGTACCAG
Source organism: Nitrospira sp. (assembly GCA_029194665.1). NCBI lineage: Bacteria > Pseudomonadati > Nitrospirota > Nitrospiria > Nitrospirales > Nitrospiraceae > Nitrospira > Nitrospira sp. The sequence continues at coordinate 116,723 of JARFXO010000001.1, read as the reverse complement.
GGCGGGCTGGCGTCCAGTTTGGAAGTCATTTACGCCGAGCTCCAGACGCTGCTGGCGCGCATCGACGCGGTGCAAATCAAGGCCGACCTGCTGCGCTCCTCCGTCGCCCTCATCCGCGCCCTGGGCGGCGGGTGGAACCGGCAGCAATTGCCCTCGGACGAGCAGATTCAACCGTTTGGGACGTTCCAATATGTCAAGATTGACAAATCGACTCCCGCCGGCGGGGCCGGCGGGATCATCGCGGGGCATCCCGAGAATAACCATTTGTACAACGATCTGACCAAGCCCGCCGTGCGGCAACAATGAGGGGTTGCATCGGCAACCTGCACGGCGGTAGAACAGGACCAGGGTCGCTGGCCTGGAACCCACGAGAGCGGATGCACGAACGACGAGGCGGACGTCTCACAACGAAGTGACTAAGGCAGGCACCTTGTTCGGCGAATGCAGGGCCACGAGCACAGATGGTGATCCATTGATTCAGGAACTGAGCCACGAATCGGCACTCAAATAGGTGGTCGGGACGAGGCTGGTCTCATGAGGGTGGCATCCGGACGGGAGGGATGAGAACAGATGGATAACACGCAGATGAGAACCCTCATCATTGTGGCCCGAGACTCGATGTTAGGGGACTTAGAGGACCTCCTGGAGCGAAACGGGGTCAAGGCCTACACGGTCTTGAGTAACGTCATGGGGAAGGGGGTCTCGGGTCGTGTGTATGGGACCTTCCTCAACCCCGACACCAATACGATCATTTTTGCGGTCCTCCCCTCCGACCATGCCGATCAGGCGATCACCGCGCTGCAAGCCCTGCATGCCACACGCAAAGCGTCGTCCCATGACACCCCGATTCCCCTCAAGGTCTTTTCCTTCCCTTGTGACGAGCATGTGTAACGCACCGCCCAGGATCAGGAACCGGTCGGATCCGAAACATCGACCTCGGTCGAAAGCCGCGTTTTGCCGAGTCCGTATCGGTCGAGGAGCCGGTACAGCGTACGCCGACTGATGCCGAGTAAACGTGCCGTCCGCTCCTTGTTGCCCTGCGCGGACTCCAGCATCTTGAGCACCTGGTCCCGCTGCAGAGCCTTGAGTGTGCCGGGTAAAATCTCGACGCGGTCCCCATGATTGCCGTTAGTCTGCAGGACTTCGGGCGGCAGGTCGTCGATAGAGAGGATTGCGTGCGAGGCCAGCGCCACCGCCCGTTCCACGACGTGCTCTAACTCACGCACATTGCCCGGCCACGCATAGCCCGTCAGCGCACGCATCGCGGCAGGGGAAAAGGACGTGACGGGAACTTCCTTCTCATCGCCGTAGCGGGCGAGAAAGAACTCGGCCAGTAAGGGAATGTCTTCAGGCCGCTCCCGGAGCGGCGGGATGAAAATGTTGACCGTGTTCAGCCGATAGAGCAGATCCTCTCGAAACCGACCGGCCTCGATCAAGTCGGCCAGATTCCGGCGCGACGCGGCGATGATCCGCACATCCACCCGTACCGACTCGTTGCTCCCGATCCGTCGGACTTCTCCTTCCTGGAGGACGCGCAGCAGTTTGGCCTGTCCAGCCGACGAGAGATCGCCGACTTCGTCCAAGAAGAAGGTCCCGCCGCTCGCCTCCTCCAGCAAGCCCCGCCGTAAGATATGGGCCCCGGTAAACGACCCCTTGATGTGGCCGAAGAGCTCGCTTTCGAGCAAGGAGTCGGGAATCGCACTGCAGTTCACGGCGACGAACCGGTGCGTGGCCCGGGGGCTGTTGTCGTGGATGGCGCGGGCGATGAGTTCCTTGCCCGTCCCGCTCTCCCCCTGAATCAACACGGCGGTCCGGCTGCGAGAGACTCGTCCGACGAGTTTGAACACCTCGACCATTTTCTTGCTTTGCCCGATCAACGAGGCGGTCCGCGGCCGTTCACTGAACGCACGCTGAAGCGTCCGATTGTCCTCGATCAGGCGCCGGTGCTCGACGGCGCGCGTCATGGTGAACACGAGCTCTTCGAGATTGACCGGTTTGGTGATGTAATTATAAGCCCCTTGCTTCATGGCTTGGATCGCCGTGTCGACGGACCCGAACGCGGTCAACAGGACAATCGGCATCTCCGGCATAGTCTTGCGGAACGAATTCAACAAATCCAAACCGGACAATGGGGCCATGCGGATGTCGCTCAAGACGGCATCGTACATCACCTCATTGGCCTTGTTCAGGGCTTCCGCGCCGTCACGGGCGATGTCCACGTCAAAGCCGACTTGGCTCAAGGCTTCGGCCAACATCTCTCGATTCTGCTGGTCGTCATCCACGACCAGGATTGAAGGCAAGCCACTCATGGGCGTTTTCGGATCTCCCGCTCTTTCCACATAGGCAGGTCCACCGTGAACTCCGTACCCTGTCCGACCCCGCTCTTTACGGCCAGGCTGCCGCCGCTGTCCGTCACCACGCGGTGGCAGATCGCCAACCCAAGTCCTGTTCCGCCCTGCTCGTGTCGCGTCGTGAAAAACGGCTCAAATATCCGTGATAGGTGTTCAGGAGGAATCCCGTTGCCGGTGTCGGCGATGGTCAAGCGGACCACCGTGCCGTTGACGACCGCACCTTCATTCACGATAACGGTTCCTGGAAGCTCCGTCCTGCAGACGGTGTGCGTCCTGATGGTCAATTTCCCACCGGACGGCATAGCCTGGACGGCGTTGACGGCCAAGTTGAACAGCAGCCCATGCAAGGCACGGGGGTCGCCGGCGACCGGCGGGAGATCCGCTTGTAAGTCCGTCTTCACCGTCACGCGCTGCTTTTGCACATCCGGTGAAAGCAGGGACAACACTTCTTGGATGGTGCCATTGAGGTTGATCGGTGCCGACCGGAGACGTACACGAGTCTGATCCAAGACCTGCCTGATGATTGCGACCATGCGATCGACCTCGGATCGAATGACGGCAAGGTGTCGCTGCCGGTTCGAGGATTCGCCGGCATGGGTGAGCATTTGCAAATGGCCGGAGAGCGCGTTTAATGGGTTGCCCAATTCATGGGCCATTGTGGCGGACAACTCTCCCAGAGCGGCCAATCGTTGACTTTCTTCCACCGCGAGCCTCGCCTCGACCAGCTCACTGTTGGCTCGCTGCAGCTCCGCTGTGGCCTCTGCGACCCGCTTCTGCAGCGTCTGGTTGAAATGCCGAATCTCATCCAGGAGACGATCCTTCTCTAATCCGGCTTCTCGCACGCGATCAAGCATGCGGTTGAATTGACCCGTCACCTCTCGAATTTCAACAGGGCCTGTGGTCGCTACATGGCTGGATAGATCTCCAGCCTCCACGTTCTGCATGGCATACAAGAGTCGGTGAACCGGCCGATGGATCTTGACATGGATCAACAGCAAAAAGGTCAACGATGCGACGAGGACGACGCCGATGCCGATCCCTTTGGCCAGCTCGATTTCCTGCTTGATGAGATCATCATACTCCTGCACCGAAAACAGACCACGCAACGCACCGACGACTTTGCCGTCGATCGCAATCGGGGCCGTAATGCGCCAAGCCCGCTCTGCCGATGATTCATCGAGTTGCATGATCGGGCGTCCCGCTTCGATCTCAGCTCGCTCCTGCCGGTCTAACGTCTGAGGTGGCACATTCGGATCCGTGCTCACAATGAGGAAACTGGATGAGGGCGTGATTTCAAACACAGAGAGACGCAGGATTCGAGGGCGGATCTCGCGGACGTCCTGGATCAGTTCTTGAAGAACGGTCACATCCTCGATTCCTCCTGTCCTGCCGATCATATTGCCCACGAACTCGGAAATGCGCAGAAACGCGACCTGGCGATTTTCCGCTCCTGCCCGATTAACGATGTCGCTTTCAAGGAGTGTCATGAGGCTGATCGACAGTCCGACAAGCATGGCTCCGGTGACGATGAACCAAGCCATGATGCCGTCGAACTTGAACCACTTCTTGAACATCTCGCCCTCGTCAAACGTTCCCTCCCTATACTTATACATCTGTAATAGGTTCGATGACATTCGGAGTATCTCCAGCCAGTTACTTAGCTGAAGTAACAGGACATTGTTTCAGCTCTATAGTTGGGAAGTCACTGTGTCATTTGAAAATAAGCGAATCTAGCTCTTTGACCTCAGTATTCCTGCACAGTCAGACAATGCCACAATGACACAACCTGCAAAACATGATCCTGACACAGCATCGTTCAACAATGACTGATTAAGCGATAACTTCACGATCAACGCATAGTTCGTAATGTATAAATCATGGTAAACGAGCGTTATCGCACGTACAGCACCTTCTCAACACGCACATGTTTCCATTAACCGGCCGCAGGTATCGATGCCTTTTCGTGCGTCAGGGAAGGCATAAACCCAGGTATGAATAGACTGCTTCTCGCTCGTGTTTCTGATCGTAGTTCAAGGCGATGAGGCGAACCTCGCTCGGGGCAAAATGCCAACACAACCGCTAAGATATTGAGTCGGTCGTCCATTCATTGAGCCTCTTATTTATTACGACCGGATACCTTTGACACAGTGTGCAATTGTGACACGTTTCATTTGTAACGAATTGGCACGCTTGTGTGTCATGGCATGCCAGGCAGACACCTTGCTAAGTAGTTCGGTCATGAACCATGGTTTGGGAATTTCTTTTCGACGATGCTCTTGTCTCGCAATAGGTTCTATAGAGGTTAAAGACAGGTAAACCAAGGTGGGACAGTGTGAGTTCGAAGGCCGCAAAGCGGACTTACACTTCTGACAGAATAATAACTTCGATATATGGAGAGCCCTCTCATATGAAACAGCTAGTCCACATTGCCTTGCGCAGACCCTACACATTCGTTGTGCTGGCGATCGTTATCGTGGTGTTCGGGGCGATGGCGGTCCTCGAGGCACCGACTGACGTCTTTCCGGTTATCCAAATTCCTGTCAGCTCCGTCGTCTGGGCCTACGATGGACTGATGCCGCAGGATGTCGAGGGACGAATCACCTTCGTATTCGAGCGCTTCCTCACCTCGACTGTAGAAGGGATCAAACGTATCCATAGCCACTCGTTCTTTGGTTTCAGCATCATCAACATTTTTCTTCAGGACGGAGTCGATCTCGCCGGCAGCGAAGCAGATATCGCGGCAATCGCCCAAACTGCCGTTAAAGCGCTGCCGCCTGATATTTCTCCCCCTATGGTCATGCGTCTGTTCCCGTCCCAAGTGCCGGTGGCCACGTTGCAAGTCACTTCGGATACGCTGACCCCGGCGGAGCTCTATAACCTCTGCATCATGCGGATCCGTCCTTTGCTGGTCACGATACCGGGCGCGATCCTGCCCCACCCATACGGCGGCCAGGATATGCAAGTCATGGTCAACCTTGACCAGCAGAAATTGCTTGCCCGGCACCTCTCCCCCTCGGACGTCCATGAAGCTCTCGATAGGCAGAATCTCGTGCTTCCCGGTGGTGACATCAAGATTAAGTCCACCGACTGGATCGTATTGACGAACGCATCTCCATTGAAGATCACGGATTTCGATGATATCCCGATCAAGCGAGACGGCAATGCCTTCATTCATCTGCGCGACGTCGCGTCGGTGCGCCTCGCGGGCCGGGTGCAAACGAACAGTGTGCTGGTAGACGGTCAACAAGCGGTCATCATCGTGGTCATGAAGAGCAGCGAAGCATCTACCTTGGAGGTCGTCGATGGGATCAGGGAAATGATCCCGCGCATTGAAAAGGTCGTGCCTCAGGGGGTCAAGGTCAAGATGATCCTCGACGCCTCGAGTTTCGTCAAGGAGGCCATCGCCGATGTGCTTCATGAGATGATGATCGCAGCTGCGCTGGTCGGCCTCATCGTCCTGCTGCTCCTGGGTTCCTGGCGGCCGACCGTCATCGTTCTGACGTCAATCCCGCTTTCCATTCTCAGCGCCCTCATCGGCCTGCATTGGCTCGAGGAATCGATCAACATCATGACCTTGGGCGGATTGGCCTTGGCCGTCGGCATTCTCGTCGACAATGCCGCGGTCATGATCGAGAATATCGATACCCACCTCGCCGAGGGCAAACCGGTGGAGACCGCGATCCTCGATGCCGCCGGTCAGATCATACTTCCAACCTTCGTTGCCACACTCGCCATTACGATCGTCTGGGTCCCACTGTTCCATCTGAGCGGCGTATCCGGCTGGGTGTTTCCCCCGATGGCAAAAGCGGTCATCATCGCAGTAGTGGCTTCATTCGTCCTGACGTACACCTTGGTGCCGACATTGGCAAAATATATTTTGAGGGAACACCAGGCGCACGGCGGTCACTCCGAAGGGAAACCGTCACGGAATCCCTTTGTTCGCTTCCAAGACGCGTTCCAGCGCGGTTTCGACCGGTTCCGTGACTCGTATACGGCGCGGCTCGAACAGTCGATCAACCATCGTGGCCGTTTCGTCGTCGTCTCGATGGTGATCGCGACCGGATCTCTCATCCTCTTTTACTACAACGGACGTGAGTTCTTCCCCGAGGTCAAGTCAGGCATCCTGCAGATGCATATGCGGGCGCCGCTCGGCACACGCCTTGAGGCGGCCGGGCGCATCGCTTCGCTCGCCTCCCATGACGTCGAGGATATGTTGAAGGGCCAGGTCAAAGACATCATCAGTAATTGCGGTCTGCCGGTGGGGGCCCATAACCTTGCCTTCATTCCGACTCCGACGATCGGCTCTCAAGATTGCGATCTGACTATTGCCCTGAAGAACGAAAAGTCGCCGGTGTGGGAGTACCGACGAATTCTCAGCAAGGGCCTGGAAGAGCGCTATCCGGGCACCGAATTCACGTTCCAGCCTGCGGATCTGACCGACAAGATTCTTAACTTCGGTTCACCTTCCCCGATCGACGTGCAGGTGAACGGCCCGGAGCGGTACGCCAACTATGAGTTTGCCCAAAAATTGGCGGACAAGTTCCGCAAGATCCCCGGCGCCAGCAACGTGGTAGTCCATCAAACGATGCGCACGCCGACCATGCTCGTCGAAGCCAATCGCAGGTTCGCACTCGGCATGGACATGGACCAGACAGCCATCGGGAACAACATGCTTGTGACGACCGCCGGCAGCCAACAGGTCGATCAAAAGTATTGGCTCGATCGCACGACGGGCATGTCCTATCGGATCAATGTCTATACACCGCAACCCCAACTCACCAGCATTAAAGATCTGATGACCGTTCCGGTCACTCACTCTAATGTCGACTCATCGGAAGGCAACGATGTGCAACTGCTCGGCAACCTAGCCAACATTTCAGCGATGGGAACTCCGGGAGTGATCACTCACGGAAATATCATGCCGCTCTACGACATCTACGTGTCGAACGAAGGACGCGACCTCGGTTCAGTTCTAGAGGATGTCCAGAAGGTGATCCATGAAATGAAAGACGAGACTCCCCAAAGCGCAGCCGTCGAGATCCACGGCCAGGCCGAGCTGATGCACGACGCCCTTCATGAAATGTTCGTCGGTCTCATCGCCGCGGTCGTGCTGGTGTACCTCCTCATCGTCATCAACTTCCAGTCGTGGCTTGATCCCCTCATCATCGTGACGGCCCTGTTCGGCGCCTTGGCCGGTATCGCTTGGGCGCTCTTCACCACCCATACGAATATTTCCGTCCCTGCTTTCATGGGGGCCATCATGACCATGGGTACCGCAACGGCCAATTCGATCCTGCTCGTCGCCTTCGCACGCGAGCGGCTGGCCGCCCATGGCGACGCGCTCCGAGCCGCCCTGGAGGCCGGCACGGCTCGTATTCGACCGGTCCTCATGACCGCCGCAGCCATGATCATCGGGATGTTGCCGATGTCGATGGGGAATTCACCAAATGCGCCGCTTGGTCGCGCCGTGATGGGCGGACTGGCCGTCGCGACCCTGTTCACCCTGTTTTTCGTTCCCTGCGTGTACGCCATGATCTATCACCGACGAACCGTTCCTCAAAAGGAGGCTATCTAACATGAACAATTTACGTGGCAAAGGCATTGTGGTTGTGGCCATTCTCTTGTGTACGCTCTATATTGGCTACCGATTCTATGGAGAGCAGCAAGCAGCTGCGGCGTTGCAGGTGAACACCCTTGAACGCGCCATACCGGCGGTGGCCCTCACGCAGGCGCGTCCAGGCGAAGCGACTGACACCATTACGCTTCCCGGCAATATACAAGCCTGGTACGAGGCGCAGATCTTCGCGCAGGTCTCCGGTTATGTGAAGATGTGGCACAAGGATTACGGCGCACAGGTGAAAGAGGGCGAGGTCCTTGCTGAGATCAACGCCCCGGCGCTCGACGCACAATATTCCCAAGCCAAGGCGGATCTTGACACCGAGCGCGCCAAGTATGTTCTGGCTGAACTGACCGCGAAACGCTATGTGGCGTTGCGGCCAAATCAGGCGGTCTCCGAGCAGTCGATCTCGGTGCAGGTTCAAGAGGCAAAAGCACAACAGGCGCGAGTCAAGGCTTCGGAACAGAACGTCAGGAACTTCGAGGCGCTGATCCGGTTCAAGACGATCGTCGCCCCCTTTGAGGGTGTGGTGACCGCGCGCAACATCAACGTCGGCAACTATGTCAATAAAGAAGCGAGTCCGGAAGGAAGCGCAGGCGCCATCAGGGACCTCTTTACCGTAGCCGACGTCACCAAGATGCGCTTGTTCGTCAGTGTGCCGGAGACGTTCGGGCCTTTTCTGAAGCCTGGCTTGACGGCCGACGTGACCGTACCGCAATTTCCTAATCGGCATTTTACGGCCCAGTTTCTGACTGTCGCCAAGGGATTCGATGTGAGCACACGCACTGCGGTCACGATCTTTACGATCGAAAACGATGACCGTGCCCTCTGGCCCGGATCGTATGCGACTGTTCGTATCACCGCGCCGGTCGAAAAAAAGATGCTGACGATTCCGTCGAGCGCGATGGTGTTCCAGGAACATGGCACGCAGGTGGCCGTGGTAACGGAGGACGACCAGGTGCACTTCAAGCCGATTGCTGTCGCCAGAATTCTCGACAACACCGTCGAAGTAACAGATGGGATTTCGACCAGCGACCGCATCGTGAACAACCCCAGCGCCGCGTTGCTCGAAGGCACCAAGGTGCGCATCGTCACACCCGCTCCCGGCTACGATCTCGTCACGGGCGAGAAGCGGGCACCGGAAGCGGCCGCACCCAAGCAAGACTCATCGGCGAAGCCGTTATGACATTTGAGCGTCGAGAGATTGGAGCGATTGTGTACCCATGAGAAGACCAACGAGATCGGAGACATTGTGTCTTGTTCGCGCATGCCTGGAGCGCTGCAGCCTGGTACTGGTGGCGCTCCTGCTGCCGGCGTGCAGTGATTGGTTACCGCGCGCCAATCTGGCGCCGACCTATGAGCCGCCGCAATACGTCGTACCGGCGTCGTGGCATGGCTCCAGTCCCTTCGTGGAGGCCACTCCGTCGGATACGGAACTGCGCCCGGATTGGTGGAAAGCGTATAACGATCCGGTGCTGAATAAGCTCGTCGAGCAGGCCATGGAGGCCAATCCGGACCTCCAGGCCGCCGCCGAGCGGTTCGTGCAGGCCCGTAACATCATGATGAAGGCCCGGGCGCAATACCTGCCGCAGATCGGGATCGAGTTCGGCGGGTCCCACAACCGGCAGTCGTTTGAGCGCCTCTTTCGTCCAGAAAATAGCCCGTTGCAACAAGCCACGATGGAACTGGGTGGGTTGGCCTCCTGGGAGTATGATTTATGGTCGGCGCTTCGCAATACCGCCCAGGTGGAGACCTACCGCGCTCAAGAACGGGCCGCCGACTGGGGTCTCGCCCGCCTGAGCCTTCAAGCGGAGGTGGGGACGGACTATTGGCTCCTCCGGGGCTTCGACGCCCAGACCGCCATCTACGTGCAATCGATCGACCTCTACAAAAGCACGCTCGACCTCGTCAAATCTCAGTTTGCCGGCGCGATCGCGTCCGCCCTCGATGTCGCCCGGGTGGAATCGCTGTACTACAGCACCCAGACGAAACTCGCGCAGGTGCAAGCCCAACGGCAAGTGACGGAACAGGCGATCGCCATCCTGCTCAATGTGACGCCGACCAGTTTTACGATTGACCCGATCAACGAACTGCAGGTCGCCAGCTTTACGGTGCCGCGGACCCTGCCCGCCACCTTGCTGGAGCGCCGGCCCGACATCGCGGGCAGTGAGCGCCGGATGGCCCAGGCCAGCCGGGCCGTCGGGATCGCCCGGGCCGCGTTTTTTCCCAACCTTGCGTTTCGGGCGGATGGCGGCTTTGAAGACGGCTTCAATCTGGTCAAGCTGGCCAATAGTTTCTGGGCCTATGGCGCCGCCGTGTCGCTCCCGGTGTTCCAAGGGGGCTATCGCCGCGCCCAATTGAACCAGGCCTGGGCGGCCTATCGCGAAATGGAGGATCTGTACCGGTCGACCGTGCTCAACGCGTTTCGCGAGGTCGAGAACAATTTGACTCTGACGAACCGCCTGACCCTCGCGGCCGATCGGCAGGACGCCGCCGTGGGCGCGTACTTCAAAACGCAGAATCTCACCATCGAACTGTACCAGGGCGGGCTGGCGTCCAGTTTGGAAGTCATTTACGCCGAGCTCCAGACGCTGCTGGCGCGCATCGACGCGGTGCAAATCAAGGCCGACCTGCTGCGCTCCTCCGTCGCCCTCATCCGCGCCCTGGGCGGCGGGTGGAACCGGCAGCAATTGCCCTCGGACGAGCAGATTCAACCGTTTGGGACGTTCCAATATGTCAAGATTGACAAATCGACTCCCGCCGGCGGGGCCGGCGGGATCATCGCGGGGCATCCCGAGAATAACCATTTGTACAACGATCTGACCAAGCCCGCCGTGCGGCAACAATGAGGGGTTGCATCGGCAACCTGCACGGCGGTAGAACAGGACCAGGGTCGCTGGCCTGGAACCCACGAGAGCGGATGCACGAACGAAGGGAAGGCGAGCGGGCTCAGCGAAGAGCACCAGTTCGAGCCCACCCATGGCTCAGTTAATTGCCTCCAGAACGCCTCGACTGACGCTCAGGACCGTGGCCCCTATCCGTAATAGAGCGGGGCCACGAGCACAGATGGTGGTCCATTGGCCCAGAAACTGAGCCCTGAACCGGCACTGAGACCGGCACTGAGATAGGTGGTCGGGAGGGGGAATCACCCGTGGGGGTTGGAGAGGGCAGATCTCACAAACCATTCGGACGAGAAGGATGAGAACAGATGGATAAAACGCAGATGAGAACCCTCATCATTGTGGCCCGAGACTCGATGTTAGGGGACTTAGAGGAGCTCCTGGGGCGAAACGGGGTCAAGGCCTACACAGTTCTGAGCAACGTCTTGGGAAAGGGGGTCTCGGGTCGTGTGTATGGGACCTTCCTCAATCCCGAAACCAATACGATCATTTTTGCGGTGCTCCCCTCCGACCATGCCGATCAGGCGATCACGGCGCTGCAAGCCCTGCATGCCACACGCAAAGCGTCGTCCCATGACACCCCGATTCCCCTCAAGGTCTTTTCGTTCCCTTGTGACGAGCATGTGTAGCGTCGTGGACGGAAAAGCTATACTGTGTCTCTCTAGCAACCTGCTGGACCGTTGGATCAAAGGACTGAGCCAGATTCGCGGCTTGCCGGTTGATAGACGAATCGGCCGGCTCTTCTCAAACAGAGCCTTTGCCGTCAGGGTTTAGTGCCTTTCTTCCCGAAATATTCTTGCCTACCCACGGCCACGTCGGAGACGAGCATAAGTCCAGCATGCCGATCGAAGAGCGGACGGAGACCCGCGAGAATCGGTTCGACTTTGTCTTCGGGCACGACGGTCAAGATGATTTCGAGGCTCTCCTGTTCGCTCGACATGAAGTGCGCCTCCCGCACGCCGTGGTGACCCTTTCCGGACACGTTGCCGATAATCGTGTAGCCGCTCGCTTTCACTCGATCCAACAGATCGGTGACGAACGCTCGGTGTTCTCCCGCGACGATCACGCGGATTTCCTTCATCTGATGCAAGGTTAATCCCATCAATACACTCCTTTCACGGGCTGGTTTCTATCCCTTCTCGAACCGATGCCCCTTCTAAGGCTATTACGATCGGGTGCCACGTCCCATCGGGACGATAGCGATACCAAACCCGGTCCTCGGGATCGAGCACCACCAGATGGACCCACTCGTTGTGATAATAGTGCTGAAGTATTTCATGGCGCGCAATGAGTTTCTCGATTCCTTTCCGTGGAACCTCAACGATCGTCAACAGTCGCATCGGCTCGTGGTACGCGCCTTCGCCGCTCATGACGGTTTGTCTGGCTAATCCAAGCCGGAGATCGCTCCATGGCCCGGACATGATCCCGAGCCGACCAACCACATTATGGTAGATCTTGCTCCCACTGCCGTAGACCTCGTTGTCCACCGCGGAAAAGTAGTGTTCCATGTTGATCCACTGCGCCACGACCTGCGGGGCTGTGAGCAACACTTCAAGCAGTCGATTACTAGGATCTTCTCGATAATCGTACGATTGCAGGAAGACGCGGCCCCCCAGGTCTAAGCCTTTCGTCAGTTCGCGCCGCCCGATGAGGAACGACGTATTGTTTGACAGGCCCCATTCCGGTCTGACTTGACTCCAGTCCACGCTCCGCCTGCGGACATGCGCCTCGGCTTCCTTCTCCGTGACACCTGGTTGGATATCGGGAAAACGACCACAGCGTTCTTGACTAGTGAGCGCGGAGGCTTCTTTGAGGTCTTCTTGGAGTCGAGCAATGTCCGCGCGATGGGTGGACGGAGCGTCTTCGAGGTCGAAAAGCTGTATGGCATCGGTCGTCGTGTCCATCTGACCGGCGAGAAAATGCGTATCGGATGGGATGTCGATCCCATGTTTGGCGATTCGCTCGCGGACTTTGAGATTATTCGCCATCACCGCGAGGGCACGTGCATTGGGCTTACCCTCATTGCCGCCGCAGGCTCCGCAATCGAGCGCGGATTCGTAGGGATTGTTGTCCGACGTGCTCCCATGGGCGCAGAAGAGGACGAGTCGCGCGAAGTTCTTGGTCAGCCCCATCATACGAAGTGCCGTATCGACGGTCATGACCTGTTCTTCCAAGGTGAAACCGGTCCTGGTGAGCCGTTCCCTGTGTCGTGACGTCGATCGCGCCGTCAGGTCGTATTGCCGCCGCAGGGTTTCGACAAAAGCGTTGATCGTCTCCGGCGTCAGTCCAACCCGCTCAATCTCTTCCGCATCGATCGGCGGCTCCGGATCTCCGTCCGCCGTCAGCGCGCGCTGGCGCAAGCCTTCGACAAGCGCGGGCGTGATGCGGAAACCCCGGAGTCCGAGCTGCTCGTGTAAGGCCTCTCTGATCACGGCCTGTTGTTCCGTTTCGAGCATTTCCGCCGTTTCACCAGGCGCCAGCTTGTCTATCGTCAACGTAGTAGCCAGAGAGGGAACGAACAGGCGTCGCAACCAGGCGGTCCAGCGCTGATAGAGGGCCGGAATCAATGTCTTGCCGAAAATCGGCAAGCCGTAAAACCAGCCGAGCGATTCCACCATAACATAGGGGGTCACGACATTTTCTTTCAGATCGTGCAAGAGGGTATGACCCGCATGCACCCACTTGGCCCGCGCCGCGTGCAGCGATACCTTCTGATCGAGATAGCTGCGCGGAACCTCCCGGACCTCATTCTTCGCCCGCATGATCACCGGGAACTGTTCGGTATCATGCTCCTTTCCCCAAGCCCGATAGCGTATGAAGGCGGCAAAGAAGCCGGCGAAACCATAGGTCTCATGTGGGCCGACCGATTCGAGATGGCGACGGAACGGTTCGGAGCGCACGTCGATACAGTAGACCGATTGTGAGGACGGGCGCGCCGGCTCAGCGGGAGCGGTCTTCTCAGTACGCGCGCGTAATTGTCCTAGCAACTGTTCCTGGTAGCCAGCCTCCAGGGCCTTGAGCCACACCGGTCCATGGTCTGATTCGGGAAACGCTTCCATCCAGTCGACGACTTGCGTGAGGTCCGCAGGGACACTTTCGACGAGAGCGGTTGCATCAATGTTCAATGAACGGGCCAAGGCGAGAAGTCGACGCGCCGCCGCGCGACGAACGGCCGCCTGCAGACGGGGTATGACTTCGGCACGATACCTCCCGAGGACATCATTCCAGTTATGCCCCTTCCGATGCGAGAGCCGGTCGACTTCCTCGGCGTAGAGAGCGGGCAACCGTCCTGTCACCCGCTGCCGTCGGAGATAATATTCTTCTGGATAGTCGCGCATATAGGCCATGACGGACTCGTATCGTCCGTCGATGCCGAGCTGGTCCTTGCAAGTCTGTTGGACCAATTCTCGCGCGTACCAGAGACGGATCGCCAGAAACTTCACGAGACCGACCGGGTAAGCTTGCTGCCAGGGGTAGTCACGTTCTTCTCCACGCCACTTGATGAAGCCGGCCCAGCCTGGCAGCGCGGTCAATTGTAACGATAAGTAATCTTGTAATAGATCGGAGGGAATCCCCATCGCATCCAGGTGTTCGAGGAGGGCGTCTTCGGGATGGTCCGGCAGCCGGGCGATCTTCCTGCAACTATCTCTGATTCCACAGGGAGACCATTCGTGGGAAGCCATGGCCTTCCAGGCTTCATACAGACCCTTTTCACGACCCGGCATGGTCCAGGTGGCATGACCTTCGTCCAGGAAGGCGCCGCACCACTTGATCATTTGTTCATTGATCTGAGGGACGATTTGTGTGCCGAGCGTATCGTCGCACCAGTGCGAAAGCGTAAGCCATCGGCACAGCGCGCCTTGGTTCTCATCCACGACCTTGCGGACTCGATCATCCAGTGAGAACGGACGGAGGACGAGCTCCAACTTACGGACGAGGGCCTCGATCATCGGCCTGTCGGGATCATCGAGTTGATCGTCAAGCGGTTCGATGGCCGGAGCACAAAGTCCTTCAGCCAGACAGGTGCGCAAAACCGAACCCTGCGTGACCTGGTGCGATCCGATGGTCACAGGTCGATCGATGACTCGCGTCTGGAGTGCGTCATCGAGATGAGTCGGGCGGATTCGACCGGTCTTGAGGTACTCACGATACAGATGGCCGGGAAGGTAGCCGTTGCCGTTCATAAACTGCTTCCCTCGCTTGACGGCTTCTTCAAACGGCAAATATTCGATGCTGTGCAAGGGATTGTGGTGCACGAAGGTCCGCATCGGCCAGTACTGCGCGATGACTTCCCCCGCAAGGCGGACGACGCCGCGCAATTCCATTCGCCTGGATTCACTGTCAGGAACGTGCCCTAGCGGTTCCATGAGAGAGGTTGCTCCATAGCGGCAGTCTCATTCGGAGTCTGATCCGGCGCATACAAGCTCGTCGGGGCCAAGCCGAGCGCCAGCAACGCCAGCACCACGATCAGCAGGGAAGTAAATTCTGGATGACGGAGATCCGCGTAGCGCAAATCTGACCGGTGGGCGCCGAAGAGCAGCTGTTGCACCATCTGCATGATATACCACGAGGCGGCCAGCCAGGCCGCGAGCGCGATGAACAGGCCGATCGTTGAAAAGGGCGGAGCGGTCAGCAGCAACCCCATGAACCCCGCGAAGACCCCGAAGGGAGGAATTCCCATCGCCGCAAGACCCAACAGAGATAACAAGACCGCATATTTCGGCATCGCCGCGGCCAGGCCCCTGATGGCCTGCGGGTCCACATCATCGCCGTATCTGGTGCGGATCACCTGCCAAGCCACCAACAATCCGCTCGTCGCGAGACCGACTGCTCCGGCCAGGACGGCCGCGCGCGCGTTCGCCCTGTGGGCCCCAGCCACAAACCACCAGAGGATCGAAAAGAACGAGACGCTGCCGTAGCCGACCAAGAGGCGGACACGCGACTGGGCTAATGCCTTGATCGCACCGTACAGAGCGCTAATCAGGGCCGCCAGGCTGATGAACGCGACAAAGTCGTCCGGCATCGTCGGCATGGCTGTCGCCAATTCGTGAAGGCCCAGCACCGGCAACAGCAACACAATAAACGACGGCAAGCTACCAGGCAGCCTGGTCAGAGCTGTGAGGTAGCCATGATGAAAAGGCATGAGCGGCAACAGCACGGCACAGGTCGCCAAGGATGCCACCGATGAGATAGGCGGTCCCGTCATGAGAGAAAGTCCCGCGCCCCCGACAGCGACCGCGAAGCAGCCGATACCCCACCAGGAGATGGGCCAAAGCGTGGTGTGGTGTCGGTATAGGAGGAGCATGATGGTCAGCATGACCGAGATCAGGCACAACAGACCGACCGAATTCCCGGCGGTGAGCAGGCCCATTCCCAAACCGAGAAAGACCAAGGTCATGATCCAGGAGAGCCGATGGGTTTCGTGAACCGGCTGGCCTAATGCGGACACCACGGCTGCGAGCGGCAGCAAATAGAGCGGTAAGAGACCATCGGGTGGAGTCGGAAACCATTCGGCAACTCCGGCGATCGACGCCAGGCTGATGACGGACCAGACGATCGTGGACATCCTCACCCGGTAGGGATCGGACCAACAGGCCAGACACACGAGCGCACCGACAAACGGAACACCGGTCAACAGCCATGGTATGAGCAGATCCGTCATCGAGACCACCCGCGTTCCAACTTATCAATCCGATGAATCAGTTGCGCTGCCATCGAACCGATCACCTGATAGAGCTCATCAGCGTAGATCCGATTCAGGAACACCGTATAGAGCCGAGCTCTGATGTCGTCGATCCAGGCCGGCATCCAGACCGTCCGACCGTGGGCACGCATGTACAGGTAGGTCCAGCCCAAGATCGTCATGAGCGCGGCGATCACGACAATGAGGTCGAAGAGCCAATCCGGGAGATCGGCGGCCTTGAAGTACGCGGCCACCTCTTCCGGATTCGGGTAGAGAAATGACGTGAACGATCCGACTGCGATCAGATAGACGAACACGATGAAGAGGAGCGTCAGCAACATGGCGGACGAGACCTTCCATGAGGCCACAGCGCGAAGTCGCGTGAGCGTCAAGATCGCTTGCGATGACGTGATCCAGATGAAAAACAGGATAATGACGTTTCCATGGGATTCCAGCAACGGAATGTGCAGGACTCCGTGCGTGACCAATAGGATAACCAACGGAATAAAGAGTGTCGTCACAAAGCCGGTCGACCACGTTAAGCGGGAGAATCCCACCTCCTCGCCCTCATGGTCCACATGGGGAAAATGGGGCTCCTGTCGCGCCTTATGGATGACGTTGCCGCAATTCAAGAAGACGGTTGCCTTGAACAATCCGTGGGCGATCAAGTGGAACACGGCCAGCGAAAAGGCTCCCAAGCCGCATTCCATGATCATGTAACCCATTTGGCCGATCGTCGAGAAGCCGAGCGTCTTCTTGATGTCGGTTTGCGCCAGCATCATTGTGGCGCCAAGGGTGGCCGTCAGGGTTCCGATGATAAAGGCCAGATGCAGCGTGGCTGAACTCATTCCGAAGAGCGGGGCGAGTCGGTTGATGAGAAAGCCTCCGGCGTTGATGATGCCGGCGTGCAACAATGCGTGGACCGGGGTGGGGGCGAAGAGCGAGCCCGGCAGCCACAGATGCAGAGGAAACTGAGCTGATTTGCCCATCGCGCCGATGAAGAAGAGCAAGGTCACCGCCGTTGTCGCGTTGATATCCATCCCAGGCAGAATCGAGAGGGTCATGGGCGTGGCGGCCGCTCTTGCAAACAGCTCTTGGAATTCGAGGGTCCCGTAGAGTTGATAGGCGAGGACAATGCCGGCAAGAAACGCCGTATCGGCGATACGCAACAGCGTAAACGTTTTGAACGCGCCGGCCAACGTCGCGGCATGCACATGGTTGTGCGCGAGCAAGTAGAGCAGGTAGCTGAGGAGCTGCCAAAAGAGAAACAGCATCATGAGGTTCCCGCTCGAGACCATGCAGATCAACACGAAGTCCGTCAGACAAATCAAGGTGAGATACCGGCGCGCATGACGATCCTGGTACATGTAGCCGGTCGAGTAGCAGTAAATGATGGTGCTGACGCCGGTGATCAACGTCATCATGACCGCGCTCAGCCGATCGACATAGAAACCGATGGGAATAATGAAGGATGCGACGGAAGCAGGATCGTAGAACCGAACGGTGACGGGTCCCTGCGATGAGACGAGGGTCAGCGTGCCGATGGCACCCAAGAAGGCCAGACCGACGAGACAGGCGGCAGCCTTCGTGTGGATGGAACGTGTTGTGTCACCACCCCTCATCACGACGCCGGCGGCGATGAGTAAGAGAAGCGGGACAATTAGCACGAACGACAGGAGCATGGCATTCTCACGGATGGTTGAAAGCCTTCGTCTTCTCTCAGTCAGGCGCCAGGCCCACCTCGCGCAACGGTGGGCGGCTAACCATTAATACGGGCTCTCTCTATTCGTCAAGCAGAGACTCGGCGCCGATCCCTCCTCATGCGCCGTTGTCCGCCTCGCCGCTCTGTCTTCCGAGATGCTGCGATCTCACCTCCACGTCGCCATGCCGGTGCCGATCAAATCGAGCGTTCGCGGGCGCGCTTATCCAAGCGTTGAATGGCGGATGTGAGGGTGTGACTGACTCGATAGAGGATCGCGTCCATATAGAGTCGATTCAGGAACAGCACATAGAGGTGAAACCGGACGCTGTTAATCCAGGCCGGCGTCCACAGGGTCCGGCCATGGGCCCTCATGTACAGATAGATCCAGCCCCCAATCGTCACCATGGTCGATGCCACGAGCAGGAGGTCGAAGAGCCAGTCCGGAAGATCGCCGGCCTTGAAGTATGAAGCAACCTCGTCGGGGTTGGGATACAGGAACGCCGTGAACGATTCAACGGCAAACAGATAGACAAACACGATGAACAGAAGGGTCACCAGCATCGCCGCAGACACCTTCCAAGATGCGACGGCCCGCAAGCGGGTCAGCGTCAAGATCGCTTGCGAGGACGTGATCCAGATGAAAAAGAGAAAAATCACGGTGCCCTGAGACTCCAGCAGTGGAATATGTAACACGCCGTTAGTCGCAAATAGAATCAGCAAGGGAATCAGCAGGGTCGTGAGAAATCCCGTCGTCCAGGTTAGAGGCGAATAGCTTTCCTCTTTCGCCTCCTGTCCTGGATGCGGGACTACCGGTTCTTGTCTCGCCTTGTGAATGACATTCCCGCTGTACAAGAACACCGTCGCTTTGAACAGACCGTGGGCGATCAGGTGGAACACAGCCAACGAGAAGGCTCCCAAGCCGCATTCCATGACCATGTAGCCCATTTGGCCGATCGTCGAAAAACCGAGCATGTTCTTGATGTCGTTTTGCACCAGCATCATGGTTGCGCCGAGAATAGCCGTCAACGTCCCGATGACGAGGGCGATGTGCAGAGTGGTGGAGCTCATCCCAAAGAGCGGGGCGAGGCGATTGATGAGAAAGCCCGCGGCATTGATGATACCCGCGTGGAGTAAGGCGGTCACGGACGTCGGGGCATAGAGATAGCGGGGAAGCCAGCCGTAAAATGGAAACTGAGCGGACTTACTCATTCCGCCGACAAGGAGCAGCAAGGTGACTGCCGTCGCCCCGTTGAATTCGAGACCAGGGAACAGGGACACGGTGGCCGTCGATTGCACGGCGACGGCAAAGAGGTCAGGAAATTCCAGCGTGCCGTACAGCGAGTATGCGAGCACGGTCCCGCCCAAGAAAGCGACATCACCGACCCGCAAGAGCGTGAAGGTGCGAAACGCACTTTTCAGCGTCTCTTGGTGGCTATGATTGTGGACGAGGAGATACAGGAGGTAACTCAGCACCTGCCAGAGGATGAACAACATCAATAGATTCGCGCTGGACACCATGCAGAGGAGGACAAACAGGGCCACCCCGATCAAGGCGAGATACCGCCGCTCGTGCAAATCCTGGTACATATACTCGACGGAGAAGGTGTAAATGATCGTGCCGATGCCCGAGATCAACACCATCATGATCGCGCTCAACCGGTCGACGTAGAGGCCGATCGGGACGGCCAACACCGTGGACGCGACCGGATCGTACAATCGAAGCGTAATCGGGCCTTCCGTGGCCACCACATACAACGTGGCGATGGCGCCGCAGAAAGCCGCGCCGATCGGCCAGCCAGCGATCTTCGCGCGAGCGTGGCGCGTGGCTTCTGGACCGACGCTCACGATAAGAGCGGTCACCAATGGAAGCAGCGGCACAAGCAACACAGCCGACATCATCACCTCAAGGATTCTGAAAACACAAAAGCCAACCGCACGCTCGATTTGCGATCGAGGCATGTCCGGTTGGCTTGTACTGCGACCGGCCACTCGTGCGAACTGCCGGCCACCCTACGGCCCATCATCCAAGAATCAGGCG
Organism: Nitrospira sp.; assembly: GCA_029194665.1. Classification (NCBI taxonomy): domain Bacteria; kingdom Pseudomonadati; phylum Nitrospirota; class Nitrospiria; order Nitrospirales; family Nitrospiraceae; genus Nitrospira; species Nitrospira sp. The sequence continues at coordinate 96,432 of JARFXO010000001.1, read as the reverse complement.
CTCTTGCCCGTCCCACTAAAAATCATGGGATGGACAACATGGCCCTGTAGCTGATGGCTTCATGAATAATATGGTGCAAAGGATAGCGTCAAGCCTGAACTAGCGGATGAGGGCTTCATTCCATGAGAGTTCGAACCGAAAGGCCCACTGCTGGTCCTGCGATGGACACAAAGGCCTACCGGGATAATTACTTCTGCGGCAGGTCTTCCCCTTTCGACATCATGGCATTCCACATGAAAAGACGATATGCCTGTCCGCCAATTAACCCTCGTCCTGAGGGAAGCAAGAAGCTCCTCGCACCGTGACCTCGGATGTCATGTTGATCCCCGTTTTCCCTTTCTCCACGATTCGAAGTAACTGAAATTTGCAGCGAATTACATCTGTTTGGCCTGTGACCTATTCTGTCACGACCCACCGGTATAATAACTCCCGTCTGATAAACCGGCACGTGATGGCTCTGGGTGACGAGCAGGAGTGGCATACAGAGAATCCTTAACCCTTGAATGGGTCATTGATTCTTGATGAAGGCGGCGCGATGCAATCGTGCAAGTGTGAGGAGGGAACGATGAAGGCTGCAACAACGTTGATGGTTCTGCTGCTAATGGCCTTGGCCCACGTCGGAGCGGAAGATCTCGGCAATCTCAGTGCGAATCCGTTTCTCTACGAGTCCACCGCCAATCCATTCGGCAAAGGCAGCCCCTTCACGCCGAACGGCATCAACAACCGCTTCAGCCCCTACGGCAGCCCCTTCAGCAATAAATCGGCCACGAATCCCTTCGCGACCGATGCTCCTCGGCTCTACGATCAGCAGGGAAACTATCGCGGCAAGCTGAGCGCGAACCCATTCGATCCCGACTCCACGAGCAATCCCTACGGCCGGTATGGCCCGCCGTTTGCGCAGGATTCGATCAACAACCAGTATGGCGCGGGCAGCCGGCTCAAGCTCGATTCACCGAACAATCCATTCGGTTCGGGCTGGAGAATTGAAGGACGGTAGGGTCCTTTGTGCCTGGTATGGCGGCCGAACGTCGGATCCATAAGAATTAGGAGGAAAGCTATGTGTTCATTTATACTTGGCATTCTTCTCGGGGACGATTATTTCAGCGAACGATCGTAACCGCATGAACGTAGCGATTTCCCGAGCGCAATGTCTCGAGGTCGTGGTAGCGGACCATCGGATTGCCGGCTCCATTCAGAAATCAATAGATGAGATGATTCTGATAAACCTCTTTTGCAAATTAAGTCAGTAGGCCGTGCAAAGACGAGAGGTATGTTGAAGGAAACTATTGACGCCAAAACGTGCTCATTTAGGCTTTTCACGCTTCAGCGCAACGGCAGCCCTGAGGGGGCATGACAAATACTGGCTTCTTAGAAAGCGCGGTGATTTCGAGCCTTGAAAAGAGTATCCTTTCCGAGTTTTTCGGCGACTGATCAGTATCTCATTTGGTAACAAGGGCAACATGGACAACTTTTTCACTCCCGAACAGATCACCAACTTAGAACAGGTGGGCTGTAAATTCTCGCCTGGTGGTTCCCATAGTAGTCGGACCCTCATGTTGCCTGAATTACAATGCCTGCTCGACGCCGTGCCACCTGGATCGCCCATTGATGGTTACCACTCCGCCATACTAACGACCAATGTCCTCGGGAAAGGAACACAAAGCACCAAGCAGAAATCATTTCGCCATCTGCGTGAGCTGTACGGGCTTTCGGAGGCTGTGCCTATCTTTGCTGTTCTCCGGCGGTTGTATCTCGCCGATCCCCAAGGCCTCCCGCTGCTCGCATTGCTTTGCGCGTGGAGCCGAGACCCATTGCTCCGTGCGACCACTCCGGCCATATCGTCAGTTCCCGAAGGGATGGAAGTGAGCGCCGAAGCTTTGGCTAACGCGATTGCTGAGGTATTCCCTGGCCAATATTCAGAACTGAACCAGAACAAGATTGCGCGCAACGCGGCGTCCAGCTGGACACAGTCCGGCCACCTAGTTGGCCGGGCGCACAAAGTCCGCCGCCGGGTACAACCAACCGTGAGTACAGTGACCATGGCGTTATGGCTTGGAGAGGTTGCGGGCATCCATGGAACGGCGTCTTTCACTAACCCTTGGTGTCGATTGCTCGACTTAAGTGCAGATCAAGCTCGATCGCGCGCGATGGAAGCGCATCGGCATGGACTGCTCACGATGCGAGCCGTTGGAGAAATTGTGGAGCTCACCTTTCCCGGCTTGCCCGCAATTGAGCACGTGTCGTCATGAACGCCATCGATCGATTGATTGCAAATTACCAGCGGCAAGTGTCCCTGCCTTGGGCAACCAATCTCGCAGGCAAACAACGCATATGGTTTGCGGTATACCCTCCAGCCGAGGAGCGGCGTGTCAGAGCGAACCTGCAACAATTTGAGGCAGCGACACACGCAGCTACACATGGGTGGTTGGAGGTAGACCTCACGAGGCTCCTACCGGAATGGCTTTCGCAGCATGAATATCGCGAAGGTATTTTCGCCGAACCACGGTTCCTGTCATCGCATCAGGATCTAGAAGAACTTGCTGTAGAGAGGGTGCAGCAGGCCTGCACTGCAGAGGAAGCTGATCTGAATGCAGTTGTGGCAGTTCTGGGGCTTGGCAGCCTCTTTGACTTTATTCGTGTTGCGCGGTTGCTTGACGCAGTGGAAGCTACCATTCGCGGTCGGCTGCTCGTCTTGTTCCCTGGTGAGTATCGTCACAATAGCTATCGCTTCATGGATGCGCGAGACGGATTTAACTATATGGCGGTTCCTATCACCACTACGGAGAGTTTCTTGAAATCATGAAAAACCGGGACATCTATTGGCGTGACCCCCTCACAGCGGAGTTGCTCAACAACGGCGTCTCCAAAGTTGCTGAGATCGAGAATGACCCGGAGCAGATCAAGACGCTGCGATTTGAGTTAGAGACCTTTGTGTGTGATGGGGAATATGCACGCGGCCTTGAGCATATTCTGAAAGCCTATCTCGATGGACTCAATCGAGAGGAGCAGAAAGCTGTCTGGGTCAGTGGATTTTTTGGAAGTGGTAAGTCGCATCTTGTCAAAATGTTGCGGTACCTCTGGGAGGACTATCGCTTTTCAGACGGCGCTACCGCTCGATCACTTGCCAAACTCCCATCGGAAGTTTCTGATCTACTGAATGAGCTTACTAATAGGAGTCGAGCGCACGGTGGATTACGCGCGGCAGCGGGAACTTTGGGGGCTGGTGCCATGGATAACGTGCGCCTAGCCTTTGTGCAGCTAGTCCTGAGGTCTGCTGGACTACCCGAAACACTGGCTCAGGCTAGGTTTCTCTTATGGTTGTCCAGTTCAGGGCTCGCGAAGAAGGTTGAGACTGCTCTCGAACAGAAGAATCGTAACCTCCAGAAAGAAGTCCGCAACCTCAAGCTCTCGACACCGCTTGCAGAAGCGCTGCTAGAGGCGGACCCAAAATATGGCACGGTGGCTAATGCCCAGGCCGCGTTGCGAGCAGAATTCCCAGACAGCACCTCACCGACCATCAATGAAAGCCTCGAACTGATTCGCCAAGTGTTTGGTCAAGATGGAAAGTTGCCCTGTACCTTGTTCGTTGTAGACGAAATTCAGCAGTTCATCGGAGAGAAGATCCCCCGCGCGATGGATGTGCAAGAAATCGCAGAGCATTGCTGTAGAAGCCTCGACCGACGACTTCTCCTCGTGGGCACCGGTCAGTCCGCTTTGACGACCACGGCCAGTTTAGGCCGACTGCAAGCTCGCTTCGCCGTCCGTGTGCAACTCTCCGATACGGATGTGGAGGCGGTGATTCGCCAAACGGTCTTGCATAAGAAGTCGGAGCGAGAGGACCACATCCGGAACATCATAGAAGCCAATCAGGGCGAAATCAGCCGGCATCTTCAAAACACTAGACTCGCTGCGACTCATGCAGATGAGCCGTTCTATATTCCCGATTACCCGCTCTTGCCAACACGGAGACGTTTCTGGGAGCGGGTGCTGCGCAATACCGACCACTCAGGGACTTCGGCGCAGTTGCGCACTCAGTTGAAGATTGTCTTCGACGCGACGAGAGAGACGGCCGAGAAACCCATTGGGACAGTTGTCCCGGCGGATTTCATCTATGACCAGATCGCGACAGATCTCCTCAATACGGGCGAACTGGAGCGAGAATATGATGAGATCATCAAGAAGCAACGCGACAAGACCCCGCAAGGTGAGCTTCGCTCTCGTCTCTGCGCGTTGATCTTCCTCATTAACAAATTGCCAACGACACCAGGGGCTGACGATGGCATTCGTGCAAACCCCGAAACCTTGGCGGATCTCCTCATCTCGGATTTGGTGAAAGATGGGGCTGTATTCCGGCAAGAGATTCCGAAGCAGCTTAAGCAGCTGGTGGATGCCGGTCATCTCATGCTGGTCGGGAACGAATATCGACTCCAGACTCGTGAGGGAGCGAAGTGGACTCATGACTTCAACCGTCGCCGCACCAGTGTTCTGAACGATGAGGCACGCATTAACGGAAGGCGTCATGAGCTACTGCGTGATACGGTGGCGCAGGCACTCCGACCCGTCTCGTTGCAACATGGAGTATCACATCAAACACACAAACTGATTCATGAGCTGAGTACCGTAAAGCCAGCTGAAAGCAAAGAGGCAATCACCATCTGGTTGCGTGACGGATGGAATGACGAAGAAAAAGCGGTGGTGAATGATGCGCGTGCAGCGGGCACAAACAGCCCAATGCTGTTGGGTTACTTGCCGCGACTGTGTCATGAGGAATTGCGACAGGCCATTGCATCTGAGATGGCAGCAAATGAAACGCTCAATGCACATGGGGCCGTAACGACGTCTGAGGCCATCGAGGCAAGAAAAGCGGTGGAAACGCAGCAGGCGGTGGCCACTCATAAGATAAAGGAACTTCTGGATCAGATAGTGGGCGGCTCAAAAGTGTTTCTCGGTGGTGGTGAGGAAGCATCCGGCATCGAGTTGGCCGATAAGGTCGAGCAAGCCGGCAGTGGATCACTGGTGCGACTCTTCCCGAAATTCGGCGATGCGGACCATGCTAATTGGGGCCAGGTGGTGAATCGTGCGAGAGGTGGCGATGTGGGCGCACTGGCGCAAATCGGATACCGAGGGGAAAGCAGCCACCATCCTGTTTGCCGACAGGTGCTTGATCTGGTCGGGGCTGGGAAGAAAGGGAAAGACATCCGCGATTACTACAAGTCAGCTCCATTCGGCTGGCCACAGGACGCGGTGGACGGCGCGCTCTATACGCTCATGGTGGCGGGGAATGTCCGCGCAACCCTCAACGGCCAGCCGGTTCAGACCAAAGACCTCCCACAGAACCAGATCGGAGCAGCGCACTTCTATGTGGATGTCCCTCCGCTCAATGTGACGCAGCGGCTAGATCTCAAGGCGCTGTTTCAGAAAGCCGGCGTGACCACGAAGAATGGCGAAGGGTCATCAGCAGCAGTCGAGTTCCTGAAACAGCTACTCGCCCTTGCGGAGAGCGCAGGAGGGGAGGCTCCGCGCCCAACCCCACCGGATACACAGGCAATCCAGGATCTCCAGATGCTCAGTGGCAATGCGCAACTCCTTGCGATTCATGGGAAGAAGGTAGAGGTTGAAGGCCTGATCACTGCATGGAAGAAAGCCGGCGATAGGATCGCCAGGCGGATTCCGGTGTGGGAGCGTCTTCTTGAGTTCAATCGTTTCGCGAGTGATATACCGGAGGCGAAGAGCTGGACGGAAGCGATCCAGGCTATTGCAAGGAATCGCACGCTGTTAAACGAACCAGACTCAGTTCCTCCGCTCATTCAGAGGATAACGCAGCAGCTTCGTGAGGCGATGACGAAGCATCAAGCCGATGTCACCTCGGCCTTTGAAACAGGAGAAAGGCGCCTTGCGCAATCAGATGTCTGGAAGCGCTTGAGCACTGATCAACGGAAGGAACTCGCGGCCCGTTTCCAACTCGCCCCGCCAGCCGTGATGCCACTGGGGAATGAACAAGACATTCTCAATGCCCTTCGGAATAGCTCTCTCTCAGAACGACGCAATCTGCTCGATGCGATTCCACAACGTTTTACCCGTGCACTGGAAGAAGCCACCAGACTCTTGGAGCCGAAGGCCGTGCGGGTCACTTTGCCATCGGCCACGATTAAGAACGAAGCAGAACTCGATGCGTGGCTGGATGACGCCAGGGAACAGATTGCGGAGAAGCTCAAGGATGGCCCCGTGATTCTATGAAGGCCCTTTCATCGGAACTTCGCAAGCAACTCGGCAAGACTGTCTTGCAGGCGAGAGAAGCTGCCGAGGTCGGTGCACGTAAAGCGCTTGAAGCTTTGGCGGTTCACGAACCGGAACCCTACAAGCACCTGAATGAAGAGCAACGCCTCCTTCGGCGAGCCCTTCGCGCACAGGCGAGACAACTGGGTGACGAGGAAATCGGTGCCAAGAAGGGCGCGTATGACATCACACACCTCAAGGAAAAAGTTGCCTACGATCAGTGGCATCGTCTGCTCTTCGCCAGATTCTTAATCGAGAATAATCTGCTGCTCTCACCCGAACATGGCGTCGCTGTGTCCCTTCACGACTGTGAGGAACTCGCGCCCAATCTTGATTTGCCAGATGGCTGGGCGGTCGCGGCCAAGTTTGCAGCGAAGGAACTACCAGAGATATTCCGGGCGGATGATCCAGCCGGCCGCATCGACCTGCCTATTGAAGACCGTAAGCAGCTCATTCAGTTCGTGATGAGTTTGCCGACGGAAGTTTTCCTTGCAGACGACTCGCTCGGCTGGGTCTACCAATTCTGGCAAGCCAAACGAAAAGAGGAAGTGAACGAGTCGGGCACAAAGATTGGAGCCGACGAACTGGCACCGGTTACTCAGCTCTTCACTGAGGACTATATGGTCCTCTCTCTATTGCACAACACGCTTGGGGCCTGGTGGGCGGGAAAGCTGGCACAAGCAGATCCGACCAAGTTCAAGGTTGAGACTGAGGAAGAAGCGAGAAAGGTGGCTGGGATCCCAGGTGTCGAGTGGACTTACCTGCGGTTCATCAAAAGTGAGAATGGCGATTGGCATCCCGCTGCCGGCACGTTTGACGGCTGGCCTGAGACGGCACAGGAGATTCGTGTTCTCGACCCCTGCATGGGCAGCGGACATTTCCTCGTGGCGGAATTGCCGATCCTCGTGGCCATGCGAATGGCTGAAGAAGGATTAACCGTTGAAGAGGCGGTGGTTGCTGTACTCCGAGACAACCTTTATGGCCTCGAATTGGACGCCCGCTGCACTCAGATTGCGGCATTTAATCTCGCGCTTGCGGCCTGGAAGCTCGCCGGCTTTCAAAAACTTCTGCCGCTGAACCTCGCCTGTTCCGGCCTTGCGCCGCGTACGAAATTGGAGACTTGGACCAAGCTCGCCAATGGCAATCAACGCCTGCGCGAAGGAATGGAACGGCTCTATCAGGTATTTAAGGACGGACCCACGTTGGGGAGCCTGATCGATCCTCGAAAGTTTGGCGGCGATCTACTCAGCGCAGAATTCGAAGAACTGCAACCGCTGCTTCAAAAGGCGTTGGAACGGGAGAATGAACGCAGGGATGAAACAGGGCACGAATTGGCTGTGACTGCACAGGGTTTGGCTCATGCAGCAGAAATTCTATCCGACCAATTTACTTTAGTCGCAACTAACGTGCCTTACCTTGGACAGAAAAAGCAAGAAGACAAGCTCAAGAACTATTGTGCAAGCCATCATCCCAAGGCTAAAGCAGATCTAGCTACTTGCTTTGTAGAGCGCTGCCTCGACTTCACCACTTTTGACGGGTCTTCTGCACTTGTGACACCGCAAAACTGGCTTTTCTTGGGCAGCTACAAAGTGCTGCGTGAAGAATGCCTGAAAAGGCAGCGTCTGATGTTCGCAGTGTGGTTAGGATCTGGTGCTTTCGAAACAATTGGTGGCGAAGTAGTCAACGTTGCTCTGTTGTGCTTTAACAACCTCCGACCCAACGGAAAAGAGCAAGCATGTTGTATTGATGTCTCAGAAAACCAGGACCCAAGGGAGAAGCTAGCAAGTATCATCTCTCAACAGCCAGTAAGGGTTAGCCAGACAGCGTACCTTTCTAGTCCTGACATCCGCATAACATCGGAAGCGATCGAATGTGCAACCCTTTTGGGGAGGTACGCGCTGTCTCCGCGGGGGGTGGTCAATGGAGATCAAGAATTATGGTTGCGGTTCTTCTCGGAGCTGCCTGCCATCACGAATCGCTGGAGGTGGATGCAGTCGGCCGTTTTGTCGACCATTACTTATGGCGGAAGAGATAGAGTAATTGACTGGTCCACAGGTGGACGCGGGATGCTCAGACCAGGTTTAGGGAATCCAGCATACGGCAAATTGGGAATTGCGGTAAGTAGAATGGCCGAGCTCCCAGCCTCGTTATACACTGGAGAGCTTTACGACCAGAACACAGCAGTGTTGGTCCCAACCAGTGACAGGCATTTACTAGCCTTGTGGGCATTTTGTACATCGAGTGATTTCACAGCTCTCGTTCGTAAACTCGACAAGAAGTTAGGTGTTACACCAGCGACACTTCTGAAGGTTCCTTTTGACCTTCACCGTTGGCTGGGCGTGGCGAGTGTGGATCATCCGAAAGGATTGCCAAAACCGTTCTCCAGCAACCCGACTCAGTGGCTCTTCAGCGGCCATCCTAACGGCTCAGACTATCCCCTCCAGGTTGCTGTCGCGAGGCTTCTCGGCTATCGATGGCCTCGCCAAACTGGCTCCAGCTTCCCTGATTGTCCAGCATTGGGCGAGGAAGGCTTGGAGAAGTTCGCAGATTCCGACGGGATTGTCTGTATCTCCGCCATCAAAGGTGAGGAACCAGCCGCGGAGCGTCTACGTGCTCTTTTGGCTGCAGCCTACTGCTCGGAATGGACTGCGGCCAAGCAAGCTGAACTCCTGGCACAAGTCGATCATGCCGGCAAGTCACTCGAAGACTGGCTTCGGAATGGGTTCTTCGAGCAACACTGTGCACTCTTTCACCATCGCCCGTTCATCTGGCACATCTGGGATGGCCGCAAAGATGGATTCAGCGCACTGGTGAACTATCATCAGCTCAGCAAATCAAATCTGGAGAAGCTGACCTATTCGTATCTCGGTGACTGGATCAGTCGTCAGAAGACAGCAGTCACTGCCGGCGAGGCCGGCAGTGATGCCCGGCTTCAGGCAGCAAAAGAACTTCAGCAGGAGCTAGAGAATATCCTCAAAGGCGAACCGCCCTACGACATCTTTGTTCGCTGGAAGCCAATTGAGAAGCAACCGATTGGCTGGGCCCCTGATCTGAACGACGGGATACGACTGAACATCCGTCCCTTCATGAGCGCGAGAGATGTCGGAAAGAGAGGCGCTGGCATCTTACGCGCCAAGCCGAACATCAAGTGGAACAAAGATCGAGGAACTGATGTGACCAGCGCTCCCTGGTTCAAGATCTTCAAAGGGGAGCGCATAAACGATCATCATCTGACTCTCGAAGCAAAGAGAAAAGCTCGGCGTTCGATCGATTCCAACGCTTCCTTGCACAAGAAATGAGGGGGGTGTTCGGTAGGCAGATATTGCAATTCGGGAGCGGACGCTCTATTGTCAGAAAAAACGATCGCTTTTTCTGACATTAAATCGCCATGAAAGTCTCTCACCCCATTGCCCGTAAGCTCCTAGCAAGACTTGAATCGTCGGCCGGTGCGGTCGTCTCCGTCAAGGACCTCACAGAATTAGGGTCTCGAGCTGCCGTAGATCAAGCTCTCTCGCGGTTGGTCCGGGAGGGTCGTATTCTGCGGGTTCGACGAGGCCTGTACGCCTGGCCTCGCACCAGCGCGTTGCTCAAGCGGTCGGCGGTGCCATCGCCTGATGAACTCGCCCAAGCCTGGGCCAAAAAGAATGGATTGCGGCTGGTTCCCTCCGGCGCCTATGCCGCCAACCTGCTCGGCCTCACCACTCAGGTCCCCGCAAGAATTACGTACTACACGAACGGACGAACCAAGACGCTGACACTGGGGCCTTACTCGGTTCGCCTCCTGAATCGGGGACCCAAGACCATGGATGTGGCAGGTCGTGTGAGCGCACTGGTTCTTCAGGCGCTGCGGTATGTCGGGAAGGCGGGAGTGACTCCTGAGAAGATCGCCCGGCTCCGCTCAGTGCTCCACAAACGGGACAGGGCTGACCTTGCGCGGGCGCTCGCTCATGCCCCGGCCTGGATGAAGCCGGTCCTGCATCAGATCATTGTGAAAGAGGCCAGGTAATGGACGGCGTGGCTCAGGCATCGCCACAGGATCGCGCTGATTTATTTCAACAGGCTACCGCTCAGTTGCAACCGGCGCGGTCACCGGTCATCATCGAAAAGGATTTCTGGGTCTGTTGGACGTTGCGACGAGTTTTTGAGGTCATGCGCTTTCAACCTCAGCTCATTTTCAAGGGAGGCACCTCGTTGTCTAAGGCGTATCAACTCATCGAACGGTTTTCAGAAGATGTGGACCTCTCGTTGAGCCGACGAGATCTTGGATTTGCCGATGACCGGGATCCAGAAGAACCAGGGATCAGCAAGAAGGAATCGACTCGTCGTCTTGATGCGCTCGTGTCCGCATGCCAGAGTACCATCAAGAACAAATTGCTCCCAGAACTTCGGCAGGATTTTGCTCGCGTGATCGGTCCGTCCGGATGGAACCTTGCCCTCGATCCTGCCGATCCACAGACGGTAATCTTTACCTATCCTTCTAGTGGCTTGTCCGGAGAGAGTGAATCCTACATTCGCCCTGCGATCCGGCTGGAGTTGGGTGCGCGTTCAGACAATTGGCCGGCTGAGCAACGTGTCATTCGATCCTATGCCGCCGAGGCCTTTCCCGAGGCATTTCGCATCGCTGTCTCCTGCTCGGTGAACACCATGGAGGCCGTGAGGACCTTTTGGGAAAAGGCGACCCTCCTTCATGCCGACTATCATCGCCCCGCAGAAAAGGCGCCGATAGAACGTGTGTCGAGGCATTATTACGACCTCTACCGATTGTCACAAGATGACATCGGTCGGCAGGCGTTGATTCGGTTGGATCTTCTTGACCGTGTCGTCAGGCATAAGGGATTGTTCTTTGCCTCGGCATGGGCGAGCTACAACACAGCCCGACCCGGGACTTTTCACCTTGTTCCGCGAGAGGACCGCTTGCCCGCGCTCCGGAAAGACTACGCCGAGATGCGGGCAATGATCTTTGGTGTGTATCCTCCATGGGAAGAAATTTTGAATGGTTTGAGCGCGCTCGAGCGCCGGATCAACGATCACCATGTAGCCCCGGCGGAGCAGGCCATATGAGCGCTCCTGACAATCTGACGGTCGCAGAAGTCCTCGCCGAAACCCTGCGCAGGGTGTCGCGGGCCTATGCGCCTGGAGATCAAGTTGCCCCATGCGCGGTGCTGTGGCTAGACCCAGACCGGCTATGGGAGACAATCATTCCTGAACTAGCCAAGTCCATGTCGGAACTGTTCATTCTTGGAACCTACGCGCCGACAGAACGTCGCGGGCCGGCTCTATGGCTGCGCTGCGTCGAGGCGCGGACCGTCCCTGAAGCGCCGGCCACTGGCACGACGCCAATTGTTTATCTTCCTCACTTGAAGTACGACCAACTTAGAGATCTTGAATCGCTTTCTTCGGATCTTGCCCCTTTGGCCGAGATGCAATTTCGCGGGGCGCTCTGGCTGCATCCAAACGGCAAGGAGTGGACGCCGTTCGCCTTTCTGGTCTCCGATCATGGCGGTCTGGGCCTGAACGTCCCTCGTGATCAGGCGACTCAGGATGCGCTACTGCGCGCCCTGCCCAAACTTTTGGACGAGCGAATTGACGATCTGCGGGGCAAAATGCTCGATGCTGACTTCTTCAATGAACTCATGGCGCCGGACCCGGTAGGACTGATCTTGCGTTGGCTCCATGATTCGGATGGATTCAGAAAGCGAACCAGTAGTCCGGAGTGGCATGCGTTCTGCCAGCAATGCAAAGCCGATTATCGTTTCGACCCTGAAAAGGATGGCCCCATGCGAGCTGTTGAGCTGCTTGCCAATCGAGACAATCATTGGGCAGCGGTGTGGCAACGGTTCGTCGAAGCGCCTTCCAACTATCGGGGCGTGGTCGAATGGCTGCGACGTGCCGGACCCAAGGTCCCTTCGATGTATGACACCGGTGAAGTATGGCCTTCGATCAATGACCAGCAGGAGCGTGAGCTTACTGCAGCGCTCACTGCTGTGGCGAATCTGCCATTGGATAGAGCCGCTCATGACATTCTGCAGTTGGAGAGGCATCACGGCGTTCGTCGGCAGTACCCGTGGCGAGCTTTAGGATTAAGCCCATTAGCAGTCGCCTTGGAACCGCTAGCTAAGGTGGCCGCACTATGCCAGAAGCCACCGGGCGGCCCGACGGCCGAGGCGTTTGCCGAGGTTTATGTGAAGCAAGCGTGGGAAGTCGATGCGGCAGCACTTGCTGTGATGGCAGCCTGCGAAGCCATCGATCAGCATGGGCCAGTGCTCGGAGCATTGCGCGCCATGTATTTGCCTTGGCTCGAGGCGACAGCCCGACATCTCCAACATTTGTTGGCAGCGACTCGGAAAGCTCCCGCACGACGTCACGCTGTGAACATACCGGTTGTGGGCCGTGTCGTCCTGTTTGCCGATGGGCTTCGGTTTGATGTCGCGACGTTGCTGCAACAGCGTCTCGGTGAAGAAGGGTTGGATGCGACACTCGATTGGGATTGGACACCGATTCCTAGCGTCACGGCAACCGCGAAGCCCATGTGCTCTCCCTTGGTCAGTACGCTGCGAAATGGTGACATCAGTGATGAGTTCGCCCCGACCTTGGAAAATGGGCAGCGCATCACGCAAGATCGATTCGTTCAGGCGCTCGCGGCACAGGGATGGCAAGTATTGGGCGGTGCGGACACTGGCGACCCGACCGGCTCAGCATGGACGGAAGCCGGGACGCTCGACAAACGAGGGCATAACGAAGGTTGGAAACTGGCTCGTGCGGTGGCAGGAGAAGTTCGGGATCTGGCCATTCGTATTCGTTCATTGATCGAAGCCGGCTGGACGGAAATTCAGGTGGTGACGGACCACGGGTGGTTGCTGCTTCCCGGTGGCTTGCCCAAGGTGGAGCTGAAAGCCTATCTGGCAGAACATCGGTGGGGGCGCTGTGCTGCCATCAAGTCAGGTGTGGCCACCAACTTGCCGGAGTTCGCCTGGCAGTGGAATGATGCCGTTCGTGTCGTAGTCCCGCCCGGCGCGGGGTGTTTTAAGGCTGGGATGGAGTATTCGCATGGAGGCGTCTCATTACAGGAAATGGTTGTCCTCCACATGACGGTACGAGCTGGACAACAGACCAGAAAAGAAACCAGACTTGCTGATGCGCGTTGGACAGGAGCGCGATGCCGGATTACCGTCGATGGTTCTTCAGAGGGATTGAGTGTCGATGTACGAGTGCGCCAGAGTGATCCGAGCACCTCGTTCTTGACTGGAAGACAACCGAAAACCATCGGCAGTGATAGGGCTGTGGTCGTCTTCTTGGAGAACGATGCCGATATTGGGAAACAAGCTACCATCGTTCTTCTCAATGCATCTCATGAGGTCATCCATTCGTCGCCTACGACCTTAGGAGAGAATCCATGACACTGGAACTTGACGCGCTCGACAAGATTGCAGCCAAGGCCTTTGAAGGCTACGTCGTCCGCAAGGATCTCGTCCGGAAGTTCAAGGGGCAGTATCCCGTGCCCACCTATGTTGCGGAATTCCTGCTCGGTCGCTACTGCGCGTCGGTCGATGAGGACGAAATCCGCGAGGGGCTACAGATTGTGGAGCGCCAGCTTGGAGAGAAGACTGTGCGAGCCGGCGAGCACGAACTTTTTAAGGCCCGGGCCAAAGACAAGGGGCACGTCAAACTCATTGATCTCATTACGGCCCGACTGGATGCTGCAACAGATTCCTTTTTAGCCACGTTGCCCAGTTTGCAGCTCAGGGATGTGCGGATTAGCCCGGAATTGGTTCATGCGAACGAACGTATGCTCACCGGCGGGTTTTATGCCGAGGTCGAGCTGACCTACGATCCCACTATCGCGCAGGAGCGAAATGGCCGTCCCTTTGGAGTGGAATCTTTGCGGGAGATCCAGATTTCGAAGCGCGATGTGCTGCCCACTTTGTACCGTGGCAGAGAGTTGTTCTCACTCGAGGAATGGAAGCAGTTTTTTATCAGAAGTGTCGGCTTAGAACCACAGAAACTGTCCGCGCGAGCGCAGGACATGTGCATCTTGCGCATGGTTCCATTTGTGGAGCGAAATTACAATATGGTGGAACTTGGTCCGCGAGGAACCGGCAAGAGCCATCTGTTCCAGCAGATTTCTCCCTATGCGCATCTTATCTCAGGGGGTAAGGCGACGGTCGCCAGGATGTTCGTGAACAATGCCAGCGGCCAACGAGGCTTAGTCTGCCAGTATGACGTCGTCTGTTTCGATGAGATTTCTGGTGTGTCGTTTGATCAGAAAGACGGCGTCAACATCATGAAAGGTTACATGGAGTCGGCCGAGTTCAGCAGGGGCAAGGAAAGTATCCGGGCTGATGGCGGGATCGTGATGGTCGGCAATTTCGACGTCGATGTGCAACATCAGCAGCGGATCGGGCATCTTTTGGGTCCTTTGCCGCAGGAGATGCGTGATGACACCGCGTTTATGGATCGACTCCATTCCTATCTTCCAGGGTGGGACATCCCCAAAATCAACCGAGATGTCTTAACCGATCATTTTGGATTAGTCAGTGATTTTTTGTCCGAGTGTTGGAATCAGTTGCGACGCCAAAGCAGGCAAAATGTGCTGCAGGGGCGTGTTCATTTGGGGGGCGCGCTCAGTGGACGGGATGTAACCGCCGTTCAAAAGAGTGTGAGCGGACTCGTCAAACTCCTGTCGCCAAATCCGGACACTCCTGTCTCAGACGAACTTCTCGAATGGGCCTTGCGGTTGGCGCTCGAATGCCGCCGTCGGGTGAAAGAGCAGCAAAAGCGGATCGGTTCAGCTGAGTTTCGAAATACCCAATTCAGCTATGCCTTGGGCGAAGAAGGGGTGGAGAAATTTGTCGCGACACCAGAGCTCTATAGCGAAGATAGCATCGGCAGTGATCCACTCCCACCAGGACAAGTATGGGTGATTTCTCCCGGCGCGCAGGAGGACAATGCAGGCCTTTATCGCATTGATGTGACTGAAGGACCGGGCAGCGGGGTGAAGATATTGAATCAGCCGGCTCCCCCTCCGTTCAAAGAAAGCGTCCGTTGTGCCGAGCAGAATCTCTACGCACGGGCCAAAGAACTCGTAGGAGATCGAGATCCTAGGGAGCATGAATTTTCTGCCCAGTTGCGTGCATTTGATTCTTCGAAAACCGGGGCTTCCGTTGGAGTAGGCGTATTGTTAGCTCTGTGTTCGGCGCTGTTACAGAAGAGCCTCAAAGGCGGCCTAGTAGTCGTGGGAGGGCTGAACCTGGGAGGCTCCATCGATCCGGTATACAACGCGGTGAACATCGCCGAGCTTGCGGTGGAAAAGGGAGCGACAACTCTGCTGATCCCAGTTTCGGCCAGAAAACAGATGAATGATCTGTCCGATGACATGGTGACCAAAATTAACATTCAGTATTTCACTGAGGGGAAAGATGCACTGATTAAGGCACTCCTAGATTAGGCTTTTGCCGATGCTCTTAAGCGTGATACGACATAAGTCTTTGAGGGAACGCGGTTCAGTAACACTGAAGATTTCGCAAGCCAGTTCATTTATGAGAGGACATGAGCCGAATGCATAATCCGCCGCACCCGGGTGAAACGTTGAGGGAAGATATTCTGCCTGCTTTGGGCTTGAACATGACACAAGCCGCGGCGCAACTGGGTGTGACCCGGGCCGCATTATCGCGCGTCTTGAATGGCCGCGCCGCGATCTCTCCGGAAATGGCCCTGCGATTAGAAGGATGGCTTGGCATGAAACACGGAGGCCGTGCCGATGTGTGGGTGGCCAAGCAGGCAGCCTATGACCTGTGGCAAGCCCGGCAGGCCGGCGCACCACGAGTACGGCGGGCCATCTTGGTCACAACGTCTGCCTCCTAGGTGCACTTGTTCGCCCCCTCACGCGATCCTATAATTGTGCGGGAAGGACTCATGGAAAACGCAGTCCGCAATACCATCATCAAATTCGAGCAGGAATTCTTGGGGCGAGGCCCAGATGAGGTCCGGGCATTTGTGGTGCGAGACTTGGTCGTGGTCCGCTTGAAGGGAGTACTCACACCGGCCGAGCGGCAGCTGGCGAAAACTGCCGAGGGTGTTGAAATGGTGAAGCGTCTACGACAGACGTTGATCGCGCTGGGTCGTGATAAGCTTTGCGAACAAGTCAGCGAGATCACCGGAGCCAAAATCTTAGGTCTCTTCACCGATATCGATGTGCAGCTCGGAGAACGAGTCTTTGTCTTTACGATGGATCGGGATGTCCAGAACGGCAGCCGCTAAGATGAGGATGCTGCAAAACCTCACCAGCGTCGTTCTCGCATCGCTCAAGGCCTCAACGTACCAACCGCGTACGCCCTCGGCCTTTCGCTTGCTGCGGCCTTGCTGGATGAGCTTTTCCAGCATCCTCTGATACCATACATACATGATCCGTCGCACGTTGGAAACGCTCTCCTTCGACAACACCTATGCCCGTCTTCCCGACGCCTTTTACGCACGGTTGAATCCGACTCCGTTCAGCGCCCCTCCCTATCTGG
Source organism: Nitrospira sp. (assembly GCA_029194665.1). Lineage (NCBI taxonomy): Bacteria > Pseudomonadati > Nitrospirota > Nitrospiria > Nitrospirales > Nitrospiraceae > Nitrospira > Nitrospira sp. The sequence continues at coordinate 79,645 of JARFXO010000001.1, read as the reverse complement.
TTCATGCCAATCAAGCCGCAGCGGAACTGATCGATCTTGATCCGACGCAACTTACGCGACCTGAGTTCACGGCGCTTTTCGGCGGGAGTGCCTTGGCGCCGGGGATGGAGCCGCTTGCCATGCTCTACTCCGGCCATCAGTTCGGCGTCTATGTGCCTCAACTCGGCGATGGACGGGCGATTCTCCTCGGCGAGGTGAAGAATGAACAAGGGGAACGGTGGGATCTGCATCTCAAAGGCGCGGGCATGACGCCGTTTTCGCGCGATGGTGACGGCCGGGCGGTACTGCGCTCCACGATCCGTGAGTATCTCTGCTGTGCCGCGATGAGCGGCCTCGGTATTCCGACCACGCGGGCGCTTTGCCTCGTCGGCAGCGACGACAAGGTGTACCGGGAACAGCTCGAAACCGGCGCGATGCTGGTCCGCATGGCGCCCACCCATGTCCGCTTCGGCACGTTCGAAGTGTTCTATTATCGGAAGCAACATGATCATCTAAAAACGCTGGCCGACTATGTGATCGACCAGCATTTTCCCCATCTCCGCGATGCCGACGACAGATACGTGCGTTTCTTTGGTGAAGTCGTCGAGCGTACCGCGAGGGTGATCGCCCAATGGCAGGCTGTCGGCTGGGCGCACGGGGTGATGAATACCGACAATATGTCGATCTTGGGTCTGACGCTGGACTATGGTCCATACGGATTCATGGACGACTACGACGCAGGCTTCATCTGCAATCACTCGGACCACAACGGCCGCTATGCCTTCAACCAGCAGCCCCATATCGGGCTCTGGAATCTGAGCTGCTTGGCGCAAGCCTTGTTGCCGCTGGCTGAAAAAGAGGCTTTGAAGGCAGGCCTCGAGACCTATCACCCTCTATTCGAGCAGGAGTATTTGAAACGGATGCGGGCAAAATTCGGCTTGGTGGACGAGCGAACAGAGGACGACGAACTCATTCGCGACTTTCTGGGTCTCCTCCAAGGCAGTCATGCGGATTATCCGATTGTGTTGAGGGCGTTGAGTGAGTTCTCCACGGACGACGGCGCAACCAACGAAACATTGCGTGAACAGTTCCTGAACCGCGACCGTTTCGACGAATGGGCTGGACGTTATCGGGATCGACTGCGGAATGAGAGCAGCTGCGACGATGGGCGGCGTGACCGTATGAATCGTGTGAACCCCAAGTATGTGCTGCGTAACTACCTTGCTCAGGCGGCGATTGAGAAGGCCCAGAACAAGGATTTCTCCGAAATCGACAGGCTCTTCACTTTGCTCCAAGATCCTTTCAACGATCAACAGGGCATGGAAGCCTATGCCCTGCCTCCACCGAACTGGGGCAAGCATCTGGCTGTAAGTTGTTCATCGTAAGATGAGCGTAAGCCTACGCTGCGCGATGTCACGGCACCGCGATCCCGATCTCCGTCTTTCCTCTGTGATCTGTCTGTTGTAGAGTGTCGGCGCCCCGTCACGGATAGGGGCTCCTCTCCCCCTGTACGGTCCGAAGACATGGCAAAGAAGCAAGGCGATTCCAAACTAGCCGTCGCGGGAACGATTACTCTGGGGTTGGCGATTGCCGGAGTGCTGCTCGTCCAACAGCCGCTGAAGAGCACCAGGCCACCCTCGTTGGGGGGCCAGCCTGCGCCCCATCCGGCGGAAGGCTTGGTGCAGGCTCGACTGTGGGAGGACCCCCTGGAAGCCGTGCGGCGCGTGGCAATAGGCGAGGGCATCCTGACGGCGGCGGGCGGGGAGGTGAAAGACGATGTGGAGCGGGTCAGAGTTCTCCGGCAAGAACTGGATGACAGGATCGCTCTGGTTGAAGGACGCCCCATCACCGTTCTGCTGGTGGCGACCGATGGTGGCTCATCGGGAGAAAGCCGGGAAAGCCGCATCCGTGATCGCTACGCCATCGGCTCGGCCCTCGGCGTGGCCTGTTATGCACCGCGGCAGGAAGATCAGCTGTCGTATATCGTCTGGCGGGACCAGAGTGGTGCAAGCCGGGTCTTGCCGTACGAGTGGTACGAAGAGGGGCTGCGCACCTGTTCGCTTGAACCAACTTGGGCCCAGGCGGTCCTCGTTCTGTGGATCAGCAGCGAGATCGCTGGGGATCGCCCTATCGCCGCGCTTCGGCGGCTCACAGAGTCCATTCTCTGTACCGAAAGCTCCATTGGACGCCATGTCTGCCGCAGGTCTGAGGACGGGACGGTGCTGCTGGATCTCCAGCGGGAGCAGCATGTGCGGTTCAAAATCGTCGGCCCGCGCAGCTCCTCGGCCTTCCGCAATCTCCTGGAAGAAGCCGCAGCCTCGGTCCAAGGGCGGGAAGCACACGTGATTTGGGCCAACTACGGCGGCCGCATTGAACTCTATTCACCCTGGGCCACGGCCATGCCTAAGCTTCTGACGCAAGGGATCACCGTCAGGCCCAAGCCGCCGGAATCCACCGAATGCGCCTCGCCCGACGCGAGCCGGGCAAGCCGGGCGGAGCTCTGCTGGATCCTGCTGCGGGTCGGGATCGAGCTCAAACACAGCATCGGATCCGACGATCATCTGTTTGAGGCCATGATACAGGAGCTTGAACGACGGCGGGTCAAGTTTGAGCGTGATGCCATCGTCCTGATTGGGGAATGGGATTCGTTCTACGGTCGAGTGCTGCCGGTCGAATTCACCGCGGCGGTCTGCAGTCGCATTGCCCATCGGTCCGACGAGGACAACCGGGCGATCGAGGCGGATCGCCTGGCAAGGATTCAAGCTGATTGTGCGACCTATGATCAAGCGGTCGATCTTCAGGTCAGGAACCCGTCAGGGACGCGCGAGCTCGAGCTCAACATCCGGCGCTACAGCTATCTTCGCGGACTCGATGGAGAGCTTCCCGGCGGGGACAAGGGCGAGGGGGCGAGGGTGAGTGCAACGAAGCAAGTCAAGGGCACGTTGTTCGGGAATGAGATACTTGAACGGCCGGTCGGGACGAGCCAGTTCGACTATGCGCAACGTCTGGCCGCTCGCATCGAGCGGGATATGACCGAAGAGGCCAATCTCAGGAAGTATTTAAAGGCCGAGGGTGAAGGAGGAGACAAGGAAGCAGGGCTCAAGCCGGTTGCGGCCATCGGCATCCTCGGCAGCGACGCCTACGACGCGTTGCTGGTGCTACAAGCCATGCGCGAGCGGTTTCCTGACGCCGTATTCTTTACGACCGATCTCGACAGCAGGCTGGTCTATGCGGAGGACTACCACTGGACGAGGAATCTCGTGCTGGCATCCCACTACGGGCTGGAACTGTACGGCCTATTGCAGGGTGACGTGCCGCCCTTTCGCAGTAGCTACCAAACCTCCGCTTATTTCGCGATCCTTCAAGCGGTGGGACATGTGTGGCCGCTACGCACCTGTCCTCCCGAGGCCGCGAGCCGGCCGGTGGCCGACACACCCTTGTCACCCTGCGGCTACAAGGCGAATCTGACGGCGGATCGCGTGTGGTTCAGCGCGGAGGAACCGCCCCGGCTCTTCGAAGTCGGCCGTCATGGCGCGATCGATCTCTCAGTGGGCACGATTGAACAAGGGTACACCCTCCATCCACCCAGGGTGGATCTCTCCAATCACGATCCCCAGACGAACGGCCGACGTCCTCCCTCCGGAGCCCTCTATGGGACCGCTGGTCTGGCCTACTTGATCGGTTTCGTCATCTGCTGGACCAGACCTGACTCTCATCAGTGGGTGACGCGGCACACAAGAGAGCTGGCACTCGGCGCCCTAGGCGCCTTCGCACTGGCCTTTGTCGTCGACAAGGTTCTGCTTGATCTGCTGCTGCGAGATCACGACCAGGGCGAGCCGTTTTACTGGTTCGAAGGGGTCAGTCTGTGGCCGACAGAAATACTGCGTGGCCTAGGCACGTTGCTGGCGCTGGTTCTGCTGGTCAAAGGCTGGTGGAATCTCCGGTCGAATCTGGAGCACATGACGGAACGATATGGGTTTGCGCTTGAGGCGAACAAGGCACAACCAGAACGATGGCGACGATACCTGACGACGGTGCAATGGGGCCTGTCCCCGCGCGGCCTGCAGAGCGACATGCAGGCCGGCCCTCTCTGGCAGCTCTACCGTGAGGCCGGGTCAGGGCTGAACCGCCTCATGCGGCTGCTGATCCTCATGACGGTCTATGCCATGCTCTTCATGCTGCTCTGGAAGGTCATGGGGACCGAAGACTTTTCCGGCCCCTGCCGGGGGCTGTTTAGTTGTCATCTAGATGTGGTGCTGGCGCTGGCCAGTTTCGTCTGCCTGGCGGGACTCAACCTGTTCGTCTTCGATGCCGTCCTCCTCTGCCGGCGGTGGATCGGCGCGCTGGATCAGGTGACGGAGGGCTGGCCCGCGGCCCTGACGGACCATCTCGAATGGCAGCGGCCGGAGAATATGGTCAAAGCCCAGGAGTTGATGAAGATCGACCTGATTTCGCAGCGGACCGACGTCGTCAATCGGCTCGTGCGGTATCCCTTCATCGTCCTGCTCGTCGTGATGGTGGCGCGCAATAGTTATTTCGACGACTGGCATTTTCCCCTGACGATGATGGTGGGATGGGTGGTCAACGTCCTGCTGGCGATGGCTGCGGCACTGCTCCTGTACCGCGCAGCGGAGCAAGCGCGCCATGCCATTCTGAGGAGGCTCAACCACGCTGTTCTGAAGGGGCTGGATCGCGGCGCGGCAAGCGATGGCGATGTGAAGCTGACCCGTCAGGTCATTGAAGACATCGAGGCGGTGGGCCAGGGCGCCTTTGTGCCCTTATGGCAGCAACCCGTGGTCGAATCTTCATTCTATGGCCTCGTGGCGTTCCTTCAGTATCTCTATCTGAGTTAGTGAGAACTCACATGCGAGAAACCTTATTGGGTGGATTGAAGGTCCGACTCGTCGGCGGGTCAGACGGTCATGGAGGCGGTACCGGGCCGGTCGTCATGCTCCTCCATGGCTTTGGCGCGCCCGGAGACGATCTGGTGCCCCTTGCTGAGGTGATTGATGTTCCCGCAAACACCCGCTGGCTCTTTCCCGAAGCCCCGCTCTCGCTCAATATGGGGTACGGCGATTCACGCGCCTGGTGGATCATCGACTTCGCGAGGATCCAGGAAGATCGCGTCGCCGGTCGCATTCGTGATCTGTCGGTGGAGATTCCGCAGGGCCTGGCCTTGGCACGTGAGCGGTTGCTCGTTTTTCTCAAAGAGTTACCTCGGCAGCTCTCGATTGATTACAAGAAGACAATCATCGGCGGGTTTTCACAGGGCGCGATGCTCACCTGCGACGCAGTGCTCCATACCGACTATCCGTTTGCAGGATTGGTGCAGCTCTCCGGAAACCTCCTGGCTCAAGCGGTCTGGGGCTCTCTCATGCAGAAACGCAACGGACTGCCGGTGTTCCAAAGTCACGGTATCCAGGATGACATCCTCCCATACATCGGAGCGGAGCGTCTCCGCGACGCGCTGATTCAATCTGGTCTTGCCGTGGAGTGGCACAGCTTCCGCGGCAGGCATGAGATCCCTGAGTCGGTACTACGGCGACTGAGCACATTCATCATGAAAGCACTCAAAGGGTAACCATGCAGTCCATTGCGCTCACCACAGCGCTCATTCCTGGCGACCATCGACTCAGTAGCCCAGAACACTTTGAGCTGGTTCGCCGATTCCTGCTGAGGGAAGTCTGATGTTGGTCTTGATTCACAAAGAATGCGGCGGCCCTGCCCTTGAGGAGTCGTTGATAGGCGAAGTCTGCGCCATCCCCATCAACCGCTTTCCCTTTCCCTGTTTTACCTGTCTGGAAGAAATCCTCGACGAATCCGAAGTGCGGTTATCCGAAGAGCTAGGGATCTAGGTCGCGCCTAATTCCGCCTAGCCGTCACGCAGCCTGCAGTAGAAACTCAACCCTGACGGCTTCAAATGGGAACTCAACGCCAGCACCTGGTGTCCGGATGAGCAGCCCGGCCGAGAGGAGGGCCGTGATATCACCATGCACGGCTTTCACATCGCGGCGCACTCGACGGGCTGCCTCGCGAATAGAAACGGGTCCGGCTCCACATAGTGCCTTGAGCAGCTCCCATCGCTTGGCCGTCAGTACCTGCCACAGCAACTCGGGAGTGGCAAAACTGATGCGCGCAGAGCGTCGTGCTTTACGGGATTTCCACGCACGTGGGAATTCGGCCATTGCATCGGATGGAGAGCGAACATCAAGTATCACGGTTTTCATGGTTCCACCTCGCAATATCGGTCTGAAATGCCGCAATCAGAGTCTCTGGATCTGAGAAGGCATAGGGGTGTTCCTTCCCGCGGTAGTGACGATGATCACCCTTGCCGTTCTCGTACCGAAGCACGCAGGTGCCATCTACCACGTAGGCGAGCCGATATTTGAAGCGATGAGTACATCCCGCCAGCGGTTTGGGAAGATGCCAAAGTACCAACTCAGCGAACGCGGTAGTGGAATAAACGATTCTCGTGCGGATGAGCACGACGGCCTTCACGTTGGAGACGATACCAACACCCGGAGGCGTTGTCAATGGCTCCAACAACCCACGAAAGACGAGCGCGGAGCGGACGGCCGACCGACTTTGAGTCGAAATGCCGGCCGGCCTCTTGTTGCGTTGCCGGCACTGGCATACCATGTGCTATGTCATGATCGGCAATTACCAAGGAATGTATTCGAAGCATGAATATGCAGCACTTCGAGCTTATCGGTGTCGACGGCAACCGCATCAAGGGTGATCGCGCCGAGGGAACAGCCCGGCAACTTCTGTTCATCACCGGTTTTCTGTCCAACCGTTGGGGCAACAAGAGCAAAGCGTTGGCACAGTGGTGTCAGGAGAAGGGTTGGGGATTCTGTTGTTACGACGTGCGCGGGTTCGGCGATTCGGAAGGACAGTTCACGGACTATACGCTTTCCGCTTGGGTCGCCGATGCACACGCAGTCCTGGAATCCTTTAGACCCCGCATGCCTATTACTATAGTCGGTAATTCGCTCGGTAGTTGGATCGCCTGGCTGGTCGCGCAGGAGTTCCCCCTCGTGGAAGAACTGATCTTGATCGCGCCGGCGTTCAACATGATGGGCGAACGAACCAAGACCATCTCCAAGGAACGGCTCCACGACTGGCATACCGCCGGATGGATGCCATGGGATGATGACCCGTTGCATAAGGATTGGCCGCTCTCCTGGAAGTGGGTGGAGGAGAGCGAAGCCTATTGGGCGAAGACATTCGACAATCTGCGTCCAGTGAAGACGACGATTCTTCACGGCCTTCATGACACTGTCATCTCACCGGATGGTAGCCGTCGATTTGCCGATGAACTGCTTCGTCGTGATCCGAATTTTCCGCTTGAACTTCACCTGATTCCTGGCGACCATCGACTCAGTAGTCCCGAACACATTGAGCTGGTTCGCCGACTAGTGCTGAGGGAGACCTGATGCTTGTCTTGGTTCACAAGGAATGCGGCGGGCCGGCGCTGGAAGAATCGCCGGTGGGGGAGGTCTGCGCCATTCCCATCGATCGCTTTCCCTTCCCTTGCTTCACTTGCCTAGAAGAGATCCTCGACGAATCGGAAGTGCGGCTATCGGAAGAGTTGGGGATCTGAGCGCGGTTTTAGCCGACCGATGTTCGTACATGCTCAGGTCGGACTCCAAGCCCGATCATTCTGGCGGGGATACGTCGTAGAAAGGGGAACCGCGCAAGGAGCCGGAGGGCCCAAGGAGCCGGCAGCGGACCTTTACTATCCAGTACAGGCCTGATGACACGGTTCTGGACGATGAGTTGGGCCCGTTGCGTCAACTGGGTAGGCCACATACGGCGGGCTTGCACCTTGGCCAAATCCGCTTCGGTCATTTGCCCTTCACGCAACGGTTGGGCCAGCAGATTGGCCGCCGCCACCGCGTCTTGAATCGCCAGGTTGATTCCCACTCCCCCGACCGGCGACATGGCGTGGGCCGCGTCTCCGATACAGAGCAGTCCAGGCCCATACCACTGCCGCAACCGATCGACTTGAACGGTCAGCAATTTGATCCCTTCCCAGTCTTGCAGTTCGCGGACGCGGCCTGCGACAAACGGGGTCAGCCTCGCTACACTGTCGCGGAATAGCGGTAGGCCACTCGCTCGAATCTCGCCCAGTGTTCCCTTGGCAATGACGAAGCCGCACTGCCAGTAGTCACCCCGGTTCAGCATGATAAAGATCCGACCAGCGTCGAAGCGGCCCATCGGATCGACCGGGTCCTCGGTCTTGCGCGACAATCGGAACCAGAGCACATCCATCGGAGCGCCGAATTCTTCTACAGATAGTCCTGCTTTCTTGCGGACAATCGAGTCCCGGCCATCCGCCCCAACGACGAGTGCGGCGCGAATTTCCAACGATCCCTTCGGCGTTTCAGCGCGAAGCCCTACGAGTGAACCTCCGGTCTCGATCACATCCGTCACATCCGCGCTCATGCGTATCTGAAAGGTTGGATAACGGCTTCCCTCGTCCACGAGGAAGTTGAGAAAGTCCCACTGCGGCATGAAGGCGACGTAGCGGCATTGGGTCGGCAGATGAGAAAAATCCGCCACCGTGAACTCCGGATCTCCGAACCGCGCGTTGATCCGCGACACTTTCTGATGGGGCAACCGAAGGAATCGTTCGAGCAGCCCCAGCTCATGCATGATTTCCAACGTCGAGGGATGCAAGGTGTCGCCGCGAAAATCACGCAGAAAATCTTCGTGCTTTTCGACGACGAGCACCGAGACGCCGGCCCGAGCCAACAGGAGGCCCAGCATCATTCCGGCAGGCCCTCCGCCGGCAATGCAGCATTGGACTGAGATGGTTTCGGGCATCAGGCCACCGTTAGATGTGCAGAAAGGGGGTAGTGAGGGATTATAAACTGAACCATCCTTAAATCGGATGTACGGCGCTCGGAGGAGCTAGGGATCGAACAGATTCCAGACCCTAGTGATGCATCCCAGAAATACGTTCATGGTGAGCTTGTCGAACCACGAACGGAAATCACATGCCCTTCGACAAGCTGCTATGTGGATGTCAAGTGGCCGATAGAGGAGTCCTCTTTCGGTTATCATCTGCGTGTCCTTCCGGCCCAAAGAGAGACTGGCTGCTATGCGTGGCACGGCACACGGCCGTCACACTGACTTGGAATGCGCCCCTCTCTCGGGCACAAGGCCCCGGGATCTCTGTCTCAAGCATCGAACCTCAGGAGTGCGAGCCTCCCGGTTCTGCCAGTCGTCGAGTCGTTCCCTGGGGCGATGTCTCCTCTTGGGCCACAGGACCCGCCTGCACGCTTGCTCTGACCACATACGGCCGCTGCTGCATCAAGACCGCGGCGATGCGCGTCGTGAGCTTCCGCGCTACCGCCACAATGGCGACCCGCGCAGCCAGATGACGCGGATGAGTCCGACACACCGAGCGGTAAAAATCCCGCAGCTCGCCGTCCTGGCGGATGGCCGACCACGCGGCCTGGATGAGTTTACTTCTCAACCGACTATCTCCTGTGCGGGTGATCGAGCCTCGATCGGTATGCGATCCGGTGGAGCGCTCGGTGGGCACCACGCCCAGAAACCCACCCAGTTGGCGGACGTGGCGCAGTTCCCGCCAATCCCCGATCCTGGCCACCAGCTGACTGGCCACGATCCATCCAATCCCCGGAATCGTCCGCAGCAACGCGAGGCACCGGGACAGCTCGGGATCACACTGACAGTAGCGGCGGATCTCCTTGGTCGTCTTCACGACCTGCTGTTCATGAAACGCTACACTGTCGAGCAACTGATCCAGCTTAAAACGCACCGCCCCCGAGCAGGCCAGCTGGCGGAGTTGCTGCTTCACCAGGCACGACCACTAGCTGCCCGCTGGGGCCGGGGGAAACGCAAGCCCTTCCAGGAGCAACAGGGCTTTGATGCGCAGCTTCATGCCGACCAGCTCGCGGACAAACGTGTCGCGCAGTTGGGGGAGATGCCGCAATTCGCGATAGGGCGGCGCGGGCACATGAATGCTCTTCAATTGTCCTCCCCGCAGCGTCTCCGCCAGCCCCCGACTGTCCAGCCGATTGGTCTTCACTCGCTGCCCAGGCGCTTTGGGGATCATCGACGGAGCGGCCACCACGCAGGGAGCGCCAGCGGCCACCAACCGATCATACAAGCCGTAGCCCGTGGGGCCCACCTCATACGCGTAGGCGACTTTTTGGCCCGCAAAGTGCTTGCCCACGTAGGCCAACAGATGCTCGACACTGTACGGAATCTGCATCGATCGACTCACGCCTTGGTGATCCGTAAAGGTCACCGAGATACTCCGCTTATCCACATCCAATCCAGCAAACACATCGTAGTCCCGGGGAACAATAGTTTGGCTTCCCATTTGACGTCCTCCTTCGCACCATGGCGATTCCATGCACCATCATACTCACGAAAGAGGACGTGTTCTGACACCAGACATCCATCATACAGGTCTCAGGGCGAACGGATTACAACAAGAACTTTCGGGGCGCAATACTAAAAGCACATCCTTACCTGTTTTAATGGCCTCAAGGTTTAAAGCTGGACTGCACGTGATCCAGGGCCGCCAGGAGCGCGGCGCGGTCCTTGGACTTCACAACCGCGAACAGCTCCATGAGCCAAGCGCGGTGGGGTGCGAAGACCTGCTCGGTCTGGACAAAGTGTGTCGTTCCGTCAAAACTCCAGTCAGGATGAAAACTCTCCGGTTGCCCTGAGACGAATGTGCGGAGCTCTTGTAGCTTCTGAGGAACGATGTTGGCCTTCTTCAGGGCGAGAGCTGTGACAACATCCACGATGCGAAGCCCAGCCCAAGCATTGGGATCGAGGTCAGGTTTCTTCAGCAGTTCTCCAAGACGGTGTTCGGCTTCTCCATAGCGCCCTGTCGTTAGGTGCGCTTCAGCAAAATTGGCCTGGGCGGACACATCCGCTGGGTGCCGGTCCAACCATTGTTTCGATAATTCAAAGGCCGATGTGTACGCGAAGAGTTTGTCATGATAGACGCCATTCGTTATCTGATAAGCCTCGTTGTAGTCCGGATACAGCGTCAGCACATTACGATAAGACTCGGCTGCGGTTGGCCAGTCTTCAAGCGCAAGCGCGGATTTTGCCAAGTTGTTATGGGTTTGAGCCCAGCCTTCCGGTAAGTGTTCTCTAGTGCGAATCTCGAGCGCGGCGCGATAGGCCGCGACGGCCTGGGCGAGGAGCTGCGTGCCGGCCTCGCCGCCGGTGCGGGTGCCTTGCTCCCTCAGCACGGCGCCGAGATTGTTCTGGGTCGTGGCCCAGTCTTGCGGGAGCTGCTCTTTCGTACGGACCGTGAGCGCGGCGCGATAGGCCGCGACAGCCTGGGCGAGCAAGCGGGTGCCTTTCTCGCCGCCGGTGCGAATGCCTTGCTCGCTCAGCACGGCGCCGAGATTGTTCTCGATTGCAGCCCAGGCCTCTGGAAACGCGGACTGTGTATAAACTGACTGTGCCTCTTTGTATCTGTTCACTGCTTCGGCTAAATTTTCCTGAATGGCGGCCTCTTTCGTGCGGATGCCGATTTGCCAATCAGCCAGGCCAATAGTCCACTGCATGTCCGCCCAGAGGGTTGGGAGATCCTTTTTCTCAACGTAGCTGAGGCCTTCATTGTATGAAACAAGTGCCTTGTCGAATTGGTAGTTGGCGTAATAGGTGTCGCCCGTAGACTTGAATTCGCCTACCACTTCTTCCGTGAGCTTAATCAGCTGACGTCGCCCTTCTTCGATCTGGGCTGGTGTGGACTTACCCGGACCAGCTTCCACAAACAGCGTGTCACGACTAGCTCGTGGCTCGGGATCGGCCCGTAATTGCATAGCCCGGTCTGTCACGAGAATGATTTCGCCTGATTCATATACGAACGAGGGTTCAACTGACCGGTCGCTCTTTAACTGGCTCTTAGAAAGGGCCTCGACCTCCTGACGCTTTTTCTTGAGCAAGTCCACCTTGCTGGTCGCATTCTGCTCGCACCGTGTAGCAGCCTGTTTCAAGTTCTTTTGATAGACCGCGGCAAGGCACTGCTTGCCCAAGTCGCTCGATTGCTCGTATTGCTTCACGAGGGCCGCAACATTGGCGAGGACCTCTTGCTCTGGAAGCCCATGTTCGGTCGCATACTCCCTCACCACCTGCTCCGGATCTGTACTTCCTTCTTTGACATCGGGTTTGACCTGGCTCTTCAGCTTTTCCGGCAGCCTCTCAAGGAGCTTGTCGAGTTGTGCAGGCGACAGAAATTCCGGAGACGGTTCCGGCAAGAGAAAAATGTCACTTTTGAAATCTTCCTTTAGCTCCACTTTTCCACCGATTGGCGTGGCAATGGCCCACCCCTTGCGCTTGACGTAGAGCACGATGGTTTGCCCGACCCGATAGGCATCGGGTACCAGCACACGATAGCCACCATCGAGTTTCGTGAAAAAGGGATTGCCGACGTTCACGATCCAGACCTGTGCGCCGAGTGCCGGCTTTTTCGTGTTGCCGTGGTTTTCGAATACTTGGCCCTGTAGCCAGTTCTCAGCACGAGCAAATCCCTCCAGACTCAGGAGTACTAATGTCAGCACGACAATGCAGGTGCCTGTGCGCATTACTCACTCTTCTCCATGGGAAAACTGAGGTCAGTGTTCCCCAAGGTGGCGTAGTTTGAGTAGGTCTTGTACCCCTCCTTCTGCGCCGTAAATTTGATCCGGGCCTGCTTTTCTTTCGTGACCCGAAAACGGAAGGATCCATCACGGTCGGTCAGTTTCTTCATGTCGAAATCAGGCAGGGAGACGACCACATCCCGTAGAGGCTCGCCGGTCGCCTCGTCCAGCACGGTCCCCGACAGTTCTTGCTCCAACAGTGCGGCTGGCGGAGGTCGCCCGCCCCACTTCGATGGAAGATCCAAGAGGAGTGTCACGGCAGTCAGAATCGCGACGGCCAAGCCAGCCCAGGCCTGCCATCTCTCGACGAGCGGCTTGGTTTTTCCGGCAACGCTCGCGGTCGAGGGCTCATTGTGAATGTGGATATCGCCACCGGCCTGGTAAAGGTTCCCCTGCACCGTCCACTGCTGTTGGGCAAAGACGGACTTGGCCTGTTCGAGCACGGCCGTCGCTTCTGTTGCAGTGATGTCGTTGAGCTTGCGAAGAACCGGTTCCCGTCTTTGCACATCGGCAAGCGGTGCGCCTCGCAAGGACTGGATCAGTCCAGTCGCATGATTGAGACGATACCCATGGAATGCCTTGAGCGACGAGGCAAGCGGTGTATCGTCAAGAAGGCAAGGGACGATCGTCTTCTTGAGCGCGATCGCCGTACACCATTCGAACTCCACGAAATGGGACGCGGCTGAGTTTTTGGACCAGGCGAGGAGAAATACGTCTTGATCGGCGATGGCTTCACCTAAGACCTTCGGCCATTTCTGCCCGCCGTAGATTTTGTCCTGATCGCGCCAGATGGAAATCCCGGTATGTGTCGTGAGTTGCCCCTCAAGCTGCTCGATAAGCGGCAGGTCAGCGCGGGAATAGCTGAGGAAGACGGTCGGCATCCGAGTCGCCCTAAGTAGGAGATCGGATGGGTACCATACCGCAAAGTTGATTAGCCGCTCAAGGCAGCAGGTTCACGGTAGATCATCTGCGTCAGCGTAAGGGGGCAAGGCAGCCTTGGCCTCGCGGCTTGGCACTCTTCAGATGAAGCTCAAACAGGCTCGGGAACAACTCTTGTGTTTCTCTGCTCTCTCGGAACAGCGAGAGACACAACTCATTAACCTCCCGAGGTTGAGAATGAGGGTGTTTCCCTAGCGTATTAGAATGGACGATGCACTGGACATTTGGATTCCTCAGACAACGGCTTTGGCCAACCGGGTAGGTTCCAGGCCGCGGGCGCCGATGTGATCGGTATCCTTCGCATTTCCGGACTGCTAGAATGCGGCATGGCTTCCGATGAGACCTCGACACTTCCTCGTCGAACGGAGGCACTCTATGCAGAAGTTATCGTGCCCCGTCATATCGCAAAATCCTTCACCTATCTCGTCCCTCCTGCCTTAGCTCAGACCATCGCCATAGGGCGTCGCGTCCTGGTCCCGTTTGGACGTACGGTGCTGGAAGGGGTCGTCATCTCGCTGAGTGACCACCTTGCAGCCGAAATAAAGTCCGGTTCCATTAAAGAGATCCGCTCTCTAGATCGCGATTCAAGCCTGCCTACGTCGCTGTTCGAACTATCTCGCAAGGTCGCGGAATATTACGTTGCACCCTGGGGCCAGTGTCTCCGGCTCATATTGCCTGCAATCGCAACGCAAAATCCTCCTCCCACCCGATACGTAGCCACTGCGCAGGGCCGCGCGGCCTTGAAAACCGGTCTCTGTCCAGACGATCTGAGGCCGATGCTCGACCGAATTGCCCGACGAACTCCAGGACTCCTCTCCTCGACACTTCAGCCCACTCGGCAGCGAAAAGTTCTGCGGGGAATCGATGCCCTCATCAGCAAGTCGTGGATCGAGCTCGTGCCTTCGACCAATGCCGACGTCCGACTCCAAGCGCCGCATGGGAGGCTCACTTTGGACAAGCATGATCGTCGAACGCCGGTGGAGGGGATTCTGCCCGCTGACAGGCTTCCGGAGGTCGATGCCTCCTGGAAAGCGCGCGTCTCCCAGTGCCTTCACAACAACCACATGAGGAAACTCGTCCTCCATGCCCCGTGGGAACACCGACTCAGTCGGCTTGTGGACGCTATTCAGCAAGCACACTCCATGAAGAAATCCACTCTCGTTCTCACCGGCGAGGTCGTGAGAGCATCCTGGTTAAAACAGGTGCTCTCTAGACTCACGGACCTCCAAGTAACCTTCGCACGCCCACCTTCAGAATCGAATCGATGGCAACAGGGTCAGGAACAGGTTCACTCGGTAGTCGTCGGAACCCGTTCAGCCATATTCTCGCCACTTCGGTCGATCGGGCTGATCTGGGTGGAAAACGAAGAGGACCCTGCCCTGAAAGAACCGCAGGAGCCTCGCTATCATGCCAGAGAAGTCGCCTATTTGAGAGCTGAGAGCGAACGGGCGCTCGTTGTACTGGCCTCGGCTCACCCATCCCTTGAAGCGAGGTTCGATCCCGAGGCTGAGATCCACCATGTCCCACAAGAAGTTGTCCTTCGACCTACGATTGAACTCGTTGACCTTCGCAACGAGGCTGCAGGCACTCTTCTCAGTCACAAACTCATCCGAGCGATGCACGACGCGCTACAGGACCATACCAAGATCCTCCTCTTCCTCAATAGGAAAGGTTATGCCGGGACCTTGGCTTGTAGAGACTGTAGCTGGGTTCCTCGGTGCGATTCCTGTAACGTGGCGCTTACCTATTATCGTGAGGCCACCAGTCTCAGGTGTCG
This sequence comes from Nitrospira sp., assembly GCA_029194665.1. NCBI lineage: Bacteria > Pseudomonadati > Nitrospirota > Nitrospiria > Nitrospirales > Nitrospiraceae > Nitrospira > Nitrospira sp. The sequence goes on along the minus strand of JARFXO010000001.1, from coordinate 64,309 downwards.
TTACTGTGGCAGGGCAAGTCCATTGCCTGATCTCTGCCCTTTGTGCCGAACGCCTCGTATACGTCCTATTGGTGAGGGCACCGAGCGAGTTGAAGCCGACGTTCGCCGCCTATTCCCACAGGCCAAAATCGCCCGCCTCGATGGCGACACACTCCGGCGTTCCGCGTCGGCGCATGCCCTGTGGGAAGGGGCCAAGTCGGGCGCGTGGGATGTTCTCATCGGGACCCAAGCGCTGTTTCATGGAGAGCCGCTGTCCTGCTACAGCTTGGTGGGGATCCTTCAAGCAGACTCCGGGTTGCATATCTCGGACTTTCGTGCAGCGGAACGCACCTATCACCTGCTGGTTGATGCTGCCGACCTGGCATATCCAGCGCCCACCGGAGGACGAGTCATCGTGCAGACTCGCCTTCCTACACATCATACCGTACAGGCCTTGATCTCAGGAGAACCCACTCAATTTTACGATGAAGAACTCGCCGCACGCCGGCTTCTTCATTATCCGCCCGTCTGTCGATTAGCTGAGCTTTCGGTAATCGGCAAAGACCTTAGGATGGTCGAGGAGGCTGCTAAGCGATGGAGTGCGGACCTTGAACAGAATTCCAGTGACCAGGAGCCTCTGCATATTTTAGGTCCGGTGCCGGCCACACGTCGGCGTCCAAAAGGCCGTCAGCAGTATCGCATCTTGGTAAAGGGAACTTCTGTCACCGCCCTCAGCCGACGGATCCATGAATCCGTCCAGAAAATGGAGCGGGAGTACCGCAAGGGACGGATCAAATTCATTGTCGACATTGACCCGATCGAGAATGGATGAGGTTAGGCGCCCTTCCTCTTTTTCTTCGCCCGAGAAATCGGCTCTGTCGCAGCCTGCTCCGCATGTACAGACGTAGTCAGCTTACGTGCCCGTTTAAAGAGTCCGTAAGAAAACGAAATCCAGAAGACGGATGAGAAGAGACCCAGCACGACGGCCGAAAGGATCGTTCCCATCTCAGATTCGGGAAGTGATTCTGCCTGGCCTCTGAGTTGAATCATCAGCACCAACGGCCAGGCAAAGCTTTCCAGGCCGAGCAACAAGGTAGCCCATGCCCATAGTTCCGTGATCGACTCTGTCATGAACCATAAGAACAGCCACGCGGTCAGAGCCCATCCGACCACGACGACCGGGGAGACGCTTCCTCCCCATAAGAGCCAGAAGCCGACTGCGGCAACGAGGGTCCCTAAGAACTGATTGAGAAATATCATGAAACGTCTGATCCGAGCATGGAATGGTGGAGTCTGACGGGAGCCTGTCGTGATGTCAATGCGAAGAAGGTTGACTGTGCGCGGCGAGTTGTCTAGCGGGTCAGTTCGACGGCAACCGTATCGAGCAGGACGTTCAGGTCGAACGGCTTTTGAAGGGTCCGCCTGGCTCCGAGCATTTTTGCGATGTCCAAGAAATTGAGGATGCCGATCGTATCACTTCCCCCGGTCATCGCAATAACACGAGCATCGGGAAACTCCCGGCAGAGCGTCATGATGGTTTCTAGTCCGTCCTGGTCCGGCATGAGAATATCCATGATGACAAGATCCGTCGACCTCGTCCGATACCGGTCAAGCCCCTCTTTCCCGTTGCCGGCCTCATCGACCTCGTAGCCGGCCTGTTCCAATATTTCACGGATGACCTGACGAACTTGGTCCTGATCATCAATCACGAGGACCGACGGCATCCGACACCTCAATCGATATCCTCGATGGTTCTGGAACGCTGTTGGCCGCCGCACCCGCAGGTTCCGGGTAGTCGGAAGCCTGATCCAATGCCTTGCGAATGGCATAGGCCAGCTCGTGCAACGTGACCGGTTTGGGGAGGCATTCCGTCACGCCCTGCGACCAGGCATCGTCCAGACCAGACACACCATTTGACCCGGTGCAGAGGATGACAGGGAGATCCGGTCGAAGTCGTCGACATTCTCGAGCCAGACGATCCCCAGTCATGCCGGGCATCGTCCGATCGGTAATCAGTAGGTCGAACCGCTTGGGTTCGGCCTGGAAGAGTCCCAATGCTTCGGCAGCCGTTCTACAGACCACTGGATAGTAGCCGAGGGATTCCAACAGCTCTCTTCCTAATCGAACAACGGAGTCTTCGTCATCGACAAATAGAACACATTCGTGTCCATGGGGAACCGGATCGTCCTTCTGAGCCGTCCATGGCCCACAAGCCGGGAGAGCAGGAAAATAGGCCGATACTACCGTACCGGCGCCGATTTGGCTTTCAATCACCAGGGTACCGCCATGCGCCGTGACAATGCCGTAAACCACCGCTAATCCCACCGCCTGCTCCTCGCTGCCCGCCTCCGACGCCGCGAACGAAGAGAACAATCGACTGACTCTCTCGGGGTCCATCCCCTCGCCTGTATCACGAACGCTCAGACAGACGTACCGTCCAGCGGGGAGTCGACTGGAAGGCATGATCTGATCCGTGACAAAGTCTCGGTTCCGAAGCTGAACGTCAAGGATTCCTCCCGTCCTCTGCATCGCACAGAGGGCGTTATCGACCAGGTTGAACATCATCTCATGCAGCTGCACAACGTTGGCAGAAATAGGGCTGGTCGCGTGTGCGATCTGCGCTCTGAGTTCAATCCACAAGGGAATCGTCGGACGAAGGAGCCTCAGGGACTCTTTCGCAAAGGAATGGAGGAACACAGGGCACCGACCGTGATCGTTTTGCCCACCGAAGACCAACAACTGCTGGATCAGTTCCCGGGATTGTTTCGCCCCCGCTATGACTTGCCTGATATGGCGATGCGCCTTGCTCTCAGCCGGAATCACCGGAAGCGCCAGCTCGCTGAAGCCGAGGACGGCCGTGAGACCGTTGTTCAACTCGTGCGCGATACCGCCGGCAAAGGTGCCGATCGCTTCCCTCCTCGCAGCCTCCCGACCCCTGGCTTCGACCTGTTTACGATCGGTCACATCGACGACCGTCCCGAGTGTGCGGGTCGGTTGCCTCGACGAATCGTCGCCGTCAAACGCAGTCAGAGAACGAAGCCTGATATGCCGCATAACGCCGTCTGGCCTGACGAAACGGTACTCGACCTCAGACAGGCCATCGCCCATCACGGCACGAGCTGTTTGGACGGCAGAGCTCACCCCCTCCCGATCATCGGGATGAACCAGCTCGAGGTGGCGCTGCCATGAAGCAGGCTCATCGGTACCCACGCCATAGATGTCCCGTAGGATCGGTGACCAAGAGAGCGAATCTGTCCGGTGGTCCTGTTCAAAGCACCCGACCCGTCCTATCTCCGCAACAAGATCAAGTCGCGTCTCGCGTTCCCTGAGCGCCTCTTCGGCCTGCCGGCAAGTGTAGACATCCTCGGACCGGGCGTTATTAGGCGTTTCTGTACCCTCCCCGAGTTGAGAGACGTTACTCATGGTCCAAACGACCAACGTCACCCGGCCCTGACGGTCTTTCACCGGTGACACCGATACGTCATTCCAAAATGAGGTGCCGTTCTTGCGGTAATGGCACAACCCGACACGACAGGCCCATCCACCTTGGAGGGCCATCGCAAGCTTTTCGAGCGAAGCCCGATCTGTGTCCGGGCCGGTCAACAGTGACGTCGTTTGCCCGAGCACCTCTTCTTCAGTGTAGCCGGTCAGCAGCAGGAAGGCCGGATTGACGTAGACGATGGAATGCTGGGACAACGTCGCATCCGTCACGAACACACTACAATTGGTGGCCGCGATGATGGTTGCATTCAGGATGTTCTCTTGGCGCTGTCGCATCACTATCCCGAGAACCAAACCTATGGACAGGAGCAACCCTAGGAAGAGACCAGTAGTCATACAGGACAACCTCCCGGTCTGTGCACACAGAGTAGTTATGAATACGAAGCACTTAAAGACAATCTACATGAAGTGCAAGGGGAGTGCCCAGATATGAAGAGCAGCTGCAAAACTAGCTTTTTGCACCTAACCGCAGTAGAGCTGAATGATTCTCGCTCATCCCCGCCGTTTCGCAAAAAAGGCGGCTGCCTGCGCTCGCCGGGTGATGCGGAGCTTCTGAAATACGTTTGCCAAATAGTTCTTGACGGTCTTGTCGCTGAGTCCGAGCGCGACGGCGATTTCCTTGTTGGTCTTTCCCTCGGCCACTAGCGCGACCACTCGTTCTTCCTGAGAAGACAGTGGATCCGTACCAGGGATCCCCGGGAGCTCGTGAAGCCCCCTCAACCAGCCCAACGCCCGTTCAGTCACCGTGGAGTCCAAAATCGATTGACCGTTGGCCACCGAGCGGATGGCTTCAACCAATGCGGGTGAATCAATTTCTTTGAGGACATAGCCATGAGCGCCGGCAAGCACTGCGGCGAGAACGGAGTCGTCGTCGGCGTAGGACGTCAAGAAGATGACCCGTGTCCCCGGCAGTGTCCCTAGGATCTCCCGACAGGCATCCACCCCGGAACCGTCAGGTAGTCGGACGTCCATCAAGATCACATCGGGCTTCAACCTTAGCGTTTGCTGGATCGCATCCGCCATGGTGCCAGCTTCCCCCACTACCGTGACACCCTGCATTTGACCGAGCACCGTCCGCAGTCCCACGCGAATAACCTCGTGATCGTCGACGAGCAGCACTCGAACGACGTGCCTTTTAGTGGTGAGCATCATCAATATCCTTTGGAAGATGGACTAAGATCCTCGTCCCCTTGTCATGTTTCGACTGAATGGCGAACAAGCCCCGAACTTTTTGAGCCCGTGCCGCCATGTTGACTAACCCATGACCAACACCCTGAACCGAGCGTGGATCAAACCCAATACCGTCATCCGTCACGGCGAGACGATCTGAGCGGAGGAGATCCCGGAGCGAGACCGTGATCCGTTTGGCACGGCTGTGGCGCAATGCATTACTCAACCCCTCGCGTACGATGTTGATGATATGGATCGCCTGCTCGGTGGATAGCCGTCGTGCTGCCGCATCATCGATCCTCACGCGACAGCTGGCGGAGGCGGCGATGGACATCGTATCGACCATGCTCCGCAGGGCGGTCGAGAAGTCTCCGCCCTGCATCACCTGCGACTCGAGTCCCGCAATGAAATTCCGGACCTCCGTCATGACATGTTTGAGCTGCCCAATGGCGTGATCCACGGTCGCCATGAATTTCTCCGCCACCTGATCGTGTTGATTCTTGATCGCTGATTTACCTGCTTCCAACCCAAGTCCGACGGCGTACAAGGATTGGAGAATCCCGTCGTGGAGGTCTTGACTGATCCGTTCACGTTCCTGAAGTGCTGCGCTTAGGTCTCGCTCGCGCTGAAGGAGAGTCTCTTCCATTTGTTTACGCTCAGTGATATCAGTCGCAGCTCCGAGCACCATGTGGACCTGGCCTTGGTCATCGAAGATCGGTCTCTTGACCGTCTGTAACCAGCGCCTCCTCCCCTCCGCATCAGTGATCTGCTCCTCCGGGATGAACCGCTCCTGCGCGGAATTCATGACCTCAAGGTCACTCTGCCGAAAGGACCTCCCCCCTTCACTGTCGGCATTGAACTCGACGTCCGATTTCCCGATCAAATCTTCCACCGTCGTCCCATACCAATCAGCCACAGCTTTGTTGGCCATGGTAAAACGTCCTTCCCCATCCTTGGCAAAAATGAGATGGGGGTCTGTGTCGATGACCTGTCGCAAAAACGTATGCGAACGGCGAAGCTCGGATTCCGCTCGTTTCCGTTCTCCGATATCCCTCAGGATCGCACAGCCATACTCTTTCTCATCGTACCGCAGATAATTGAAGGTCACCTCCATCTCTAAGATAGAGCCGGTGCGTGACCAATAGGTGGCTTCGAACGCCAACGCTCCCTGCTCCTTTAAGTGATTCCAATGCTCTCCCCATCGTTCCACAGGGAAATTAGGATCGATGTCATGCACCGTCATGGTCGTCAAGTCCTGGCGGGCATACCCCAACATTCGACAGGCCGTCTCGTTCACGTTGAATATGCGAGCGCTCGAATCCACCCACAAGATCGCTTCGACCGCCTGATCCACCGAGAACTGGGTGAGCCGCAGCGCTTTTTCCATCCGTTTGTATTCGGTGATGTCCTCGCACACGATGAGTGCTGATGATTCTCCCTCCGGGCTCCGCAGCTCACGCACCAGCTCACGTACCCACAGCAGCGCGCCATCTCTTCGCACCTTGCGAAATTCCCATCGCGCGACTCCTTCCGGATGCTGAAAGAACGCTCCTATCGCGGCACATACGCGCGCTCGATCTTCTGCGAAGAAGAGCTCCGCCACCGGCTTCCCGACGAGGTCCTCGACACCATAGCCCAAGTACTGCGCCCCGTACTGGTTGACGGATCTGATCATTCCTGTTCGATCCACGGTGAAATACATAGAGGGAGTTGCATCATAGAGACTCCGGTATCGTTCCTCGCTCTCCCGCAGAGCGTCCAGCGTCGCTTGGCGGTCCATTTCACCGCCAAGCCACTGCGCCATCAGTTGAATGAAATCCCTTTCGGCTATGCTAAACGGTTTCTGCCGGGGTTCGACGCTCGTAAAACACAGGGTCCCATAGGTGCCCTCCAGCCCGTTGATCGCAGTCCCGAGGTACGATTCCAACTTCAGTGCAGCGTAAGCGGGATGCCCTTGCCAATCTGGAGATGCCCCGGCATGCTCGAAACTCAACGGTCTGCCGAGGCGAATGGTCTCGCTGCAGTACGATTCAGACAGAGACACGTGCATGCCCTGATGGAACCCCGTGCCGGGCGCGTTCACTTGCCCCACCTCCAACTCACGGCCCCGGACAAAAGTCTGCATCCCGATCGGCAGATCGAAGAAGCGGCACCCGAGCTGAAGCAGAGCGTCGACCCGTTCCTCAAACGACTGGCCCTGCGCCGACGAGATATCGTGGAGCTCACGGATTGCCTGCTGATTCTTCCAAAGGGCTTGCTCCGTCTGCTTGCGCTCGGTGATGTCGCGCATGAAGCAATGGTGGCCGAGGAAACCGCCGACGGACGGTTTGCTTGTTACCATCAAGACCTGTTTAAAGAAGCTGGAGCCGTCTTTCCGAACAGCTCGACACTCGAACTCTGCTTTTCCTTTTTCCAGCAACTCCTCATACGCATGTTGGGCGAGACACAGGTCTTCTGGGTGCACTGTCGGCTCCCATGTTCGCCCGAGCAACTCGGACGGTTCATACCCCAACATCGTCGCATAGGGCCGGTTCACCTCCAGGTACCGGCCTGCTACGTCGACTCGGGCAATGCCTGGCATGGCCTGGGATAAGGCCAGGTTCATTTCTCGCATACGGTCTTCACTCCGCTTGCGCTCGGTGATATCGGAGAACAGGCAGAGGATGGCCGGCGTACCGTTCCACGTAATCCGAGCTACCTCAACCTGAACCGGAATCGGCGTTCCATCCATTTTCAAATAAACTCGTTCCGCACTATGGATGGACAGGCCGCCGTTCAGCAGGCATTTCACGTTCTCCTGGACTTCTTGATGATAGTCCGGATGGACGAACTCCAATGTCAACCGGCCGAGAATTTCATGAGGATCCTTCGCTCCCATGATGAAGACGCCCGTTCGGTTGATGTAGACCGTCCGCCCTTCACACAAGACGAGGGCACCGCATGGGGCCAGCTCGATCAACATCCGGTAACGCTCCTCGCTCTCGCGCAGGGCCTCCTCCATCCGTTTATGGTTCGTAATGTCGGTGTGCGAACCGAGGAGACGAATCCTTCGACCATCCCGCTCGGACACAAACGAAGCCCGCGCTTCGATCCATCGATACCCCTCATCCTTGTGCTTCAGCCGAAATTCCTGTCGATAGTCTCCCTCGCGACGAGACACGTAATCTCGTACATAGGCCATCGCCGCTTCCCGATCCTCCGGGTGCAGCAGCGCCGTCCAGGCCTCAAAAGCATCTGAAATCTCCGCCGGCTCATATCCCAACTGGCGTTTCCATTCCTGTGAAAGGACTACTTCGTCCGTTTCCGTGTTCCAGTCCCATAGTCCGGTCCCTGAGGCACGGAGGGCTTGTTCGAGCTTTTCTTGGGAGGTCCGTAGCATCTCCTCGGTGTGCTTCCGCTCGGTAATGTCCCGTGAATTCACGACCACGATGCATCGACTATGTTGATCCCAAGTCGCCCTGCCGATTCCTTCCAAACTGCGCCACGAACCGTCTTTGTGGCGAAAACGGAATTCGGCCGTTTGAGGCGTTCCGGGACGCTGGATGAGCAACTGGAACCGCTCGATCACGGCAGGAAGATCCTCTTGATGAACGAACTCGAAGGCGATTCGTCCGTCGAGCTCGCGTTGTGCATACCCGAGCAGTCGTTCGAACGAGGGGCTTTCAAACTGGATTGCCCCGTTCGAATCGAGAACCGTAATGATGTCCGAGGAATGCTCGATCAGCGTACGGAAGTGAGCCTCGCGCTCCTGTAGTGCCGACTCTGTTCGTTTCCGATCGGTCACGTCCAAAGCGGTCCCGGACATACGCACTGGCTGACCGCTACTATCGCGCAAGAACTCTGCGCAGCAACGAATCGTCCGTACTTCGCCATTGGGGCGAACGATTCGGCATTCCATATCGTATGGCGCGGCCCCTACCAACGCGCCGTCGATCAACGCCAGAACCCGGTCACGATCGTCCGGCACTACCGCCGACACAAAACTGTTGAACCTCATCGCACGTGATTGAGGCGCATAGCCGAAGATTCGGTAGAGTTCATCCGACCATTCTACCTCGCCGTTCGTGATGTCCCAACTCCAACTTCCCAAGTGAGCAAGAGCTTGTGCGGCATGGAGGTGGCGAGTCCGTTCGTGCAGTACTCGGTCTCGTTCGGCCAATTCACGCGCGAGATCGGCTACCTGTCTGCGCAGGAGATCCAATTCAAGAAGGTCGCTCGTAGCACTCATGATAGGGCTCCTTGCTGGGCGACATCGACGATGCATCAAGAGCCGGTTCAGCTCATGGGAGTAACCGGTTCACGGTACGAGGATCGAGTACGTCGCTTGCCTCACGAACACTTTTTCTCCTGGACAGAAAGTTATTGACCCCAAAAGTTATTGGTTCCTAATTAATGTCATGAGGTGAGCAGTGTGCTATGACAAAAGGAGAAAAGTCTAGATCCAAATGGCCCAAGGCCTTTCGCCGGACGGCATCTGGTAGGAGCAGTCAGATCGATGGTGCCGAAGGCGGGACTTGAACCCGCACGGCTTTCGCCACACGCCCCTCAAACGTGCGTGTCTGCCATTCCACCACTTCGGCCACCGCATGATTCGAAACGTCCTACAGGACGCTTGACTGAAGGGCACTATTATAGGAGGAGGGTAAAATTCTTGTCAATCAACCAGCCCTCCGGTAGAATCTGCCCCTCAATGTCGTAAGGCGCTCTTCCATGGTACGAACAGACCAACGAGGTCTCTCCTCTTCCATTGCGGCATTTTTTGATGTCGACAACACCATATTGCCGGGCGAAGCGAGCGAAGTGCGATTTTTTCGCCGGCTCTGGAGCCTCGGTATCGTCGGTTGGCCTGAAGCGCGCGCGAGTGCGGCTTGGCTCATGCGACATCTCCCGACATTGTCGTTGCACCCGCTTCGCGAGCGAAAGCTGTACCTAGCCGGAAAACCTTCCCAAGTGATTCAACCGTTGGGTGAGGAGTTTTGTCGGGACGAATTATGTCCTCGTGTCTCTCCCGTCGCCATGCGGATGCTGGACGAGCATCGTCGTGCCGGCCATGCCATCATTTTCGTAACGGGATCCATTGATTTCCTGATCGCTCCGATCGCTGAGGCCCTTCGAGCGGACCGATGCTTTGCGAGTCGGTTGGAGCAACGGAACGGCCTCTATACCGGTTCCCTTGTACCCCCATTCCTTATGGGGAGGGCAAACGCCAACTCATTGATCGGTTGACCCATGAACTGACGCTGGATCTGTCCCAATGCTATGCCTACGGAGACAGCCCTGGTGATTTAGGCCTGCTCCGGGCCGTAGGGCATCCGACGGTGGTGAATCCGATTCGTGGCATGGCCTCCATCGCACGTCGCATGAACTGGCCGCTTGCTAAATGGTAACGGGCTGCTGCTTGTGATCGAATCAACCACCTCCGCGGCGAATCATCCATCGATTACTCGGTAAGCCCATACAACCCTCATGCGCATCACCGAAATTTTTCATAGCATTCAGGGTGAATCGACCTTTGCCGGCCTCCCCTGCGTGTTCGTACGTCTGACCGGTTGCCCTCTGCGTTGCACCTGGTGTGACACGGAATATGCTTTCTTTGGTGGAACGGACCGGTCTATCAATGACATTCTCGACGCGGTGCGATCCTATGGTTGCCGTTTAGTCGAGGTAACGGGAGGTGAACCATTGGCACAACCGGATGCGGCTACGCTGCTGCATCGGCTGTGCGAAGAAGGCTTGACGGTTCTTCTTGAAACGAGCGGAGCGGTGGATACAAGCATGGTCGACCGATCGGTCCGTATCATCCTGGATGTGAAGTGCCCGGGAAGCGGCATGACGGAACGGATGTACTGGCCCAATGTCGAACGATTGCGGCCACAGGACGAAGTGAAGTTCGTCATCCAAGACCGAGGTGATTATGAATGGGCTAAGAGCATTCTGGATCGCTTCCAGTTGACCGATCGCTGTCCGGTCCTCTTTAGCCCGGTATTCGGTGTGCTGGATCCACGACAGTTGGCTGAATGGGTTCTGGCAGATCGCCTACCGATTCGCCTTCAGTTACAACTGCACAAGCACATCTGGGCACCCGAGCTGCGGGGAGTGTGAAGATTTGCTCCATCGATCGAGATGTAGGAGTCCTGATGACCACGATCAATAGGCTGAGGACCCTCGGTGATTGACACATCAAAGGAGAATCGAATGCATATGATGTCGGTTGCAGCGAAACAAGGACGAGTCGACACCGAGACCACCGATGCGCTTGTCCTCCTGCTTTGTGAAGGAGAGGGACTGCCGAAGGAAGACGGGGTCATCCTCGATAGAGCGCTCGGAGGAGCGCTCCGTGAGCTTCTGCAGTCCAAGGAGTTTGATGGAAAGGCCGGTGAGGTGGTCGTATTTCATACACAGCGAAGAATTCAGGCCAAGCGCGTGATTCTTGTCGGCCTCGGGAAGAAACCTGAGCTGGGGTTGGATCAGATCCGACAGGCGATGGGATATGCCGTCAAACGCGTACGTCAAGCCAAATGCGGCACCTTTATGGTTGCGTTACCAAGCGTCGTGCCACATGGGCCCTCACCGATCGACGTTGCCCAGACCATGACGGAAGGAGCCCTCTTAGGGAGCTATCAATTCACCATCTATCGCAGTGACACTCCGACAGGTAGGGAAGTGGCGGCGATGACCATCCTGGCTCCGCAGAAAGATCACCTGCGCCAGTTGTCTGAAGGGATTCGTCGCGGTGTCGCGACTGCTGAAGCGACGATCTTCGTTCGAGATCTCTGCAACCATCCGTCCAATGTGATGACACCGACCAGGATCGCCAGCGAGGCGAAGACCGTGGCGAAGGAAGCCGGTGTGAACCTAAAAGTCCTTGAACAAAGGGAGATGGAAAAGCTTGGTATGGGTGCCTTGCTGGGAGTGGCGAAAGGCAGCCACCAACCGCCGAAGTTCATTATTCTCCAGTACCAAGGAGCCAAGAAAAGAGACGACCGCCCGGTGGTGCTCGTCGGTAAGACGATCACCTTCGACACGGGTGGGATCTCGCTCAAGCCGGCGGAGAATATGGAACAGATGAAGGCCGACATGACCGGTGGAGCAGAGGTGCTAGCGGCGATGCGGGCCGCGGCTCGTCTGAAGTTACCTCTTAATCTCATCAGCATCCTCCCGGCGGCGGAGAATATGCCGGGAGGCCGGGCGATGCGACCCGGCGACGTGGTCAAGACCCTATCGGGAAAAACCGTGGAGGTGCAGAACACAGACGCCGAGGGCCGCCTGATCCTGTCCGACGGTCTCGCCTACGCCACTCGATTCAAGCCGGCTGCACTCATCGACATCGCTACACTGACGGGAGCTTGCGTCGTCGCCCTGGGCCAGTTCGCGATCGGAATGTTCGGGACCGATGCAACGTTGAAAGAAGCGATTCGCAAGGCCGGCCTTCGAGCGGGCGAGCGGGTATGGGAGATGCCGTTGTGGGAAGAATATTTTGAGCAACTGCGGAGCGATGTGGCCGATATGCGCAACATCGGGGGACGCGGGGGCGGCATGATCACGGCTGCACTCTTCTTGAGCAAGTTCGTCGGCGACGCCCCTTGGGTGCATCTCGACATCGCCAGCACCGATTGGAGCGAAAGGGAGCGGGCCTACATTCCCAAAGGCCCGACCGGCATCGGGACCAGACTGTTGATCCAGTTCCTCATCGATCGCTCACTGTAAGACGAGAGAAAGACCGCTCGACGATGGCTTACGACCAGATCGGCCAGCTCTTCATGATAGGGTTCGACGGCAACGCCGTCTCACCTGAACTCACCTCCTTCATCAGGGAATATAAGCCCGGGGGCGTCATCCTGTTTTCGAGAAATCTCGAATCGCTCGCGCAGATCGTCGCGTTGACAAACGATCTTCAACGCTGCAGTCCGCACTCCCCTCTTCTTATCTCTGTCGATCAGGAAGGCGGACGTGTCTCACGGTTGCCGAAAGACTTTACGATCTTCCCCCCGTGCGAAGTCCTCGGGCGCTGCCGTTCCTCCGAATTGGCCTACGCTGCAGCAGCAACGACCGCGAAGGAGCTCAAGGCCGTCGGCATCAACATGAATATGTCCCCGGTGCTGGATGTGAACAGCAACCCCGCCAATCCGGTGATCGGCGATCGAGCATTCGGCACAAGTCCTGATGTCGTGTCTGAATTGGGGTTGGCGACCGTGGGCGGCCTCCAGGACAATCATGTCGTGGCTTGCGGGAAACACTTTCCCGGCCATGGCGATACCAACTCGGACTCGCACAAGGAGTTGCCCATCGTACAGGTGACGCGCGAACGACTCGAGCGTATTGAGTTTCCTCCATTCCGGCGCGCAATTGCACACGGCGTGGCAACGATGATGACGGCCCACGTTGTGTATCACGCTTTGGATGAGAACCGGCCGGCAACCCTGTCCCCGACGATCATTGGGAGATTTCTTCGTGAAGAGTTGCGTTACGACGGTGTGGTGTTGACGGATGATCTTGAGATGCATGCCATCATCGATCATTATGGTATCGGCGACGCGACGATACAGGCTATACAAGCCGGTTGCGACATGCCGTTGATCTGTAAAGACCGCAACCGAGTGGTAGCCGCGCTGAATGCCGCTGACAAGGCCGTTGCCGACGGGGATATCTCTGCCGGGCGGCTGGCCCAGTCTCTCGCACGTATCCGCCGCTTAAAAGAACGTTTCCTTCTTCCCTATCGACCCGTGATGATTTCTGATGCGAAACTTGTGGTGGGCTGCCGAAGCCACAAGGCTCTCTTGCGCACCATCGACCAGACTCGGCAACGATTCGCGAAAGCTGATGTCTGATCCTGCCTTCTTTCTTTGCACAAAACAAAGGCGGACGACTTTGAGCATTGTCTCCGGAGAGAACTTCCTGATCTCCATCACGATGAACAACCTCGCCTCATGAAGTAAGGAAGCGAAACCTCCACGCTCCCCGCCGAATATCTTGCCCTCTTCTCGTCTGTTATGGCATCATAGCCCTCCCTTGGAGGGCCTTATGGCCTCATTGCTAGAGCACGTTGGATCCGTCCATATTTTTCTTGGGCCCTACCGGGGTAATCCGATCGCTTTGTATTTGCGGAGGACGGAATCGGGATGCCAGATCGGACCGAAAGTCTATCCTTGGAACGATGTCATGGGTGTCGGGGAAACACCGAATAAAGCGGCTGCTGATTTCGAGGAGAAATGGAAGACAAAGGGCCTAGCAGCGAACATGTATTCGGGTCCGGCCTGGGAAGGAGGTATTAAGCCGGAAAGACCAGCACCGCCCAAACCGGCTCCTCCCTCGAAGCCCGCGGTCGCTCCAGTAGGGACGGCCGCTGGATCGCCTGTCCCGACTGCTCCCGTCACGAACACGGTTCGCCCTGCCCCGGTTGCTGTTGAAGGGGCTGCTACCACTGCACCCGCTTCCGCAACCCAACCATCTGGAAAGTCTGATTAACATCCGTCGGGCATTGCCCCCTCTTTCATCGTGACAGCGAACCATTATTGACGGCCTGTGCGGCCAGCTTGCTGTGTTTTATCCCGTAGGCGGCATACACGAGAATGCCGATGATAGTCCATACCACAAAACGGATCCATGTCGCCCAGGGCAAACCAGCCATCAGGTAAAGACACGCTGTTATGCTCAAAACAGGCACGAGCGGCATCAAGGGAAGGCGAAAAGGACGAGGGCGCTCCGGCTTCGTGTACCGGAGCAGCATCACGCCCAGGCACACCAAGACAAAGGCAAAGAAGGTCCCAATGTTGGTCATATCGGCTGCTTCCCCTATCTGAAAGAATGCTGAAAGAATTGCGATAGCGACTCCGGTGAGAATGGTCGCGCGATGCGGGGTCCCAAACGTCGGATGGACCTTGGACAGTCCGGGGCTTAGGAGTTGATCGCGCGACATGGCAAAGAAGACGCGAATTTGTCCCAGCATCATCACGACCAACACGCTCGTAATACCAGCCACAGCCCCGATGGCGACAATGGCGGCGCCCCATTTGAATCCCACGAGGTTAAGCGCTTCAGCCACCGGAGCATAAATGTCGATTTGGGATACGGGGACCAGGCCGGTGATCACGGCTGCCACGGAAATATAGAGCACCATGCAAATAGCCAGCGAGCTAATGATACCGATCGGAACATCTCGTTGAGGATTGCGGGCCTCCTCAGCAGCAGTCGAGACCGCATCAAACCCGATATAGGCAAAAAAGATGATGGCTGCAGCTGACCGCACCCCCTCGAAACCGTTCGGCATGAACGGCATCCAATTATGGGCGTTGACAGCGGGAGCCCCAACCGCGATGAAGAAGAGAATCACCCCCAGTTTGAGAAGCACGATCAGACCGGCCACGCGCGCACTTTCTTTGATTCCAATCACGAGGAGGGCGGTGATCAACAAGACGATGATCGCGGCAGGAAAATTGGCAAGGCTTCCCTCCGGCCCCCCCGCCCAATGTGGTGGATTGGTCGCCCAATAGGGCAGTTCGAGGCCTCCGAGCTTCAGCAACTTGTTGAAATACCCGGACCAGCCGATGGCAACCGCCACGCACGCCACACCGTATTCCAGAATCAGATTCCATCCCGTGAGCCAGGCAAGAAACTCACCTAGTGTGGCATAAGAAAAAGTGTAGGCTGACCCCGCGACCGGGATCATTGCTGAAAATTCGGCATAACACAGCGCCGCTAACGCACAGGTGACGCCGGAGAGAATGAAGGAGAGGATGATTCCCGGTCCGGCTCCCGGTCTATGCGCATCACCGACGATGGCGGTACCGATCAGGACGAAAATGCCGGTCCCAATGATCGCTCCGATCCCAAGCGCCGTGAGATCCCATGCCGTCAATGTTTTCTTGAGCCGATGCTCCGGATGGTCGGCGTCGGCCAGGATTTGATCTATTGGCTTCGTCCGGAAAAGTCGGCTGCTCACGGTTTCGCTCGATCCCACCCTGTCAGGATCCGCCGGGATGGGGTCACTGGGCTGCGGCTCCATCTGAGGTTAAAGTGTTGCAGGAAACCATAGGAACAAGGTGGTTGTGATTGTTGGAACGATCCCGAGAGATCATGCATGCGTCCGGCGGGCCGCCCGTAACAGGGCTTCAAACAACCGACGATGGACCGCATGCCGTTCAAACAAGAATTCCGGATGCCATTGGACCGCGAGTAGAAATCGATGCGGCGGGGATTCGATTGCTTCTATAATCCCATCGGGGGCCACGGCACTTGCCTTCAGCGACGGCGCGACCGTTTTGACCGATTGGTGATGGGAACTATTCACCATGAGCTTGCTCTTTGCGACCACCTTGTTCAGGAGGCTCCTGGGCGCCACGGTCACCGGGTGAGCGACATGGATCGCCTTCGCTTTCTGACGATGATCCAACGCGCCGGGAACTTCCGCGGGAATGTCCTGATACAGACTCCCGCCACAGGCGACATTCACGGCCTGCATCCCTCCACAGATTCCCAGGAGCGGGAGATCCCGTTTCCTTGCTTGATGGACTAATTCCAACTCAAAGTCGGCGCGGCGTTCACTCACGAGTGGAAATTTGTAGCGCTGCCGCTCTCCGTAGAGATGCGGCGGAAGGTCCGGCCCGCTGCCTGTGATGAGCAGCCCATCGACACTGTCAAGAAGCCGTCGTCGGGCGAACGGTTCCGCTACTAACGGAAGGATCAGTGGAATCCCGCCCAGTTCTTCAACGGCTCGGATATACCGAGCCCGCAAGAAGTAGGTTGGCTCATGCCCACCCATGTCCTTCCTGTCACCGGCATTAAAGTCTGAGGTCACGCCAATGACGGGTTTCATGCTCGATGAGCAGCCTAGTTGGTCGGTGCAGGGGTGGTCGGCATCGCCTCACTTTCAGCCGCAACGCCCAGGAACCGTACCGGAACATCACCGTTGAGATGCTCCGGAGTAATGACATAAGTACCATACATACTGGGGACCCAGACACTTTTCGCCGTTGATTCACTAAATCCCGAGAACAGATAAGCAAGACCACCGACTAGTCCACCTCCGATGGCAAATGCCGCTTTAAATGGGAAGTACAGGATTGTAGAGACAGCCGCGGCAGCTCCCATGCCGGCCCCGTTAGCCGTTCCTTGCTGTGCGTCAGTGGACGACGACTGGCTCCAAGCCGGTGCCACTAGCATCGAACAGTAGGTAATGATAACGATGAGAATTACGATTGGGAGTCTCACGTGAAGCGCCTCCTTCCTTTTCAGATCGACAACGATGGGATGACGAACGATCATACACTAGCTTCGGCATGCGTTATAGCAAATTCGGTGCTGAATGCAACCCCTATGGACTTGGCATTAACAGGATGATGACACCGAATGTTCAGGGACCAGATCCAACTCTCCCAAGATATAGGCGAGAACATAGTCTACGCGATTACCGGCTTCCTGATCCAATTCGGTTGTCAACTCATCGGCTTGGATTCGCTGATTTTCTTGGGTCAGCCCCTCCTGCAGCCTGAGATGGAGTTTGCACCAACAAACTGCTTGTGCAAAGAGCTCCGCTATGCGTTCTTGATAGTGAGGACACTCGTTGGAATCGAGCGTCCTCAAACTTATCGCGAGTCGATCAGTAAGGCGCATTTTCTCTCGAAGAACCGAGAGTTGGTCGATCCTCATCTCGACAGAGACCTGGATGCCTGCTTTCCAACTCCGTTTTTTCACGTTGAACACACAGGTCAGCACGTCGGGTCGTCCCTCAACTGACTCAGGTCCGAAGAAGAACGTGACTCGATAAGATGGGACATCTCGGGGTGATTCTGGAATCATGCGGCGCCATTGTACCATGAATCACATGGAGACTTGAGGGCTTGATTGACACCCCTGTAAGATAGAACCCCATGAGCGCCTTGGCCCACCAAATGCGGATCGTTGCGATCCAAGAAGCACTCCGGGACATGGGCACGGTAGATGGATGGCTTTTTTACGACTTTCGCAGCAGTGACCCGCTTGCCTATCGGATTTTGCTCCTTGATCCGAACCGGCATGTCACTCGGCGCTGGTACTATTGGATCCCTACGTCGGGGGAACCGGTCAAACTCCTTCACCGGATCGAACCACATGTGCTGGATGAGCTACCGGGTCAGATCCAGCAGTACGTCTCATGGGAACAGCAACGTCTACTATTGACCTCCCTGCTACGAGGTCGACAGCGAATTGCCATGCAGTACTCACCGTTCAACGCTGTTCCATATCTTTCCAGAGTTGATGCCGGCACCGTCGAGCTGATTCGCAGTGTTGGGTTGGAGGTGGTCTCATCAGCTGATCTCGTCCAACGATTCGAGGCGGTCTGGACCGATGAGCAACTGGAATCGCATCGGTACGCCGTGACGATGCTCAGGAACATCGTCGACGAAGCCTTCGCCCATGTGGCGTCTTGTCTCACCAACGAACGTCCGTTATCTGAATATGGCCTCCAGCGGTTCATTCTCTCACGTATTCGCGATGCGGGCATGATGACGTCCAGTGCTCCGATCGCAGCTGTTGACGGCCATAGTGCCGATCCACATTATGGACCGACTGAGTCTGGCTCCTCGCTCATCACGCGTGACAATTTGGTTCTGATCGACTTATGGGCAAAGCGAACGGCACCGGGCTCGGTCTATGGAGATATCACTTGGACAGGCTATACCGGCAGGAAGGTCCCGGCCAAGCACCGTATGATTTTTGAGCATGTGCGACAGGGGCGCGATGCGGCCCTGTCCTTTGTCCAAGATCAGGTGGCTACCGGCCGATTTCCTTGCGGATGGGAAGTCGATGATATCTGCCGCAATACGATTCGAGCGGCCGGCTACGGCGACTGCTTCATTCATCGAACCGGCCACTCGATCGGTGAAGAGGTCCATGGTAATGGAGCCAATATCGACAACCTGGAAACGCAGGACGATCGTCGGCTCCTGCCAAGAACTTGCTTTTCTATCGAGCCCGGGATCTACCTGCCGGGAGAGTTTGGGATTAGGAGCGAGCTTGATGTCTATATATCGGATCGAGAAGTCGTCGTGCATGGCCTACCGCTCCAAACCGAAATCATGTCGCTTCTCTGACCTTTCATATCTGACCGTTCTGCTCTGACCCTTTCTTGACACTAGGTCTAAGAGGCAGCTAGATTCACTCATCCGGCAGGATACTTTCCCTAATCACATGCGAGGCCGTACATGTTCGGCACAATGGGTTTCTCGGAACTCATTATCATTCTAGTCATCGTGCTGATCATTTTCGGAGCGGGCCGTCTGCCGCAGATCGGCGAGGGTGTCGGCAAGGCATTAAAAGGGTTTCGAAAAGAAGTCAATGAAGTGCCCCAGGCCGCTTCAGGCCAGACTCAACAAGAAGCCGAGCAACCACAAGCACTTCAGACTCCGGCAAACCTTGCAGCGACACGACCTCAGACCGTAGAATCATCGCCGGTAACGGCTAAGCCAAATACTCCCCGTACCCCTGGTCCAGAACAGACGCCCGGCACCACTGCCTCGTTGTTGTACAATACAAACCCTCAGCCTCCGCAAACCTCCGCTCTTCCCCCAAATCACGCGACGGCATCTGCCTCAAACCAGGTGCTATCGATGGAGGAACGGGCTGCCGCTTCAACTCCGAGGGCCCATGCTTCATACCCACCATTGCCGGCTGGCTCTCAATCAAGAACGACCCCCAAACGTCCTTCAGCCATCATCAATAAGGATGCGGTCGCTCGCGTGCAAGCACAACAAGCCGCACTCAAAGCTAAGCAGAGACCATCAGCGGTTGGAGTATCGCCCGCTGACATGCAGCATCTCGGTGAAGGTCTCGGAGAGGTCGTGCGAACCTACCGGCAAGCCGTGACAGATCTTCGCAATGGCGTCGATCCTCAGCTATGTACGATTCAAGCCGAAATGGACGCGGCCAAAAAAGAAATCCAGCAATCCATCGAAGCGGCTAAAGAGCTACCGCAGGTGCAAGAGGATCCTCAAAAATCTGCGTGATGTTCAGCTCATCCGTCCCGAGGAGCGCAGCTTACCACTTCGGTCCTTGAGAGACGGATCGACATCGGCCACATGGTCGCCATTGCCTGATAGAACAACCATCTTACTATCAGAATAGGCCGGCTGTTCTCACGAGGGGTTTCGGCTTCGATTCAAGGCCTCAACCAGTCCGACCAGTTGCTCCTGTACCTTCTTATCCAATTCCACGAACTGAATGCCCATGCCTGGAAATAAAAGATATCGCTCCGGCTTATTGCGGACCCAGGCGACCTTCGCCTTCGCTTTCAACTTGTCCAACGGCCGATCCGGAAGCGCAAATTCGACCGTCAACTCGGTGCCCGGGCTGAGAGGGGCGCCACTCTCGATAAAGAGCCCACCGCCGCCGATTCCCCCGGTTAGACTGTCGAACTGCTTTCCTTCTGACGTCGTATACCGGACCTTCAGCGCAAGAGGTGCGCGGGGCTGCGTACGACAATGAGCGAACCGGGCATCTTCACCGCTGACAAATACGCGCTCGATAATTGCTCCCCATGACATGCTGCCCACAAGCCGGCCCGAGGTATCGTGTACGTCGATCGTCTCTCGCCCAGAATCAACCACGAGGTATTTCCCCTGATGCCCGGCAGTGCGAACGACAGGAAACGTCATAGAACCATCCCTTTTCCCCTTTCCTGGTGATCTAAGTCAGGAACGGAATCAGGCTGCGTGACCCATGTTCTGGATTGATTTCACTAACTCGTGGATTCGGTCACGGACATCCGCCGCTATCTCAGTGAACCGTACTCCCATTCCAGGACTGAACGTATATTGGTCGGCTTTCGGACAAACCCAGGCGACGGTTCCCTTTGCCGGCATCCATTCTTCGGATTTCTCCGGGATCGAGAACTCCATGGCCAGCCTGGTCCCTACAGGAAGTGGGGTCTGACTTTCGATAAACAAGCCTCCGCCACCAATGCCACCTGCTCGACTTTCGCATCTCGGTCCCTCTGGACTGTTGTAGCGCACCCGAAACGTGAGCGAAATGCGAGGCTCTGACCGGTCTTCCTTCTGAACTGATATCTTACGGTAAGCAAGAATTTGATCGATGACAAAGTCCCAGGACAGGCTGCCGATGACATCCCCGTTGGCTCCCAACAAGACGACCATTTCGCGTACCCCGTCAAGTTCGATGACTTTGCCTTTGTGCCTAAGGCTCGATGCCACGGGGTACTTCACAAGCCCTCCATCCGATACACGCACGAGGAAAGTATAGCGCGGGGTTTCTGATTGTCGAGAAAGATCAAGGTGTTTAGACCTGATAGAGAAAAGCAGCTTGCGTGGGAAAAACGATCGACTTGACCTCTACTAGTTATAGGCGAAGGCCGGGCACCTATAGAACTTTCTAGTCTTTACGCCGTCTTAGCGTCCTTTTCCTGTTCGAATATGCGTATCGGCTGATTTTTTCCCAAGATCGCATCTTCCGTGATCACTACCTCGACAATCTCTTTCTGAGAGGGAGCATCGTACATGACGTCAAGCATCACCTCTTCCAGGATTGCCCGAAGGCCTCTGGCACCGGTCCTCTGCGCATAGGCTTTTCGTGCTACCGCCCCCAGCGCCCCTTCCGTAAATCGGAGCTTGACCTTTTCGAACGACAGCAACTTTTCGTACTGCTTGGTCAAGGCATTGCGTGGTTCGGTAAGGATACGGATCAAAGCACGTTCATCCAACTCCTCTAACGTAGCCACGACCGGTAACCGTCCCACGAATTCGGGTATCAGGCCGTACTTCAAAAAATCCTCGGGCTGAACCTTAGCCAAAAGGTCACCCAAACGAACGTCGCTCCTTCCCCGGATTTCAGCTCCGAATCCGATAGCTTTTCGATTTAGACGCTGTTCGATGATTTGTTCCAAACCGACAAATGCTCCGCCACAGATGAATAAAATATTGCTGGTGTTGACCTGAATAAATTCTTGATGCGGATGTTTTCTCCCTCCTTGGGGCGGAACATTTGCAACTGTGCCCTCGATCAGCTTCAGCAAGGCTTGTTGAACCCCTTCGCCGGAGACGTCCCGTGTGATAGACGGGCTGTCGCTTTTTCGACTGATCTTATCGATTTCATCGATATACACGATCCCGCGTTCGGCCCTTTCTACATCGTAATCCGCAGCTTGCAAAAGCTTCAGAATGATATTCTCAACATCTTCACCGACGTAACCGGCTTCTGTCAGCGTCGTGGCATCAGCGAGGGTAAAAGGGACGTCCAGATACTTGGCCAAGGTCTGGGCCAGGAGGGTCTTCCCCGTGCCGGTTGGACCCACCATTAGAATATTGCCCTTTTGGAGTTCAATATCATCGACCCCCTTTTCCCTTGACGAGATGCGCTTGTAATGATTATGCACGGCCACGGAGAGAATGCGTTTAGCCCGCTCTTGCCCGATGACGTACTGATCGAGGTGATGTTTGATTTCCGTCGGCTTCTTGAGTTTCGACGAAATTTCTTCTTTGGCCTCTTCCCAGTCCTCCGCAATGATGTCATTACATAGATTGACGCATTCATCACAGATATACACCGTCGGTCCGGCGATCAGTTTTCGCACCTCATCACGGCTTTTCCCACAGAAAGAACATCGCAAGTGTCGGTCCATCTTTTCCTGCTTGGCCATGTACCCTCCTGCGTTACTTCCCTTTGATCCCGTCTTTTGCCCCGTCGCCGGATTCCACGACTTTCATAAACTTGGGTGGTCGTGTAATCACCTCGTCAATGAGACCGTATCGCTTGGCTTCTTCGCCGGACATGAAATAGTCCCGTTCCGTGTCATGCGCGATCTTCTCGATCGGCTGCCCAGTGTGTCTAGCCATGATTTCGTTGAGACGTTCACGAATCTTGAGAATCTCTCGAGCATGGATGTCAATTTCCGTCGCCTGTCCTTGGAATCCACCCAACGGTTGATGGATCATCACCCGGGCGTTGGGCAGGGCAAACCGCTTGCCTCTTGTTCCGGCGGTCAATAGGAGGGCTCCCATGCTGGCGGCCTGACCGAGGCAGATGGTATTGATCGGGGGCTTCACATATTGCATGGTATCGTAGATGCCCAACCCGGCTGTCACACTACCTCCCGGCGAATTGACGTAGAGATTGATATCTTTCTCAGGATCTTCCGCTTCAAGAAAGAGAAGCTGGGCAATCACCAAGTTGGCAAACACATCGTCAATTGGGGCGCCAAGGAAAATGATGCGATCTTTGAGAAGGCGTGAGTAGATATCATAGGCTCGTTCGCCTCGATTAGTTTGCTCGACTACGATCGGAACCAACATATTGCTCAATTCCTTTCCTGGACAACTTCCGGCCGGCGCAATCCGTGTACAACGATCGCGGCGTTTATCCTTGAATGACCGCTTGACGATACACAACATCCAATGCCTTGTCGGCCAGGATCCTCGCCCGTAATTCCTCAACGGAGTCCTGACCTCCAGCCTGGATCATTTTCACGAGATCGGCCATCGGTACCCTGAGCTCCGTGGCTAGTCGAGCCACTTCATTGTTCAGATCATCCTGGCTCACCGACAAGCCTTCTTTTTCAGCTATGGCTTCAAGAATCAAGCTGGCTTTCACACGACGATTTGCCTCCTCACGGTGTTCTTCGCGAATCCCCTTCAGCACTTCCATCTCTGGCGCGGGAAGAGAATCGGTGACTTTGCCGCGCTGCCGCGCCTGTAATTTCTGCCGCACAATCGTGCTGAGCTCTTGTTCTACGAGTGTGTCAGGAAGATCGAAATGATGGGTGTCGATGAGGCGTTTGAGAAGAGTGTCCTTATAGGACGCCTCGATATCCTTCTTGAGCGCATTCTCCATTTCACCGCGTAGCTTTTCCCTTAACTCGTAAAGCGATGCGTACGGTCCGCAGTCCTTGGCAAATTCATCGTCAAGGGCAGGGAGTTTCTTCTGTTTGACTCCCTGTATGACTAGTCGGAAACCGACAGTTTTTCCCGCGACTCGCTGGTCCGGATGGCTCACCGGATAGGTCTGAGGAATCTCGACAACATCCCCTTCCTGTCTTCCAATAAGATGAGCATCTATTTCAATCCCCAGCAACGCGGCCTTCGAACCCACCCTATGGAGCTGACCCTCCTTTTTAGTCCCTTCAAGAGGAGCTCCGTCCAAGAATCCTTCGAGATCGACAATGGCATAGTCCCCTTCGGTCAAAACCGTGCCATGTGTGGCCGCATCCAGACGAGCCTGTTGCTCACGCAATACCTCTAGGGCGCGATCTATCTGTTCTTCCGCAACTGTGCGCTTGTCCGCCTGGAGCGAAATTGGATTGGGGGGCTTATAGTCGCGAAGTTCGATCGTGGGTTTGATTTCGACTGTCGCCGTAAAAGTAAACGGGGAGTCCTTTTTGATTTTGACCCGATCCAAAGGGGGAATATCCACCACTACTGGACTGATCCCAGCCTGTTTAATCGCTCGACCATAGAAATCCGGCACGAGCTTGCGAATGACATCTTCTTCCACTGCCTTAGCATAACGTTTTTCTAGAATAGTCAAAGGGGCTTTTCCTGGTCGAAACCCTGGAATTTGAACCTGACGGTTGAGCTCCGAGTACGCTCGTGAAAATTCTTGTGTCACCTCATCAGCCGGCACCTCGATTTTCAAGGCGCGTTTCATCGGTCCTATCTCGGTCACTTCCATTTTCATCGTCGAGATTGGGCGCCCTGCAAAGGGCATCGTACGTCTGGTGCGAGAGGGGGGACTTGAACCCCCACGGTTGCCCACGAGATCCTAAGTCTCGCGCGTCTGCCAGTTCCGCCACTCTCGCATGGTTGAGGATGTCGCGGAGCTGTCACTCTATCTAGATCCAGCAAAATAGTAGATGGCTCACACTGGAAAACACGAGATGTCGTATAGCGTTGTACCGTTGGGCACCTGTAATGTCAACCCATACGACCGAGGGTGGCCTATACTAGGTATGAATGGTCCAGCAGACTGTTTGGTGATCTCGGCCATCTCCCATCGCTCATCGAAAACTTCGGCCATACGTTCGTCCTGGTACACCTCAGGATGACCTTCCTGATATGGGAATTGCATCCCGCCAAACTGTTTGGCAATGGCGAGGGCAGTTCACTCACCCTATTTTCCGTAACGATATTGAACATCTCTTCTGGGCAAACGGGGTCACCCATGAGTCGGCAAGTCAAGTGGGCCCAGACGTTCCCATGAAAAGAATGCTCTTCTTTCCCCACGCCAATCTTCTCGCCACGGCAGCGATGGTTCGATCTCGCAGCCTCATTTTCGTTTCATAGGAGGCCAGACCGTTGGCTCACACCAGTCACTCATCAGAACCACGGCATGAGAACAAATCTTCATCGAGACTTCTTTCCACCCCTGGCACCCTTCCGTGCCCCAGAACACTGTCGCTACCACGCCGTCTCCAACAGGAGCGGATTCACAGATCCCGTGGCTCCCTTGTTGGTCCAACCCCTGTGTGACTCGCAGGGCGAGCGCACCGCCGATCACAACCCGTGCGAGTGGTATGTGAGGGACGAGGCAGCGGTTCATCAGAGCTTGTAGGTCGCAGCCAACCCCAGGGCACGCTCACGGCCCCATCCCAACCAGATACATGTACTGCGCGCCGAAAGAGATGCTCAGATCAAACGCGACCCGGTTCCGCATTCCGGATCATGGAGTAACAAGCCCGACACAGCTTGTCCGAGACCGTTTTGAGTGCCACGACCATCTTGGTCCTGGCCGTCATTCTCTCCGTCTTTCTCTCATAGAACCGATTGCTCTGGGCGTTGGAGCGCACCGCGAAGTGGGCGGCTTCGACAACAGTCCAGGACAGATACTTGTTGCCGTTCTTGGCCAGGACGGCGACTATCGGAAGGACCGGCCCTGTGTGCGCCGGTATCTGGCTGTGCGGATTCGCCGACGCCAAGACGAGCGGTTCCCCGATGGCAGCACGGTGAAACACTTTGCGATCGTGACCAACCTGAAGGAGGGCGGTCTCACCCTGATCCGTGGCATCGGGAGAAAGCCGGCCCCGTCGAACATGCTCCTCATGTCCTGAAAAACGAGTTGGCCGCTGCGACGCTGCAGAGCAGTAAGTTTGGCACGAATGCCGTCTGGTTCCGGCTCAACGTGCTGACCTACAATCTGCTCAGCGCATTGAAGCGGCTGGCCTTACCCGGAGATTTGTCAGAGGCCCGGCCGAAGCGATTGCGGTTTCTGGTGTTCAACCCGGTCGGGAAGGTCGTGCAGCATGCTCGACGCACCCTGTTACGCCTCACCTCAAGTGCGCAGCAGGCCCTCTTGACCCTCACGCGCAGCCACATCCTGGCGCTCAGCCCTCCTTAGTCGGAGAATAGGGAACTGACCCCGGTTGTCAATAGTGGACGCCATGAGTTACAGCCTCACGCCGCCGGCTGTTGACGAGCCCACTGAAGGGCAAATGCCGCGGGCGAGCGATTCCCCAGCCGAGAATGCCGCCGCCGGTTATAGAAGAGCTCGATGTACTCCGCGATCTCGCGCCGAGCCTGCTCACGGGTCTGGTAGCGGCGATGATGCACCAGCTCATTCTTCAGCGTGCCCCAGAAACTCTCCATCGGCGCATTGTCATAGCAATTCCCCTTCCGACTCATGGAGGGGATCATGCCGAACTGCCTCAGGGTGGCTTGATACCTCTGGGCACAATAGTGAGACCCGCGATCGGAGTAATGAATGAGCCTGCGGGCTGGGCGTTTGGTGTCGATGGCCTTCAGCAGTGCATCCTGCACCAAGTCCGTCGCCATCCGGGCGTCCATCGCATGGCCGACCACCTCACAGGTGTAGAGATCCTTCACGCCAGCCAGATACAGCCACCCTTCCATGGTCGGCCCATAGGTCATAGCGGATAGTAGGGACGCAGCGTCCTCATGAGCGCGTACCGGGCAGCTGCGCCTTCGCAAAGTACGCGGTGGCTTTTTTAAGATGTCGCGCTCCATCCGTGTCAGCGGTCATGCAATAATCCCCAGATGTGGTCAATGAATTCTCCCCACCCTCTCACCGAAGGAGGGATGTGATGGAACTTGACGATAGCAAGGAGACAACGATCATACCGTCCCAGGTAGACCACACTCGGGAGGTATGTATGGTGGATCAAGAGCGGTGGGCGGAGATTCGACGGTTGCGTCATGAAGAGCGGGGATCCATTTCAGGGATTGCGCGGCGGTTGGACCTGGATCGGAAGACCGTGCGGCGCAGTCTGCAGCAGACGACGTGGCAACCCTATCGCCGAGCGGCGATGACGGAGACGCTGCTGACCGCCCATGCCGACTTTGTGCGGACCCGTGCGTCGCAGGTTAATTATTCGGCGCGGATTCTCTATCAGGAACTGCGAGCGAGCCACGAGTACATCGGCAGTTATGAGACGGTGAAGCGAGGGGTGGCGCCGCTGCGTGAGGGTCAGCTGCAGGCGGAGCGGGCCCTCCTCCGCTTTGAGACACCGCCGGGCCAGCAGAGTCAGATTGATTGGGGCCAAGCCACCGTGCCCTTCCGCGCCGGCCCGACGGTGGTGCACGTGTTCGTGTTGACGTTGGGGTTCAGCCGACGTGGGTTCTATTACGCCTGTGCCGATGAGCGGCTGGCGCAGTTTCTCGAGGCCCATGAACGGGCTTTTGCGCATTTCGGTGGCCACACGCGAGAGCATCTGTATGACCGACCGCGAACCGTCTGTTATGCGGATGAGACGGGGCGGCGGCTCTGGAATCCCACCTTCAAAGCCTTCGCCGACTATTGGGGCTTTGAGCCGCGCGTGTGTCGGCCCTATCGGGCCCAGACCAAGGGTAAGGTCGAATCCGGCGTGAAATATCTGAAACGGAACTTTCTGCCGGGACGAACGTTTGTCGATCTGGTGGACTTTCAAACCCAACTTGACGAATGGACCGCGACAATTGCCGACCGCCGCATCCATGGCACGACGCATGAGGAGCCACTCGTCCGGTTTGCGCGAGAACGCAACCACCTGGTCCCGCTGGCGGACCAGCGCGCCTTCCAGCAGGAGGCGCGCGTCTCACGGATCGTGGCCGAGGACTATTTGGTCAGCCTGGCGACGAACCGCTACTCCGTGCCCTTCCGGCTCATTGGTCAGCGGGTTGAAGTGCAACGACGGGGGGACACGGTCCACATCTTTCACCGTGACCAAGAGATCGCGACGCACCCGGTGCTCCCGGGCCAGCACCAATTCCGAATCCAGCCCGAGCACGGCCCTGGAGCCAGTGCGCGTCTCGCCCGCCACCGTCGGTCCACGGTGAGCGATCGGTCCCCTCGCCCCGATGCCTTGCCGGAGGTCGAAGTGCGGGATCTGGCCTGGTACGAGGCGGTGTGTGAGCGCACGGCGTCGCAGGAGGGGCGGCCATGAACGCGGCGCAACTGGAACGGCTCCGTGACCAACTCACGCGCCTACGGCTCTTGAAGAGTCGGGAGCGGCTGGAGGCCCTCTTACAAGAAGCGGCCGTCAAGGAGCTGCCCTATGCCGACTTCCTCGACCAGGTGCTCGGCGAAGAAGTCGCGTCCAAGACCGCGAAGAACATTGCGATGCGGACGAGTTTGGCGCGATTTCCATTCGTCAAGAGTCTGGAGGTCTTCGACTTCAGCTACCAGCCTTCGTTGGATAAGAAGCAGATTCAGCAGGTGGCGACCTGCCACTTCATCGAGCACGGCGAGAATGTCGTGATCTTGGGGCCGCCCGGTGTGGGCAAAAGCCACCTGGCCATCGGGCTAGGGCTGCAAGCCATTGCCCAGGGCTATCGGGTGTTGTTCACGACAGCCGCCGCCATGATCGCTACGCTGACTCGGGCGCTCACGGAGAATCGGCTGGAGGACAAGCTGAAGCTCTATACCATTCCCCGGTTGCTGATCATTGATGAGATCGGCTATCTGCCCATTGACCGCACCGGGGCCAACTTGTTCTTTCAGCTCATCTCACGCCGCTATGAGAAGGGGCCGATGATTTTGACCAGTAACCAGAGTTTCGGGGCTTGGGGCGAGGTGTTTGGCGACCGGGTGCTGGCGACTGCGATCCTGGATCGGGTGCTCCACCACGCGATCACCATCAACATCCGGGGCCATTCCTACCGGCTGAAGGAGAAACTCAAAGCCGGACTTGTGCGGGTCGAAGAAGCGTCAACGACAACCTAACGGGGTGGGGAATTTTCGATGACCATAACTGGGGCAATTTGGATGACCCTTGACACCATCCGCGCTTCAGCGAGATCGCGCGTGAGCCGAGACACCTCGGCCTCCAGTTCCGTCACGGGCCGTCGGCTCTCGCCCAGCGTCGCAAGCTGGCCCTGCAGAGCGCGACACACCCAGCGCGAGCGTCCTGCCCGACATGCTCAGGCGTCGGGCGGCCTCCGGAATCGTCAACCTCTGTGCCAGGACCAGCTGCACGGCTTGCTCCCTGAACTCCTTCGTATACTGCTGTCGAGGAACCCGTTCCATCGCACCCCTCCAGACCTCTGATTGTAGGTTGAAGGCGTCCACTTTTTCGAGCCTAGCACACCGCGCCACGCATGTGGTGGAAGAACACCTGAATGGGACGTTGCGACTCACGCATCAGGGGCGTTTGTTCGACGCCCTCACGATTCCGGGACAGCCGTGCCGGCCGCAGGAACGAGGACCACAATCGGCGGCAGCCGTGATATAAACCGGCATTTCTATTTGGGCTTGACAGACGCAATTCGGACACTGGACGGAACAAAGGATTTCGGCTACACTTCCGATTGTCTTTGTGACGTATCTGCCTAGAGAAGCTTGTACAGAGATTGAAACAAGAGAGGGCATGTATGAAAGCAACGATGAAGGTTGTCGGATTCATGATGCTGGCTCTGGTCGCACTAGGTTGTAGCACGACGCGCCAACAGAGTGCAGGCGCCGACGATAGAGAGTACACTCCTCCAACAAGTATTTACAATATCCTGGACAGCACCGCATTGGTCTACTCAGACCCGGCGGCTGGATCACCCATCAACGATCACCCTCTTCGTTGGTTCACATTTGCCTCACATCCGATTGGCCAAGCACTTGATTATGGAATCAATCGTCCGATCTATACACTGGCGAGTGGATTCGCATATCTATCCGGCTACACAGCTGAAGACAATATGGTGAACGCACAACGTCGGTAGTACACCCAGTCGTTCTACTAAAATGAGGCCCGCTCTTCGAAAGAAGAGTGGGCCTTTTAGTTTGGTACTTAGGGTGTTTCGTGGTCAGAAGGTACGCTGGAGGCCTTCTGGTTCTTGGACCGAACCAGGTAGCTGGAGGTGCAGCCAATGTTTGACCAGGCACGCCGTGCGAGGTCCGCGACTCGTTCACGGTCAATCGGACGCGACGCGGCTTCCATCTCCTTATCCTGTCCCCGACGTTCCGGCAGCAATTGGCTCCGATAGCCCGCAGCACGATCTCGCGGAATAGACAGGTGCACCCGTCCCAGCCCCAAACAATTCAGGGGCCGGGGTCGATACCCATTCCGATAGTTGGTGGCGGTCTCCGCCCGTTCGTATTGCGGACGGCCCAGCTGCTCTGTCAACTCAGCCTCCAAGAGCCCATTGATCCACTGCTGAATCTTTTCCAGTAACCACGGATTCAATCGACCTCTGGCCGTTTCTTTCAGCTCCACGTTGGCTGTATCTTGCCTCATCGGGATGCCTCCTTCTGGTAAGAGGTGATCTCTCGGCCAGCTCCTGGCCCACAGGAGCTGACCACCTGTCAGACCGGATTCCTCTCGGCACTTCCATCCCCCCACATCCCGATTCATACACATTATGCCGCACTACCCGTGTGAGCGGCGCTGTCAGGCGGGCGACGGTCAGGAATCGGGTCTGCTGCGCTTCGAACCATTCGAGCAGCGGATGGTCAGAACACCCTTATGTGGGCGCGGGTCATGCGTCAGCAGACTCGGGCCGGAATTTTCGCGACGCGCCCCGCGAGCACGGCGCACCTTCCGCTGGGGGCCTGGGTATTGCCCTGGCCAACGCACCCTGTCAGAAACCCTGGCGCTGCTCTTCGAAACAGCGCGGCGGATGGGACGGTAGCTGTCCCCGCAGGATCTGGGTGTAGCCGATCTTGGCCTCCTCCTGTTGGTCCGAAGGGGACGAGCAGGGTCGAGTCACCATCGACGATCAGTGGCGACGAGGATGCGGATGGGTGATCCTGCAGGCAAGCAATCGTGCCTTTGTGCGCCGCTGCCGGAGGACAGGTAGCGCCCTGCGAGGCAGGACCCGCGCCAGTGGGTTCGGACTAGGATGGGACTGCAGCCCTGTGAGTTCGTGCTACCCACTATTCTGGACCAGCAGGTGAGTGGGCTCGCTGTGTTCCAGCACGAGGCTTACCGGAAAGAGTACGGCGCGCCGCATCTCACCAACGCTGGAACGGGTGTTCCGTGGCACGACACGGCTGTCGTGGGCAATCGCAAGCTTCAATCCGATACGCGTCGGGAATCGAAGGATGAGAGAGATGCCATCGGCATGGATCAACATCTGGGCACCAAACATCACTCGGAGAGTTCCCGGTCGGCTGGGCATTGGACGGAATCTTACCTCTGCGGTCGGGCTCCGCCCAACGCGCCTGAACGGGCATGCTGTGGGGGGCTGGTGGTGCAGAACGATCAGACCCCTCTGGCTTACGCCGGATCAGGACTAATTTTCTCATCGCGAAGCCCCCACCAAATCATGTACTGTCTGCGAGTGAATCGCGTGATGACCCTATTCAGGTGCTTCGGGTCAGCCGGTGCCCTTATCGCTTTCAGCATGGTGACGGGATGTGGCTCAGCCTCTCCCAGCCGCCCCCCTCTGCCTCCCTCAGAGACCGATCTCGTTTTGGTCTCATCAACGGCACTCTGTGAGGGCAAGGCGGAATTCCTCAAGAACCATCCACCAAGCACGCATACGGTCAAGCCGTGGGGGAGCGGCCAGGAAGTCATGATTCCTGAGGAGAAAGGCATCTTACACGCAGAAGAGGGTTATTTTTTTGACGAAGATGGTGTACTGGTTGGAGCTCTCTTTACCTTTCCCAAAGGTCTGGATCTTGAACCCTACTCTGTACTCCGAGACACGCTCTCACGGCTGAAACCCTCAGTGGAATTCTACTTGAACGTGGCTCAACTCGAGACGCAAGGGAACATGGAAAGCAGTGCGCTCTTCGAAACAGGTGATGAGAAAACCACGATGCAATACCTCGTCACGGGTCTGCAAGAGCGCCCGGTCCTGCTCCTAGCCTCATTTAGCATTGATCCCTACGTGCGACTCTTCTCTCCATACCGGCGGGAGTTCCTTGATCGTCTTCGCAACCCGGCAGGGGGCAATGGAGGGCAAAAAATGGAACGGCAGGGAATCGAGGATAAAGAACCGTTTTTGTCCTTGCAGCAATTTGCTCGTGGCCAAGCTGCCCAGCTCGCATATTGCGGTGACAAGAACTATGATATCGCGGCCGACGCGTATCAAAAGGCGATCGCCGGTGGATTCACAAATAAGGTGTGGCTTGCCGAAGCTCATCATAAGTTGGGCCTCGCCTGGGAAGCCAACGGTCAGCTCGACAAGGCAAAAACAGAGATGCTGCAGTCGCTCGCCCTCAGGCCCAATATCCCGGAAGTGCTCAACAATCTTGGCACGGTCGAGATGAAACTCGGAAACAAAGCTGCTAGCCTAAGCTTGTTCGAAAAAGCGGTGATTCTTCGCCCCAATTATGCCTTGGCTAGGTACAACTTGGCCGAAGCCAGTGAGGACACGAACCCTAAGCGCGCTATCTCTGAGTACGAAACCTACCTTGCACTCTCCGAAGGGATTCCGGAAGAGGAAGCGCGGATTGCGCATGCCAAAGAACGCGTCAAGGTTTTGAAGCAGTAGTTTCGAGCCCTACCGGGATTTTTCTACTCGCGTGAAGAAACAATTCAGCCTCGACCTTGCTCTTCCTGTTCTTGAAGGGTCTTGCACTCGATACAGAGGGTGGTTACCGGGCGGGCTTTGAGTCGCTTGTAGGGAATGTCGCCGCTGCAGCGTTCGCAGATCCCATAGGTCCCTGCATTCATCTGATCCAATGCTTCATTGATTTTCTTCAGCAACTTCCGCTCACGATCGCGAATTCGCATGGAAAAATTCTGGTCGACCTCGGCGGATGCTTGGTCGCTGACGTCGGGAAATGTCGCGAGGTCGCCTCGATGTGTCAGGACTTCTCCGACATCATTAAGGATGGCGGCGCGTTGGCGTTCGAGGTCACGGCGGATGTCGGGATACTTGGCCTTCTGGGAGGCTGAATCCGGCTTGTTCAGGGAACCCCTGGCTCCCACCGAGCCCTTCGATTTTGCCGATGGAGTACGTGTACCGGAACGGCGTATCTTCATGGTTAGGGTTCTGCGTGTAAGGGAAACAGGGAACTATACCAATCTAGATGAGAGGGGGTCAACGAGGGTCGGTACGCGCTGAATCGGCTATACATCGCGCCGACCCTCGATCGATTTCAGCAACGTCACTTCGTCCGCATACTCTATGTCCATACCCACTGGAATTCCATAAGCAATTCGAGAAACGCGCACGCCGAAAGGCTTGAGCAATCGGGTCAGATAGATCGCTGTGGCTTCTCCCTCGATAGTGGGGTTCGTCGCGAGAATGACTTCTTCAACCCCACCGAGTTTCACGCGTTCGATGAGTTCATCAGCTTTGATATCACCAGGACCCACACCGTCAAGTGGAGAAAGTGCGCCCAACAGGACGTGATAGAGCCCGCGATAGGCGCCTGCCCGTTCGACGGCATACAGCGTACTGGGTTCTTCAACGACAAAGATCTTGGTGCGGTCGCGTTTCGGGTCGAGACAAAACTCGCACAAGTCTGCTTCGGCAATATTCCGACATTGTCTGCAAAACGCTAACCCATCCTTCACCGCACGAATGACATCCGCCAGTCGCAAGGCATCCTCTCGCTCGGCCTTCATGAGGTGAAAGGCCAAACGCTGGGCGCTCTTGTGACCGATTCCGGGGAGACGGACCAGTTCCTTGATCAATCTCGCCAACAAGCTTTGTTGATCGACGGGCATCGCTAAAACAGACCCGGAATTTTCATTCCACCCGTCAGGGCTTTCATTTCACCTTCCATCAATTCCTTGGCCTTGCGGAGCGCCTCGTTCGTCGCAGCCACCACAAGATCCTGGAGCATATCGACATCGCCGCTCTTGACGACCTCGGGATCGATCGCCACGCCAACGACCTGCATCGCGCCGTTCGCCGTGACGGTGACGATCCCGCCGCCGGCCGTCCCGCTGGTGGTTTTTGAGGTCGCTTGCTCCTGGATCTTGGCCATCTGTTCCTGCATGGCCTGCGCTTGCTTCAGTATGTTGCTCATGTTGCCGAAAGGATTTTTCATTCGCTTGCCTCCTGCTGGGCTATAATATGAACGTCGGCCAATTCGACGCCGAATATCTCGAGGGCCTGCTTCACCGTCGGGTTCGACTTCGCACGTTCGAACAACACCAGCCGTTGTTCTTGCTCCTTGGCCGCTCGTACTTGGGCCATGGTTGGCCCCGGTGGATGTGTCTCCGTCAGCTCGATAATCCGGACAGGTATGGGATATCCCAACTGGCGCTCGCACAACCTTGACAACACCAAAAGATTTTCTGCTTTCTCCAATCTAGCTTTCGCTACGGTTGCTTGCTTGCCGAATCCGATAATGACAAAGCCACCCTCCATCCCAACAAACCTGCCGGATTCGAGAAAGGGTGCGATATTGGGAAATGAAGCCGCAACCTCTTCTTGGACTAACTCCCACTGCAACATCGGTTGTGGACAGACGGCTATGGGAGGTATGGTGGTGTGGGTGGCTGTTCCCTCATTGATCGGTGGAATGTGAAATAGTACAGATGAAGTCGATCGCCCTTCATCTGTTTCCGCCATGGACGTCTGAGCTGCTTTAGGGCTGGACCTTGGCGTAGCCGGTACGTCCTGACGCAAAGGCGGCGGAGGTGGCGGCCCACTCTTGCGTCCTTCCGACCCAGCCGGAGGTTTCTGGTTGGAAGACGGCGATGTCTGTACTGGACGCGCCTCTGTACCCTGCCGTCGACACAACAGCCGTGTGGCTTGAACAGCCGCGGTCTCCATCACAAAACGAGGGTGACTGCTGAATCGTAAGGAATCTTCCGCTTGAACGAAGATTGCGAGCAACTCCTGAAGCTGCTCAGGAGTCAGTTCCTTGGCATTCATCGACAGTTGGTTCAGATCGTCCTCCGAGGTCTCAATCAAGCTACGCAGTTCGGCCCTACCGGGAACGACTGCCGCCACGAGCAGATTGCGTATGCATTCCACCACCTCCGCGCAGAACGCCCGCAAGTCATGCCCTCGGTCCATTAGCCTGGCCAGGCTGACAAGGGCCGCATGGCTGTCTTGGGTGATAATCGCCTTAATGATCTCCTGCACCAGTTCTTGCGGGACTGCTCCCAACAGAAGTTCAAGATCTGCGTGGCAGATGGCCTTGCCACCATATGCAACGGCCTGATCAAGCAAGCTCAGGGCATCGCGCATACTCCCTTCACTGGCGCGAGCCAGTGCCACAAAACTCCGTTCTTCAAGCGTCAACCGATCTTGCAGTGCCACGTGCCGAAGTCGTTCAATGATTTCGGTTCTGGCAATACGGCGAAAATTGTAATGCTGGCATCGCGAAAGAATCGTTGCGGGGATTTTGTGAATCTCCGTGGTCGCAAAGATGAAAGCCACATGGGCCGGTGGTTCCTCGAGCGTTTTCAACAGGGCATTAAACGCTGAGTTTGAGAGCATGTGGACTTCATCGATGATATAGACACGAAACTGACCACGAAACGGCGTGAACTTGACGTTCTCACGAATCTCTCGCACATCGTCCACGCTGGTATTGGACGCACCATCGATTTCGATGACATCAACCGAGTTCCCTTGCGTAATCTCACTGCAATTCTCACAGCTGTCGCAAGGATGGCTGGTCGGTCCTCGTTCACAGTTGAGTGCTTTCGCGAGAATTCGTGCGACGGTCGTTTTCCCCACGCCTCGCGTGCCTGAAAAGAGATACGCATGCGCAATCCGTTTGGTCGAGACCGCGTTCATTAACGTTTGGACCACATGCGGCTGACCGATCACATCGTCAAACGTACTGGGTCGATATTTACGCGCGGAGACTTGATAGTCCATTTCTCGCTATGCCTACCCTACGCAGTTATGCGCAGTCGATGCTGGGTTAAACATTCCTGGTCGAACAACGCAAAACTCATAGCTCGATGCTCCGCTCTTCTTCTCCAAGAAAGTGGGGCCAGGTGATCCTGCGGCACACAGAACTGGCTGCTTACCGTTGCTTCCTTCCGGACCTGGCGGGGTTCACAGGGTTCTATTGCACAGGGCCCAGCCCCTATGTTCGATCTAGCAGTCTGCTGAACAACTCGATTTGTGTGCTTCGACAAGCTGAGCACGAACGGAAAACCTCAGGATATTCAAGGACCGCTCCGTTCATCCTTCGAGAACCTTAGGGCGAACGGATGGTTGTTCTTCAACCTCCTAGACCCTCCAACACCGTCAACACTTCAGGCATCTATCTGCCCGCAGAAATTACGATGCACCGAATAAAGAGCGGGCGGTACACACGAAGTGCGGTTTGGCGGAGAGGGTGGGATTCGAACCCACGGTCCCGTTGCCGGGACGCATGCTTTCCAAGCATGTCGATTCGTCCACTCTCGCACCTCTCCGCATCGAGAAGTGAAAAGCGCGGTATCTTAGCATGCGTGTTCATGACCGGCAAGGTGACGCATCGTTTGTGCCGAATTGCGTCGTCGATTGGTCGATTGACTGACTCTAAGCTGCGTGTTAGCATGCGCAAAGTCGGTGCGATACTGCATTTTCTATATTAATTTAGCGCTCTGAATTATTCTAGACTGGGGCTGTGGCGCAGTTGGGAGCGCGCGTGAATGGCATTCACGAGGTCGCCGGTTCAATCCCGGCCAGCTCCACCAACCCGCACTTTGTGCGTACCGTCGGCTATTTTGAGGTTTTTCGTAATTGTGCCGACGGATAAAACCCACAAGTGTTTTGCAGTTTTCTGATAATCGGTTGAGTCGATCGCTAAGTTTCACAGTATCGTAATTGGCGCGATCGGAAAGAGTCTTCAACCCACGTTGGCATTCATAAACGTTCCGCTTGCGGGCGCGGGCCGCTCTTGTGAGATAGATCGTAATCCTCTCGGGGGGATGAGCGCCTCCATTGTCCAAAGATTCGGATTCTAGAATGTTTACTCTGTTTAATTTCATCACATTGCCCCGCCTCCCAACCTCCTAACCGTTCACTTCCTTCGAGCTCATCTCGGGTGACCCAGTCGTCCGATTTCACACGGAAGGTTTGTGTCGATGCTCCAAATTGAATCCATCAGCAAGCAATATTCCACGAAGCTGCTGCTCACTGAAGCCTCCGCGCATCTTCGCCCGAATTCGCGAGTGGGCTTGGTTGGCCCGAACGGCGCCGGAAAAACGACGCTCTTTCGGATGGTTCTTGGTGAAGAGTCGCCGGACAAAGGCTCGATCCGCAAGCGGCCTCGGCTCCGGATCGGTTACCTTCCACAAGAACTCGAAACGATTACCGGAAAGACCGTCCTCGATGCTGCGCATCGCGATGAGTACCCTGAACACGAAGCCAAGCGCATCTTGATGGGGCTGGGCTTTACGGAAGTCGATTTTGATCGGCTTGTCGAGAAACTGTCCGGAGGCTACCGAATGCGGGTCGCGCTGGCCCATCTGCTTCTATCGAACCCAGATGTGCTCATGCTGGACGAGCCGACCAACCACTTGGATAAGCCGACTCAGCGTTGGTTCGAGCAGTTTCTGCTCCAATCCGGCATGACGCTCCTGATCATCAGCCACGATACCGCTTTTCTGGACCGTGTGGTCACGCACATCTGGGAACTACGGCATCACAAGATCGAGGAGTACCGAGGCAACTATTCCCTCTTCCGCAAGTTGAAAGCGGAGCGGGATTCCCAGCTACAAGCCTCGGCGGCTCGACAGTCCAAAGAGATTGCCCGCGTTCAGAAGTTCGTCGATCGCTTCCGGTACCAGGCCAACAAGGCCAGCCAGGTTCAATCGCGTCTCAAACAGCTTGAAAAGGTCAAGCGGATTGAAATCCAACGAGATCCAAAGCGGGTCAAGTTCCGGTTTCCCCTTCCCTCAGCGAGCGGCCGCCAGGTATTGGATCTAGCCGGAGCTAGTAAGCGCTATGGTGAAAAGGTGGTCTACAAAACCCTCGATTTTTCCGTGGAGCGGGGCCAACGTATCGCGCTGGTCGGTGAAAACGGGGCGGGAAAAAGCACTCTTCTGAAGATGCTCGCGGGCGTACTCCCACTGGATACCGGCACCAGAACGGTAGGGCACGGAGTCACCTTGCACTACTTTGCGCAACATCAAGCGGAGACTTTGAACCCAGAGCACTCGATTCTTGAGTCACTCGAAGAAGTCACGAGACATGCGGAAATGAATTTTCTACGAGGAATCGCCGGTGCCTTCTTGTTCTCAGGACAAGATCAGAAAAAGCCGATCAAGGCCCTGAGCGGCGGCGAGCGGAACCGGGTCGCCTTAGCCCGCATGTTGGTTGAACCGGCGAATACGTTGCTTCTCGACGAGCCGACGAACCATTTGGATCCGGCCTCGGTGGATGTGCTCACTGATGCACTGGCTGAATTCCCAGGGACCATCCTCTTCATTTCCCATGATCCGACGTTTCTTGCGCGCATCGCCACCAGGGTCGTCGAAATCGAAGGGGGTCAGGCTCGAAATTTTATTGGTGATTATGAGTACTACCTGTGGAAGAAGGCTCAAGAGTTCGAATCGATAAAGGAAACAAGCGAAGAACTCGAGGGAACCGCAAAACCATCTGCTTCCGGCCCTACACGCGCGATGGCCCAGCAAGTCCAGCCAAAAGGGCGGGGAGGAGAGCGACGCGATCTAACCAAAACCCAGGCACGCTTGGAAAAGCAGGTGTCCCGAGCGGAAGCAGAAATTACCGAGGCCGAGACCAAGATCAAGGCGCGCGAAGCGGAGTTGGCCGATTCGACTCTCTACGCCGAGTTCGATCGTTGGAACCTCCTGCATCAAGAACAAGCGGCCTGGAAGCGTGATCTCGAACGACTGACCTCGCGCTGGGAATCGCTGTCTGCAGAATTAGAAAATGTAAAACGACAGCTCGTGTCGCTGGCTTAGCGCGGCCTTCCATATAGGTCGGCACGCTGGTGTTCATCAATGGCGCGATGGTGTTGTGGAAGAGAACCTTAAACAGAGGCCTTGAGGGTTTCCTCGAGGTAGTAATACAGCCAGCGGTTCTTCTCTTTCGTCACCAATTCGTCCCACACAACTCCGATCAAGAAACCTTTCTTGCCCCAAGGCTTGACCCAGGCGACGGTTCCGTCGAGCTTTTCCTGTTGCTCGACTCGATCGGAATCGAGGAAGGCGAGCGAAACAGTAACCTTTTCATTCGGAGGGAAGCGATCTTTGGTGTGAAGACCGGCCCCGATCTTGTTTACATTATCCAGGACGGCGGTACAGGCGCGCCCGCCGCTTTTCGGCGACACCAAGGCGGAGCCGACCAACGTCGCCCGGACAAACTTCCTCCGCTCGCTCAGTGCAGCCACGCCAACTGGCGATTTTCCTTCTACTCGCTTCATCGCTCTAAGTATAACCGATTAGACTACAAAGTAAAAGAGGATAATTGGCCCTATTCCCGCGGCTTCGGGCGGTAATACCGTCGATCTTTCAGTGGTGGTGGTAGGTGGGTTTGTTCAGTTCGTGCCGATGGGTCATCGTGGACATAACGATACTCCTGCCCATACCCTAATCCCTTCATCAGCGGGGTCACGGCATTCCGAAGATGCAGGGGAACTCCAAGATTTCCATGGGCTTTGACGTCCTGGAGGGCCTCCAACAGACCGACATACGACGCGTTGTCTTTGGGTCGCGAAGCGAGATACGTCGTGCCTTGAGCCAGATTGATCTGCGCTTCAGGCAACCCCACGAATTGAACGGCCTGCGCGACCGACATGACGATTATCAGTGCGAAGGGGTCGGCATTGCCGATATCCTCGGATGCAAAGATCACCATCCGCCTCGCGATGAATTTCGGATCTTCGCCGGCTTCCAGCATACGGGCGAGCCAATAGAGCGCCCCGTTCGCATCGGAATCCCGAAGGCTTTTAATGTAGGCCGAGATGATGTTGTAGTGTTCTTCGCCGGCCTTGTCGTACCTCAGCACCTTCCTTCCCAACGCGGCTTCCACCTTCGCTTTATCGATCACACGCCTGCCATCGGGTCCAGCAGACGCTTGCGTTACCACGAAGTCCAACGATGTGAGCACCGCCCGTGCATCACCATTGCTGAACGAGATCAGCCGCTGCCTGGCCTCCGGCGAGAGCTGCGCTTTGTACTCACCTAGACCTCGGCCGACGTCGGCGAGCGCGCGATCAAGAATCAGACCTAACGCCTCCTCAGTAAGCGGTTTGAGGACAACAACCAGCGACCGCGACAGTAGCGGGCTGATGACCTCGAAGGAAGGATTCTCCGTGGTCGCCCCGACGAGAATGATAGTGCCACGTTCGACATACGGAAGAAACGCGTCTTGCTGTGCCTTGTTAAAGCGGTGGATTTCATCCACGAATAAGATGGTCCGCTGCCCGCTGACCGCTCGGCGCTGCTCGGCCCCCTTGAGGATCGTGCGCAACTCGGGTACGCCGCTGGTCACAGCCGAGAATGGAACAAACTGCCCCTTCGTATGCCGGGCAATGAGATGACCTAGCGTCGTCTTCCCTGATCCGGGTGGTCCCCAGAAGATCGTGGACGAGAGCTGATCGGACTCGATGGCCCGCCGCAGCGGTCGATCCTGCGCCGTGATGTCATCTTGCCCTACAAAATCCCCAAACTGCTGCGGCCGCATCCGTTCGGCGAGCGGGGCTACGACCATATCTTCATGGTCGTGAGAGGTGAATAGATCAGGAGTCTGATCACGAGAGGGGCTCATTTCACTCCTTGAGAATCGCGGGGATTGTATACGCCGCTTGGCATGATCGCAAATGACCTCTTGACCCTGCAGACAGTCAGTGGTACGAACACCTCAGCCTACGGAGAAGGTCGTGCAAGGCAACATCAACGGCATCACCCTCGCCTTCAATGATCAGGGAACCGGCCTTCCCCTTGTCTTTCTCCATGCCTTTCCGCTCAACCGGACCATGTGGGCGGACCAGGAGAACGCGCTTTCATCCCAGCACCGAGTCGTTACGATCGACCTGCGCGGGCATGGCGAGTCCGATGCACCCCTCTGGCATTATTCTCTCAACCAAGCAGCTGATGATGTACGCGCTCTGCTTGATTATCTGTCGATCCAGCAGGCCGTCTTCGTCGGACTTTCCATGGGAGGGTACATTCTCTTCGCATTGTATAGGAAATATGCCGAGCGTGTGAAAGGACTGGTTTTGGCCGACACGAGAGCCCAAGCGGATACAGACGAAGGGAAACAGGCGCGGTTCGACATGGCTCGGATTGCGTACAAACAAGGTGCGCGGGCGATCGCTGACGTCATGATTCCCAAGCTGCTAAGTCCCGCAACGATCCAGACGAGGCTGGAGCTGGTTCAACGCGTGCGTGCGATGATCGAGGGCAACCAAGTCAGCGGTATAGCGGGCGCCTTAATGGCGATGGCTGAGAGGCCAGATTCCATCCCTCTTCTCACAAGGATGGCATGTCCTGTTCAAATTATCGTCGGTAGCCTAGATCTGCCCACCCCACCATCCGACGCGAAGGTTATGGCAGACAAAATCATCAATGCCCGCTTGACCATTATTCCAGGCGCCGCCCATCTTTCGAATCTGGAACAACCCGACCTGTTCAACGAAACCGTCCACTCTTTTGTGTCGGATGTCACAAGATAAACGAGGTGGCTGAGCGGGCACTCAGCAAACCATCACTCGGGATCGCCGACGCTACCACGTCGAATCAGTTTCAAAAACTCCTCGCGAGTCTGTGATTGGCTGCGAAACGCTCCCAACATGGAGCTGGTGACGGCGACCGTGTTCTGTTTTTCCACCCCGCGCATCATCATGCAAAGGTGTCGTGCTTCGGCGACGACCCCGACGCCATGTGCATTCAGCTTGGTGCTCAACGTTTCGGCGATTTGAACCGTCAACCGTTCCTGAACTTGTAGTCGCCTCGCGAACATATCGACGATTCTGGGGATCTTGCTAAGACCGACGACTTTCTTGTTGGGCAAGTACCCGACGTGCACTCTGCCGAAAAATGGGAGCAGGTGGTGTTCACACATGCTGAAGAAATCGATGTCTTTGACTATGACCATTTCGTCGTACTCGATCGGAAAGAGGGCGCCGTTCAACAGATGGTCGATATTGCGCTGGTAGCCCTGCGTCATGAAGGCCAGCGCGTTGGCAACACGCTCCGGTGTTTTGAGTAGCCCATTACGACTCGGTTTCTCCCCTAAGGCGAGCAGCATCTCTGTGACCAGTGATTGGAGCACCGGTAGATCCGCGGGCTTTCTACTCCCGCTGCTGTCTTCCAGCGATTCCCGTCTCCTCTCTCTCTTCGGTTGCTTATTCACCGCGCTTCCTCGTCGCCTTAGGTGACGCCTGCGTATTCGAAATAGTTGTCCCTGGTCTCGATGACTCCAACCTTTTGTAGACAGCCGTTAGTCACTAACGGCTCCAGGATGTCCCAAATTAGCTTGACGATGTTCTCTCCAGTTGTGGTTAGTTCGGCAAACGCAGGGTCACGATTGAGGTCCACATGATCGAAGCGATCGATGATCCTCTCGTTAACCAACCGGTCGAGTCGATCAAGGTCACACGATTCCTGCACCGCTCCGCTCTTGATTGTGACCAGCACAACGTAGTTATGCCCATGACCATTTGGATTATTACATTTTCCGAAGGCAGCCCAATTTTCTTCGGCCGAGAGGAGGTCGGTGTGAAGCCTGTGTGCAGCGCAAAAACGATACCGTCTTGTCACATGTACCTGTGACATTCGATTGTGTGTCTCTTGGAGTGGAGTAAACAGTGAGGACCACTCAGGATATGAGCGGCCCTCACCCGGAGGTCCATTGCCGACATTCTACGACGATCCCGTGGCGACGCTTCCGCGGTCAAGGTTACGCGCTAAACGAGCTGCCGCAGCCGCACGTCGTTTTGGCCTGAGGATTCTTGATTGAAAAGCCTGAGCCTTGCACGCTGTCGACATAGTCGACTTCCGCCCCTTGAAGCAATGGGGCGCTCTGAGAATCCATAATGAGCTTCACTTCACCCTTTTCGATAACGGTATCGTCTTCGGCCATTTTGGATTCAAAGGCCATCCCATACTGATAGCCATGACACCCGCCGCCGCGGACGTACACCCGCAATCCGACGACGTCTTTTTCCTCGGCCATCAACTCCTTGATCTTCTGTTCCGCCACCGACGTAATTGTAACCATCGCCTTCCTCCTCTATGGGTCAGTCCAACCCGCACCAACGGGTTAGAACGTTAGTCTAACACCTGTTTCTTGAATATCAACCCCGCGCTTCCGTCGCCGCTGTTGCCGGATTCTCCCATTTGGTTTCTGGGACGCGCACGACGACATCCCCCAAGACACGTGCCTGACAGGCAAGGCGATGCCATGGCTCTGTCAAGGCTTCTCGATCCAGCAAGTCTTGCTCATCGAAATCGATCTCCGAGAGGTGCTCATGCCCCATCTGAACTTCCACTCGGCAGGTAGTACAGGAGGCATTTCCTCCACAGTCATGATTCAACCGGAACCCCACTTCTTTTGCGGCATCGAGGAGAGAAATATTCTCTTCTACTTCCCCGCTTCGCCCGTCCGAATGAAGAAAAGTCACCCGTGGCATGACTCCTCCTAAGAATGAGCACCAATCCCCGCCGGCGCTTCCTGATAGGGACACCTCTGGAGCCGAATGTGGTCCTCATATTCGTGACGAAACAGCTTCAAACTACTTTGCACCAATACTGAGGCTCCGGTTACGAGGGTACAGTACCCAGTCCCTTTGACGAATCCACACAGTTGGAGCAGACTGTCCAAGTCTTTTTGCGTACCCTGCCCCGATTCAATCTTAGTCATCAGCGCAGCTAGATTGATGGTCCCCATTCGACAGGGGGGACATTGCCCGCAACTCTCGTTCTTGAAAAAATTTGAAAAGTGCAACGTCTTGGCCACCATACAGGTCGCATCATCGACGATGATCACACCGGCCGATCCTAGCCCCGTCCCAGCTTTCTTCAACGAATCGAAGTCCATGGGAAGATCGAGCTGATCAGCCGTTACCATGGAAAACGCCGGACCACCGGGAAAGACCGCCTTGATCTTGCGACCATTGGGAACTCCGCCACCACATTGCTCGATCAGATCACGGATGGTCACACCCATCGGCATCTCGTACACGCCGGGACGATTGATCGCGCCGCTCAATGAAAACATCATTGTTCCTGGACACTTCTCCGTTCCAACTTGAGTAAACCACGCGGCGCCTTTGTGAAGAATCCTAGGAATGTTGCACAACGTCTCCACATTGTTGACGAGAGTCGGCTTGCCATACAGGCCGAAGTCCGTCGGATAAAATGGAGGTTTCTGCCGTGGCATCGCAGGGCGCCCCTGCATCGACTCAAGCATGGCCGTCTCTTCACCGGCCACGTAGCTACCATGGCCTTCAAAGACCTCCAGCTCAACATCGACTCCACTGCCCAACACATTCTTCCCTAGAAGTCCCCGTTCTCTCGCTTGTGCTAAAGCTTTCTTCAGATTCTGCTGCTCTTCATGGTACTCATGATTCACGTAAATGAAGGACGCTTTCGCTTGCACCGTATGAGACGCGATCAGACAGCCTTCGATCAATTGGTGCGGCAAGGTTTTCAATAGATAGCGGTCTTTGAACGTGCCTGGCTCGTGCTCACCGGCATTACAAACAAAATATCGCTCTGGGACTCGGTGGTTCAAAACCTTGTCCCATTTGATTCCCGTCGGAAACCCTGCTCCGCCTCGCCCTCTCAGTCCGGCTTTCTTCAGTTCATCAATAACTTGAGCCGCCTTCAATTCTTTGACACAACGCTTCCAGGCTTCATACCCACCGACTTTGAGATACCCCTCGATCTCCCAAGGAGCA
Source organism: Nitrospira sp. (assembly GCA_029194665.1). Lineage (NCBI taxonomy): Bacteria > Pseudomonadati > Nitrospirota > Nitrospiria > Nitrospirales > Nitrospiraceae > Nitrospira > Nitrospira sp. The sequence goes on along the minus strand of JARFXO010000001.1, from coordinate 19,531 downwards.
CCCTCCGTCTGTTGTACAAGGCGTGGTTCTGCAGTCGTAGACATACTTTTTCCGATCTACGTCCTCAATGTAGAAATCGTACTATACGGCTCCATCGCTTCGCCCGTCAAGGCAATGGACAAGGCAACAGTCCTAAATAGGTCAGAATCTCAAGAAGTTAAGGCTAGGGGACCTACTCTGAGGCTGGGTCTAGAGGGCAGGAGAAATAAGGTTGAGATGTAAACCTGGCCGGTAGAATTTACTCCCACCGGCCAAGATCAGGATAAGGCACAGGCTCTATCTAAAGTGGCTGCCGGCACCCATGAAAAGCAACATGGGGATCGACAGCATGAAATTCACACGCGAGGCCAGCAATGCGCTCCGTCCCCACTGAGCCATCTCAGGGGGGGTTGGAGTCCCCTGAGCCGCGGCAGTGACGGCGGCAATGATCTTCTTCTGGTTCGGCCAGATAATCCCATGGACATTGCCCATCATGATAATGCCGAGCAGCCCACCGATCGCCAAAGCCACGGCTCCCGTTCCGCCCTTGTGGTACATGTGGCCATACAACAACACACCGGCCAGCACGGTTACCGTCGCTCCGTGTCGGAACCAATTGAGCGCCATCGGCATGAGCTTCGGAATCACAATATTTTTGGTGGGACCATCCAAGCTTTTCAGGAAGGTGGCATTGATCAAATTGAAGAAGTACAAGAGCCCGATCCACGTGATCCCCGCTAGGAAGTGAATCCAGCGAAGGATCAGCGAGGCCCATTCGGCATCACCCGCGCCAATTCCGGTTAAGCCCAAATATATCACTATCAATACGATGGACAGCGCAAATCCTGCCCCCATCGTCTGCATCGGATCTTCAAGAAATTTCATTGCTTCCTCTCCTGTGAACGGTTGATTGTCTAGTCCGATGTCTGTACTGTAGCTTTTCTCCGATTGTCAAGCCGCCAGGTTGGACTGGTCGTCGGTCACTCGTCAATGATGAGGGACTCGTCTTCTTTCCACTGACTCATCCTAATCCTGTGTCATCAACCGATCGACCGTGGCACAGAGTTCCCGCACCGCGCTCGCCGAGGTTTCCAACGCCGCCCGTTCATCACTGGTCAGTTCGTACTCCAGGATCTGTTCGGCTCCTCCACGTCCAAGCTTCACCGGAACCCCGACGACGACGTTTTTGAGTCCATACTCCCCTTCACACAGCACCGCGCACGGCATCACCTGCTTCTCATCTTTATGGATCGATTCAACCATCGCCACCGCTGATGCTGACGGCGCATAGAAGGCACTGCCCGCTTTCAAAAGGCCCACGATTTCGGCTCCGCCCTGTCGCGTTCGTTTGACGATCGCATCGAGTTTCTCCTTCGACATGAGTTCCGACACCGGCCTACCTTGCACGGTTGTATAACGCGGCAACGGCACCATCGTATCGCCATGTCCGCCCAATACCATGGCCTGCACCTCCGTAGCTGGTACATTCAATTCAGCGGCAATGAACGTCCGCATTCTTGCCGAATCCAAGACTCCGGCCATCCCGATGATTCTCGATTTAGGGAGACCGCTGACAGAACGCGCCACATGAACCATGGCGTCCAATGGATTGGTGACGAGGATCAGGATAATATCCCCGGAGCGGGAGACTAATTCTCTGACGACGGATTGCACGATTTTGGCATTCGTCGCCAGCAACTCGTCTCGACTCATCCCGGGCTTTCTCGGCTTGCCTGAGGTGATCACGGCGATCGATGATCCGGCTGTTTCGGCGTAATCGTTGGTGCCGACCACCTGTGTGCTGTACCCACAGACCGGCCCCGCCTGTGAAATATCGAGGGCCTTTCCCTGTGGAACTCCTTGGGCAATATCGAGCAGTACCACGTCATACAGATTCTTCTCAGCCAACCGCTGAGCCGTCGTCCCTCCGACGTTCCCCGCACCTACTACCGTCACTTTCGGTCGCTTCATCATGACCACCTCACTCTTCACGCGTGTTCGTGCTCCGTCCAGCCCGCAACTTTGAAGTTGATCGTGCAGACGAAATTATCTCCGTCGTAGAAATTGACCTTGATCTTCTTTTTGCCGAATGTGTTTGCCAGAAACTCCTCCGGGTTATTGACAAGTTCTTGAAAGCCGCCCGGAGGATACTCATCCAGGTCATGAAAGACCACGATCATCCCTTCTTTGACCTCCTGCAATACTTTCACTCGGCAACGCGGGTAGACTTCCCAGAACTTTGCTTCGATCATCTCCTTCGTCGGCTCCGGGCGGTCTTCACCCGGCTTGACGGTCTGTCCGAACTTGGCCAGTCGACGGACATAGGGATACTGATGCCCTGTGAAAAGCTTGTACAACCATGCAGGGATGGTCGTCTTTCCGATCGAGTTCGTCATGCCCTCGAGCTCTTACGCAGTCAATTGCTTGTAAATTCTCGGCAACTTCGCCGGAAATGCTTCGACGTGGTCTATGACGCAGTATCGTGCATCGGCGTACATGCTGCGTAGATAATCTTCAGCTTCCCGATCGATTGTGATACAAAAAGGTTCGACTCCCTGTTGTCTTGCCTCACGAAGTGCCACCTTCGTATCTTCCAACGAGTACGCGTCCTTGTACTGGTCGTCCAATGGTCTTCCATCGCTCAACAGCACGAGGAGTCGGTTCTTGGCTTCCCTGGTCAGCAGCTTCGCTGTTGCGTGCCGAATCGCCGCGCCGTCGCGATTCTGATGACGAGGAGCCAGACCACCAAGACGATGGGCTGTCTCTCCCCCGAGTCGATCGTCAAAGTCCTTGATCGTGAGAAACTCTATCTTCCCTCGTCCTTGGCCCGAGTAGGCATAGAGTCCATACTGATCGCCGACGGCATCCAGTGCTTCACAGAGGAGTATCAGGCCTTCTTTCTCAATGTCGATGACCCGACGACCGGTTCCAAGATCTCGGCTTGTGGATCCACTGACATCAACGAGGAAGGCCACCGCCACGTCGCGCTCTCGTTTTTCCCGCCGGATGTACAGCCGATCGTCGCCTACCATGCCCGCCCGCTGTTCCGCTGTTCGCCGGACAACCGCATCGAGATCCACCTCTTCCCCGTCGGGTTGCCCCGAGACGCGGCGAAAGGTTGGGGGACGCAAGCCTTCAAAAAACCTGCGCAGTGACTTGACAGTACTCTGGTGCGAGACCAACGTCTCCGTGACGAAGTCGTCGGATCCCAGATCCGCGGGTTGCTCCACCACGCGACACCAATTCATCCGGTAATCCTCAATCCGATAGTCCCACTCAGCGTAGAGGGTGGCTCGCTCGCCATGAGCGCTGACTTCCCGAATCGGTCGTGCGTCCAACTCAAGCGTGAGACACTCATCCACAATGGACGGCAATGAATACCCCTCGCTCAACGTATCTTTGCTTCGGAGATCTTGTTCGCCCCTCCGGACATTCTCCTTCGTTCGGCCGTCCGATTGTGCCCGAGACTCGTGGTGCCGGTCGAATTGTTCCTGCCTCCACGTGATGAACTCCGGATTCATCGAGCCACGATAGGCCACATCGGTCACAGCCCGGTATTGGTCATCCGATTGCTCCCATTTCGTCCCTCCCAATTCTGTATCCTTCCGCTTCTCGCGTCGGTCTGCGCGTATCATCTCGTCGCGAGCCACCAGCAGCTCCTCCAACCGCATGTAGACACCATCGACCACACGAACCGCTTCTTCCGCCGTGGCCGTAGTCTTGAGAACGGAACGGCACATACTCCAGAGGATTGAGACTTCTTCACTGACAGCCTTGGGCACTGCGGTATCTACTGCTTCACCGGTGGAGAGTCTCAGGAGACCATCGACGATCAATTCTTTGGCCGTTACTCCGTGAGCTGGATCGCGCGGAGCGATGGATTCCGTAGCGAATCTCGCAAGGTCGCACCGGAGTCCCGGATACTCGATTTGCAGCAGGAATTCGATACGCGCATCCTCCAGCACCGCCCATAGATCCCGCACCAGCGTAGGGTTCGGATACATCTGAAAGAAGGCGGCTAGTGTCTCTGGTCTCGCCTTATTGGATCGACCATATCGGCGCCGTACGGTTTCAACCAAGTCGGCGAGAGATTCAAGCGGGAGTCGATAGGTACCGAATTCCAAATGTCCAGCTTCATGCGCCGCCATCACGAGATAGAGCCGTTCGTTTTCCGCGGCCGTCGAGTACCGACGGAGCAGCGCCGGCAAGGAAATAGTCTTCCCGTCTGGACTGACCGTCGCCCGGGCTGGGGAAGTCACAGCATCAGGAAGCGCCATCACGGTCACATCGGTTCCACAGAGTCCTTGAACGAACAGTTTCACTCGTCGCGCGACCCGCCGAAACGGCACCCCGCTCAAGGCTTGTTCGATCGAAGCCAGCGCTTTTCTTGACGCTACTGAAAAATAAGCACGTGCTCCCTCTGGGCTGTAGGCTGCTACTTCCATCCCGGTCTTAAACCAATTCTCGAATCGCGGGAGGGCTTCGGGTCCATTTCCGATGAGTCCCACGAGTTCGGGGGCGCGACGCAGGTAATCGACCGTCACTTCAGCCTGCTTCTCGGCAAGCAGGGCGCCGTACTGCACCAGCCGGATCCGCCATTCCATTGACGGTAACCGACTTAAGAGGGCGGGTGATTCTGCGAGCCACGTTAGGCTGGACACGGGTGAATGTTCGGCCAACAGAAGGCACAGGGATACCACCTTTCCCCGAACCGGAGGGTCTTCGATATTTCCAAGAATCGATGGGCTGGTTCTTAGAAATTCCATGGTCGCCACATAGTCCGGCTTCCCGAGGCTATTCGGCACAACCAATTTCATGCCCACCGTGGCCCAGCTACGCACCGCCTCCCAAGGCAGCACGGAAGCCAGCTTGGAGATTTGTCGGATAAACTCAAGACCGACGACGACATTGACCTGGGTCAGTTCGAGGCCGATATCGAGCCAGGGTCGCAACTGCGTGGCAGGCACCTCTGACAGAATCCCCGGGGCATGGCGGATGTATTCGAGCGCAACGTTGGCGTCTTGCTCAGCAATTTCCAGACCGATTGTTAAGACTTCTGTGCGCGCATCGCCTTCCTCGATCAGCCCAAGGCTCAAAGGACTGTCCTTGAAATACTTCAGCGCGGAGGCCCCTGAGGACTGAGCCAGCGTCACTCCCAGGTCGAGCCACAAGATGCTATGCGAGAGGCCCGCCCGCCGGTTCAGCTCGGGCAATGCCGCCATCGCTGAGCCTGCTGCCTTTTCGGACAACTCTTGGAGCTCATCCAGCAGGGTCAGTACCCGCGCCTCGGCATCCAGCATGTGGGTGGCCCGCAAGGCAGCTACCACAGCCTCCGCGACCGCCGGACTCAACTCGGAGACCAGCCGCTGCAGCAAGATCTGTCGACTTGACATGTCCTTCATGACTTGTTTACGAGAATCAGCTGAGAGCACGGATTGTAAAGCAGCGAATTATCCTTGTAAACTAGCGACTCTGCCCGCCACCGCTGGAGGAAGAAGTCCATGGCCGAACCGACGCAGGAAAGTCTCGATAAGATCCGGAAGTTCATACAGGGTTTTGCCGAGAAAAGCGGAACCACGATGCATCCCAACACTGCCGTGACGGAGGCGGTCGTCAAGGGATTAGCGTCCCATATCGACGAACTCGGGAAACCGCTCTGCCCTTGTAACTTTTACAAGGATAAGGAAGCCGAAGCTAAGCTTCGACGGTGGATCTGCGCCTGCGACGAAATGCAGATGTACAAGTACTGTCATTGTCTCCTGTTTGTTCGTGAAGATGGGATGCCGATTACGGAATATTTGCCGGACGGCCACGAAGGTCGCGAAGTGTATGGTCTTGTCACCGATCCGACCCCGGACAAAGGCCGCGCCCTCAAACACAAGTCCCTCCCGGCTTCAACCGTGCCCGACGAGCCCGCCGCAGCGTCGGCTTCCTCGACATGACGAGGCGCGACAGGCAACTCGGGTGCTGGCTTGCAGGGTTGTTGCTGATCAGCGGCTTCCTCGTCGCACCGGCACAGGCGGTGACGTCGGGCTCATCGAGCCCACCAGCCTTCAATGAGAAAGAATTCTTCGCCTACAGAGCGAAAGGTCGGGGAAGTGCGGCCGGACAGGTGTTCTTGCGCACACCCTCTGGAAAAGCCGTGACGCAGGCAGGGGCCTCGATCTACTTGATTCCAATGGTTCCATATACTCGCCATTGGTTCGATAAACATGTGCGAGATTACTCCTGCTCTCTCAAAGGTGCGACATCTTCGTCAGAGCCCCTCATGACGCAGGGCTCGCCTGTGGAATGCCTTCGTGAGGTCATGGCCCAACTGCTGACCGATAAACGACTGATTCCCTATCTCCGTACGACGAGGGCCAATCCAACCGGCCATTTTTGGTTCACGAAAGTTCCCGGTGGCCGGTATTATGTCGTCAGCCTCCTTGAGGGGAGCGGTGGAGCCCATCAGGATGAGCGGGCGATGGGAATCGCCTGGCTGACCATCGACCTCGAAGCAGACGAAAAAGCAACCAACCTGGTGGTCACAGATTGCAAGAGCAGCCTATGTTGAGCAACCGATTCCTTGGCTGCCGATCTGCGTGGTTCTGTCATGAGGTAGACCATGAGAATTCTGCTCGTTGAAGACGATGCGGACCTTGCTCAATTCATCAAAAAAGGATTGAAAGAAGAGTACTATGCGGTGGATGCTGCTGCCGATGGCGAAGCAGGATTGGCGTTGGCGCTGAACAACCCTTACGATCTCGTGATTCTAGACGTGATGCTGCCGAAGCTTGACGGTTTGACCCTCTGCCGCCGCGTTCGAGACAAGGGCATCACAACTCCGGTGCTGCTCATCACGGCGCGCAACACGGTGGAGACGAAGGTATCCGGCTTTGACACGGGGGCGGATCAATTTCTGCCGAAGCCGTTCGCCTTCGCGGAGTTGCTCGCCCGCGTTCGGGCGCTTTTGCGCCGAGGCAGTTCCCAGCAAATTGCCCATCTTCAAGCGGCTGACCTTCGATTGGACCCGGCGTCTCACCGTGTCTGGCGCGCCGAGCAGGAAATCTTCCTGACGAATAAGGAGTATGCGCTCCTAGAATTTCTGTTACGGAACAAGAATCGTGTGCTCACGCGAACCGCGATCATTGAACATGTGTGGGACATCAGCTATGACCCCATGACGAACATCGTCGACGCCCATATCCGGGCTCTACGCGCAAAGATCGATCGGGATTTTTCGCCGCCCTTGATCGCCACAGTGCGTGGTGCCGGGTATATGCTCGAAGAGCCGGACTCACCTGCATGAAATCTCTGCGCAGTTTGATCAGCTGGTCCGCCGTCGTCCTGATGACTGGTCTTCTCGCGTTTTCTGGGCTCGTGTACGCTGCCAGCGAGGTCTTGTTGCACCGCTTACTCGATGGACAAATGTTGGTATTGGCCGAGTCCCTTGCCGAGATTGCGGAGCGGTATCCCGACTTCATGAGGACCAACACCAAGGACACCGCGCCGGCTAATGACTTAACCCACGGCACGCTGGAACAGCACCTATTGCCCAACATCTCGCACGCCCTTCGGATCTTTTCGGCTGATGGCCGGCTGGTGTGGAACAGTCCCCGTGCGGATGCGCAAGTCTCGATTTCGCCGCATGTGCTTGAACGAGTTCGGCTTTCGAAGATCACGTTTGAAACGATGGACTCGGCCGATGGGATGCCGGCGCGGCATTTGTTCTTCCCCTTCGCCGGGAAAGACCATGTGCGGTATGTTTTGCAGGCGGAAACGTCGCTGCTCCATTACCAGGAAACTCTGCATGGGCTTGTATTCCTGCTGACGCTTGGATCCGGAGCCACACTTCTACTCGCCTGGATCGGGAGCCTCTGGCTGTCAAAGAAGGTGCTGGCCCCCATCGAAGCCTTGTGCGCCGGGGCAGAAACGATGTCGGAAGCCGACCTCGGAAAACGACTGGCGGTAGATTCACCCTATCGGGAATTTCGGCGACTCACCCAGGCGGTCAACGCGGTGCTGGATCAGTTCCAACGAAGCAGCGAAGTCCAACGTAACTTTTGTGAAATCGCCGCCCACGAGATGAGGACTCCTTTGACCATCTTGCAAGGTAATCTGGAGGTCGCCCTCATGAAAGCCAGGACTGTCGAAGAATATCGCGAGGTGCTGCTCAACAACCTCCAGCAAGTGGATCGGCTCATTGCCTTGACTCGCCCATTGTTGACGTTGGCGAAATTCACCAGCAGCAAACCGCCGGTCAATCTCGTGCCCCTCGCCCTGGAACCGTTGATTCAAGAGATCGTGGATGAACTGATGGTCTTGGCGGATGACCACCGGATTGCCCTGACATTTGAGTCCCAACCGGTTCCGTCCGTCCTCGGCGATGCACAGTGGCTCAAACAAGCATTGATCAATCTGCTCGACAATGCGCTGCGGTACACTCCATCCGGTGGTTCCGTCACGGTTCGTCTACAAACGATCAGTTCTAAGGTCACCGTGGCCGTCGAGGACACGGGCCATGGGATCGAACCGGAGCATATTCCCCATCTCTTCGAACGATTCTACCGCACTGATTGGGCCCGCGCGAAAGACTCCGCCGGTACCGGACTTGGATTGCCCATCGTGAAAGAAATTATGGATGCTCATGGGGGTAGTATTTCTGTCACCAGTGAAGTCAACAAAGGCTCTGTCTTCACCCTGCGTTTACCAGCACATGCCCAGCAATCGGGCCCTGCTTAGCGGCTCTCGAAGCACTTTGACCTCGTCCACCTACGTTCTGACTCCATTTTAGTTCACCTCGTCTCCTCCCAGCGTTTTGTCCTGCCAAGTGAGTCACCCACTTCCAAGACGACTTTCCCTTGCAAAGGTTGTCATGACACTCCACTTCGTATGGCCATCACACGTTTCGCCACACACAATTCGCACGACCATAACCGGGGCGAAATGACCTCTCGATAAAGCAGTCAATCGATATAGGTCACGGATGGTCAAGTGCTTTCCTAATGGACGAGAGTTTGGAAACGATGCGCCATCCTCCAGTGACCCCACATGACCCCACATCGACAGCACATGAACTTCTCACGGAGGATGAAATCCGCTTCACCTTGACTTCGTTCTCCCTTTATGTGATGTTGTTAGCTTTCCTTATCATGAAGGGGAGGACAATATGGACAATATTATCGCTGCTTCAATGGTGTGCTTTCCGTACGTCGTTACGGGACTCAGTCAAGCAATCATCGCGGGGACGCACCAGGCCGGAAGAACAGTCCGCAACATGGCCGAGACTACTGGCCGGAGGATCCCTCTCGCGGCATTCGTTGAAACGGTCAAGACGTCACGCAGAGAAGATAGGAGATGCAAGGTCTGTTTCATTCCAGGCTGTTCCGTATTTACCGCCCGTTGAGGGCCTTCACCCATAGGTCCTAGGAGCTTGTTGAAACTGACGAGGGGCGGTGAAATGCAATGATGAGGACTTCTCGACTACGTACTCGCCATGAGTGCTATTAACTTGATACTGTCGACCATCGAACAGATCGGTTCTGGACTACGTCCTCATGAAGGGCCGCCTTAGTCTATTCCGCATTACGCCCCTGAGCCCTAACGATGCTGAAACCCGGCTTCCAACGATCAGGCCCCCTGTTCCATCGAGGACTTCGCACCCCCTTTTGGAGGGGAGATCGAATGATGAAGAATTCTTCACGATCTCATCATGGAAGCTTCATCTTGCAGGCGTAGATACCTTAAGGAAGGTGGAAGGGGGGTGAACGATTATCATGATTTCCATCATCGAAGTGTCCATATTGGCAGCCATATTCGGAGTGTTGTACGCAATGTTCCAGCTCGCAAATCGGTAGCTGACGGTGGAACGATCTGCCGTAGGATAACGGTTGTCAAGAGATCAATAATCTGTTGGTTTATCCAACAGATCGATATGCGGAGCGGGTAGTTTTTCGGGTTATAACGACTTTTCATACTTTCATTTCGTTCATTTTCGAACGGTATGTTTTGTATCGAATAAAAGGAGGTGAAGAGCAATGATGACGATATTTTTTGCGTTGCTCGCGCTGACCGCTGTTTTTGGAGCGATGTATAAGGCGGTGTTCCTTGACGGTGAAAAATAAATAGAACGGTCTCCTCTCACGGCACAGACCGGGGACGGTGCCGTTCATTCGGTAGCCCAACGGACATTCGCGCTCTTGTGCGTCGTTCACAGCGGCGTACCGCGAATGTTTTCTTGTGTCAGTCTAATTCGTTGGACTGGAGGTAGAAAGAGCTTCTCCATCGTCTCAGGCGTGGTCCTCGAGTACGAACTTCGATGCTACTTTCGTTCTTTGATCGCTCGCTCCACTTCCCTGCCCGCTTCACGAGTTTTGATCGATTCTCGGCGATCGTACTGTTTCTTCCCTTTGGCTAATCCTATTTCGACCTTGGCTTGGCCTCTCTTCGAAAAATAGATTCGTAGAGGGATCAGCGTGAGGCCTTTCTGTTGAGTTTTCCCGAGGAGCTTGTTGATCTCCTTTCGATGAAGGAGCATTTTGCGGGTCCTGGTCGGATCATGGTTCATAATGTTGCCGTGACTATAGGGACTGATGTGGCAGTGATGGAGAAAAACCTCCCCTTCTTTAACGTCCGCATAACTGTCTTGTAAGTTCACTCGTCTGTCCCGAAGGGATTTCACCTCGGTGCCCTTGAGCACAATCCCGGCCTCAAACTTTTCTTCGATAAAATAATCGTGGTAGGCCTTCCGATTGGTGGCCACGACTTTCCGATGATCGTCCGTCTCTTTACCCATGGCACCCCTGGCGCGACACCCACGCCTTGATCTATTTTTCCCCTACCGCCTATGATGCCACATGACCGGCCCAGGTACACTCGATTCCTTCGGCAGCATCCTCTCAGGGCTTTCCAACCGGCTCGGTCTCGAATCGAGACTCGTGGAACTTCGTTTGCGGCGTCGCTGGCGGGGCATCGTGGGCGAGCCCATGGCATCTCACACCTGGCCCGCCCAGATTCGCTTCAAGAAGCTTTACCTCATCGTTAAGAATTCCGTCTGGCTACAGCAGTTGACGTTCCTCAAACCAGCACTCCTGGCTAAGCTGCAGGCAGAGGCAGGAACCGGGTCTGTCACGGACATTGCCTTTCGCGTCGGAGAGATTCCCGGTGAAACGGAGGCTTCCCCCGCAAGTCTCGCCAATGCCCTCGAAATCGCTCCATCGGAGAAATCTTGGGTTGAGCTGGTATCGCATACCGCCATGATTCAAGATCCGGTTATCCGTGAGCGGCTTAGAGAGGTGATATCGAGATACCCTCCTCAGTTTCCGCCTCAACCGGCAAAGGGGCCGTCACAAGTCCCTTGAAGAGGATCCGTGTGTCGCTGGTGACCTGCCCATTCTTGAGGATAGGCCCTATTCCTCCTTCTTCATCCTGATCCTGGAGTCGATAGTATCCGCGCATCGACCTTTCATAGTCGTGAACGACCGTCGCGTCTCCGGCCAGATATTTCGCCAGGACTTCTGGATCAGTCCGCCTGTGGTCATCAAACACATAAATCACGATGTGTCTATACCGGCTTTTCGGATCGCCTGGAGTTGTCGGATAGATCTTCATCGGACCGAAATCGCGTGTCTGATGCCCGATCTTTCGAAACCGCTTCACCAGTTTTTCGACCTGGTCATCTTGCGTCCCTGAAGGAACATCTGTCGTCACGAGATAGCTGGATTGAGAACCGACCGTGTAGGGAGGAATCGAGCGATCGGGGCGACTGAGGTACATCCCTCCCCAGATCAAGGCGAAGGATCCCACGAAGACCGCGAGCGCGAATTTGACGATAACATCGAGCGGCTTCACGGTCTTGGGACCGGTGGGAGGAATGGAGGTCGCTATCCGATGGTCCATTGAACAACTGCGCGGCTCGGTCGGGTTAGCCTTCGGGGACCTCTTCCGAACCAGCGTCCTCTCGTTCGACCGCTTCCGCGAGTCTCGCGACACCCACGACTCGATCCCCTTCGCCATCGAGGTCGAGAATGCGAACCCCTTGAGTATTCCGACCGATTTCACGAATGTCGTCCACCTTGCAACGAAGCACTTTGCCCTGCGCGGCGATCAACATGATTTCGTCGCCGTCTCGTACTTGCAGGAATCCAACGGCCGGTCCGTTTCGCTCGGTCGTCTTGACACTGATGATTCCTTTGCCGCCACGGCCCTGAACGCGATATTCGCCCACCGGTGTTCGCTTGCCGTAGCCACCTTCCGTGACGGTCAAGATCGAGGTGGTGGAATCGGGGGTAATGGTTTCCATACCGATGACTTCGTTCCCCTCTTCGAGCGTGATCCCTTTCACACCATACGCGGTACGACCCATCGGTCGTACTTCGTCCTCCTTGAACCGGATGGTAATGCCCTGTTTGGTTCCAAGCAAAATCTCGCGCTGCCCATCAGTCAGCTGGACTTCGATGAGTTTATCGCCTGGTTCCAATCCCAGTGCGATAATGCCGCCTTGCCTGGGATTGCTGAACGCAGACAGTTCCGTCTTCTTGATAACGCCCTTCCTGGTCCCCATCACGATATAGCGATCGTCTCGGAACTCTTCTACCGGCAAGATAGCCGTCACTTTTTCACTACTGGACAGGGCAAGCAGATTGACAAGGGCTTTGCCCTTCGCGGCGCGACTAGCCTCTGGAATTTCGTGCACCTTCAGCCAATACACCCTTCCCGCGTCCGTGAAAAAGAGGAGCGAATCATGGGTGGAGGCGGTAAACAGGTTTTCGACGAAATCTTCTTCTTTGATACCCATCCCGATCTTGCCCTTACCACCTCGTCGCTGCGCGCGATACAGCGATACGGCATTACGCTTGATGTACCCCGCATGAGATATCGTGACGACCACCTCTTCTTCTGCGATAAGGTCTTCGAGGCTGATCTCCGCCTCTTCCTTGACGATCTGGGTGCGCCGCTCGTCCTTATAGGACTCACGAATCTCGGCCAACTCGTCCTTGATGATGGTCCGTACCAGCGCCTCGCTCCCCAGCACCGACTTGAGATATTCGATCTGCTTCAGCACCTCCTGGTATTCTTCGACGAGTTTCGTTCGCTCGAGCTGTGTCAGACGCTGCAGCCGCATATCCAGGATCGCGGTGGCCTGGATTTCGGTGAGGTCGAACTGGCGCATCAGGCCGGCCCGCGCTTCGTCGGGCGATTGGGACCGCCTGATGAGGCCGATGACGGCATCGAGATGGTCGAGTGCGATCTTAAGCCCTTCCAGAATGTGGGCCCGGTCTTCGGCTTTTCGGAGCTCGAACGCCGTCCGCCTCACCACGACTTCGCGACGATGATCGAGGAAGTGAGCCAAGATCTGCTTCAAGTTCAGGATTTCAGGGCGATTGTTGACCAACGCGAGCATGATGACGCCGAACGTGGCTTCAAGCTGGGTGTGCTTATACAGGTTGTTCAACACCACCAAGGGAATTTCACCCCGCTTCAGCTCGATCACCACCCGCACCCCTTCGCGATCTGATGACTCATCACGCAGATCGGAGATACCCTTGATTCGATCCTCTTGAACCAATTCGGCTATCTTCTCGATCAGCTTCGCCTTGTTCACTTGATAGGGAACCTCCGTGACGATCAGGCGCTCGCGCTCGGTACGCTGGTCGGTTTCCACGACCACTTTTGCTCGCAGCGTCAGCAGACCCCGACCGGTCTCGTAGGCCTCCTTAATGCCGCTCATTCCGTAAATGAACCCGGCCGTGGGGAAATCAGGGCCGGGAATCTTCTTCATGAGTTGGGCAATTGTGACTTCTGGGCTCTCCAACAACAGAAGCAAGCCATCGATGACCTCAGCGATGTTGTGTGTCGGGATATTGGTTGCGTAACCGACAGCAATACCGCCGGCACCGTTGATGAGCAGGTTCGGCACCCTGGTCGGCAGGACCAGCGGTTCCTGCCTCGATTCGTCGTAGTTCGGCCCGAAATCGACGGTTTCCCTGTCGATGTCGGCCAACATCTCCTCCGCCAGTTTCGTCATGCGCGCTTCGGTATACCGTTCTGCAGCCGGGGGATCACCATCCATCGAACCATAATTCCCCTGGCCGTCGATGAGCGGGTAACGCATGTTGAAGTCTTGCGCCATCCGGACGAGCGCGTCGTAAATGGGCATGTTCCCGTGTGGATGATAGTTCCCCATGACTTCGCCGACGATCTTGGCCGATTTGCGGTAGGCCCGGTTAGAGGCGAGGCCCATTTCATTCATGCCGAACAGGATGCGGCGATGAACCGGCTTGAGCCCGTCGCGGACGTCGGGCAGTGCGCGCCCCACGATCACGCTCATCGCGTAGCTCAAGTACGACGAGCGCATTTCGTCTTCGATGTCGATATGTTCTACACGTTCATCGGGAGGCATTTTCCCTCGCGAATCGTTAACCGTTAGTTGTCATTCGTTCTTCGTGAACCGTGAAAGCAAGAGTCCATCTCGGTCTTCTCTTGCTTGCGATTCACGATTACGAATAACGTTATACGTCCAAATTCCGCACTTCGAGCGCATGTTCCTGGATGAAATTTCTTCGCGGCTCCACTTCGTCCCCCATCAAAATGGTGAAGATTTCATCGACGCCGGTCACGTCCTCCAGCTGGACCTTCAAGAGGGTGCGTTTCTCCGGGTCCATCGTCGTTTCCCACAATTGCCCCGGATTCATCTCACCCAGTCCTTTGTACCGTTGAATACCGAGGCCTTGCTTCCCGAGTTCAAGAATTGTCCTCACCGTCTCGGCGGTAGAAACCAGCTGCCGTTCTTGACCCTTTGTTTTCAGTCTATAGGGAGGCCGCCCGAGTCCGACGACGGACGGCGCAAGTTTTTGAAGCTCTCGAAAGTCGGCCGATCCCACCAAGTCGTGGTTGATTTCGATGTTGTGCGTCATGCCGTTGACATGAAGCCGACACGTGACTTTGTTGGACTGATGTTCTTCGTCCGCAACGATCTCGAACGTCGGTTCCAACTTCGGAAATGCCAGGAGGAACGAGTTCTTTACACCGACCACTACGTGATTGAGGGCCTCTCGATCCTTGAGAAGCTCGCGATCGAGCCCTGGTTCATCCACAAAACCCCTCAGCATCGCGGCTTCATGAGGCTTCTTATTCAACCGACCGAGCAAGGTTTCGAACGCGATCAGTTTCTTCAAGATCGGCAACAGCCGGCGCCCGGTCACATACCCTTGGGCTCCTTCCGTGTACAGTTCGACGTCTTCAACCGCCAAATCGGCCAAGTACTCGTTCAGCAACCCCTCATCCTTGAGGTACCGTTCAATCTTACCCTTCTTGACTTTGAACAACGGAGGCTGAGCGATGTAGATATAGCCTCGCTCAATCAACTCGGGCATTTGCCGGAAGAAGAACGTCAAAAGCAAGGTCCGGATGTGGCTCCCGTCGACGTCGGCATCGGTCATGAGAATGATCTTGTGATAGCGCGCCTTCGCAATGTCGAAGGTATCTTTCTCCGACTTGTCGCCCTCTTCCCGCTTGCGGCCGATCCCGGTCCCCAAAGCCATGATGAGCGTCCTGATCTCGTCACTCGAGAGCATTTTGTCGAAACGCGCCTTCTCGACGTTCAAGATCTTTCCTTTCAGCGGCAAAATGGCTTGGAACTTTCGGTCGCGCCCTTGCTTCGCAGACCCGCCCGCGGAGTCACCCTCGACGATGTAGAGTTCGCTCAAGGCCGGATCCTTCTCGGAACAATCCGCCAATTTCCCGGGAAGCGAGCCGCCGTCGAGCGCGCTCTTGCGTCTGATCAGATCCTTGGCTTTCCGGGCCGCTTCGCGGGCACGGGCCGCGTCGACGGCCTTGCCGATGATCTTCCGCGCGACCGGGGGGTTTTCCTCAAAATAATTGCCCAAGGCCTCGTTGACCGCGGCCTCGACCACGCCCTTGACCTCGCTGTTCCCGAGCTTGGCCTTCGTTTGCCCCTCAAACTGAGGATTACGGACCTTGACGCTGATCACCGCCGTCAACCCTTCCCGCACATCGTCGCCGGTGAGCGATTCGGTCTCTTTTTTGAGCAAATCGTTCGCGTTCGCGTAATTGTTGATCGTCCTAGTGAGGGCAGCTTTGAACCCCACCAAGTGCGTCCCGCCTTCCTTGGTGTTGATGTTGTTCGCGAACGAAAACAGGTTTTCGGCGTAGCCGTCGTTGTACTGGAGCGCCACCTCCAGAATCATTTCAGGCTTCTCGACCTTGACGTAGATCGGCTTGTGCAGCGGCGTTTTGGCTTCGTTGAGATGCTCGACGAAGGACACGATGCCGCCCTTGTAAAGAAAGACTTGTTCCTTCGCCGGCTCTTTCCGCTCGTCTCTGAGAGTGATGGCCAGGCCCTTGTTCAAAAAAGCGAGCTCGCGTAGGCGCTGAGCCAATACGTCAAAGCTGAATTCCAGCGTCTCAAAGATTTGGCCGTCCGGCCTGAAGCGAACCTTGGTGCCGCGTCGCTTGGTCTTGCCCGTGGCATTGAGCGGCGCGTTTGGCTTGCCTCGTTCGTACCGTTGTTCGAATACCTGGCCGTCCTGCCAGATCTCGAGCTCAAGCCACTCTGATAAGGCATTCACGACGGAGATCCCGACCCCGTGTAGTCCACCGGAAACCGTGTAGGCGCCCTGCTCGAACTTGCCTCCCGCATGAAGCACCGTCAACGCCACCTCGGCTGCGGATTTCTTTTGTGTGGGGTGCATGCCGGTGGGAATGCCTCTTCCGTTATCGATGACCGTCAGACTCCCGTCGATGTGGATCGTGACCTCGATCGCCTGGCCGAAGCCCGCCATATGTTCGTCGACACTGTTGTCGACAACCTCATACACGAGGTGGTGAAGTCCGTCGACGCTGGTGCTCCCGATATACATCGCGGGCCGCTTGCGCACCGCATCAAGCCCCTCAAGGACCTTGATCTGATCCGCGCTGTAGCTGTCTGATTTCGGTTGAAGCGAGTCTTCTGTGGTCATTCGTTTCCTGACTCAATCGTCACACGGTCACCTGGTTTGTCGGCTGTGAGGCGAAAAGAAAGTTTTCGATGTCCATGTTGGTCGGCTAGCGAAGCCTTTTCAGATCTTGATCGGCATCACCACACACTTGAACCCCGGGTTATCCGGTTCCTGTATCAGACAGGGACTCAAAGGGGTTTCCATCTGCATAGAGATGCTTTCCCCGTCCATCACACTGAAGACATCCAACAGATAACGGGCGTTAAAGCCCGTGCTGAGCGCATCCCCCTCGTATCGAACAGGCAAATCTTCCGAGGCTTCCCCGTAGTCCGGACTGCTGGTAAACAGAGTCATCGTGCCGGGCACGAACGAAACTTTCACCGCGCTGGTTTTATCCTTCGATAAGACCGAGACTCGCCGCAGCGCGCTTTCCAGCTCAGCCCGGTTCACGCTGATCTTCTTGCCGTTCTCTTTCGGTATGACCTGTTGGTAGTTAGGATAGTTGCCTTCCATCAATCGAGATGTGAGCAAAAGGCCGCTTTTTCGAAAAATCATGAGGTTCTTCGTAAAACCGATCAGCGGTTCGTTATCCCCTCCCTCTTCCAAGAGATGCCGGATTTCGTGTGCGGCCTTCTTCGGAATAATCGCCTTGATTTCCTGCGGGACGCCCTTCGTGTCGGTCTTTCCGACCTCCTGCTCTGACACGGCGAGACGGTGTCCGTCCGTGCCCACTAGCCGAAGTGACGTCTTTCTATCCGTGGCGAGAAGGGTGACAAGGAGCCCATTCAAGATATACCGAGCATCATTATCTCCAGCGGCGAAGAGTGTCTTTCGGATCAATTCAAGCAGGCCGTCTCCCGAAAGCGGCGTCAATCCCTCACGCTCGATCGTCGGCAACGCCGGGTACTCCGTACTGGGCAACCCCACGACTTTGAATTGGCTCTTCCCGGTCTGAATGGTGGTCCAGTTGTTCTCGGCGGAGGTGAGCTCAACTTCACCGGGTGGCACTTCCTTGATGATTTCGAACAGCTTTCTGGCAGAAATGGTAACCCCTCCCGTCTCAACGACGGTGGCCTTGTACAGGCCTCGCACGCCGATCTCGAGGTCGGTCGCGACGATTTCTATTCCCTCCTGTTTTGCTTCAAAGAGGATGTTCGATAAAATCGGCATCGTGTTCCGCTTCTCAACGACGCCTTGAACCCGTTGAAGCCCGGTCAGCAATTCATCTCGCCCTATCCGTACCTTCATGGAAACATTCTCCCCGATTCTTAGCTCCGAAGAATTTGCTCTTTCAGTGTTTCAATCGTCGTATGCAAGGTCGTGTCTTTCTCCTTAGACTTTGCAACCTGACGGCAGGCATGAATGATCGTCGTATGGTCCTTGCCGCCGAATTGCCGCCCGATTTCAGGATACGATGCGTCGGTCAGCTCTCGACAGAGATACATCGCGATTTGCCGAGGATGTACGAGGGTCTTACTCCGCCGGCGCGATTTGAGTTCGGTTAGTTTGACATGGAACTGGGTACACACCGCCTCTTGAATATCGTCCATTGTCACGATCTTCTTCTTGTCTCCGATCAGATCGCGGAGGACGCTCTTGGCCAGATCGAGGGTAATGACTTGGCCCGTCAACGACGCGTAGGCTCCCAATCGGACAAGACTGCCTTCCAGCTCGCGGATATTGCTCTTCATCGTCGTGGAGAGGAACTGGATCACGTCTTCCGGCAACTTGACTCCCTCATCCTCCGATTTTTTTCTCAAAATCGCGATCCGAGTCTCGACGTCGGGAGGTTGCAAATCGGCGATCAATCCCCACTCGAAACGGGAACGCAGACGTTCTTCGATATCAGGCATGTCTTTCGGAAACCGGTCGCTCGAGAGCACGATCTGTTTATGGCCTTCATACAAGGCATTGAAAGTGTGAAAGAACTCTTCCTGCGTTCGTTCTTTTCCGACCAAGAACTGAATGTCGTCGATCATCAGCATATCGATATGTCGATAGCGCTTCCGCAGATCCATCATCTTGTCATAGCGGATGGAGTTGATCACCTCGTTGGTAAACTGTTCCGTGGTCAGGTAGGCAATGCGTAAATCGCTCTTTTCAGCCACATGATTCCCTATGGCATTTAAAAGATGCGTCTTTCCAAGTCCCACACCACCGTAAATAAAGAGTGGGTTATAGGTCTGTCCAGGCTGTTCCGCCACTGCCATGCAGGCTGCATGAGCAAATTGATTCCCCGCACCAACGACAAAGCTTTTGAATGTATATTTTGGGTTCAGCTGGATTCCCCGTCGAGGCTTGCCCTGCGTTGGGCTCCGAGGCCCGTTCCTGACGCCTTGGGATTCACTTTCCGACCGTGCTCCATTCTCACGGACGGTAAACGCGACAGTCATTACCTCCCCTCCGCCAGCTGTGGTCATGGCTTCTGCCAGCAGGGATCCATAATGAGTACTCAACCATTCTCCAAAGAATTTATTCGGGACTCCAATATGCGCCGTCGAGTCCTCAATCCGGTCTAGACGAACGGGTAGAAACCATGTGTCATACACCTGCCTTGGAACCTTCTCTTGGATATACTGCAGCACTTCCTCCCACACAGCATCAATGCTCAT